>NZ_JBGGKR010000003.1:0-524602 GCF_041287235.1 Mycobacterium sp. pR1184 | reverse complement strand
AGCCGCCGGCGCACATGCTCGTAGCGGGCCAGCCGGTCCAGGCGCTCGCGGGTGTTCAGCAGCGAGGAGTCCAAACCGACCACGAGGTCCAGGGCGGCATCCAACGCATCAAAGGCCACGTCCTGCTCGATGGCCAGGTCTGAACTCATGTCATGAAACTATCGGCACCCACCGACAAAAAACCCAGCCAGAGACCACTGAAACGAAAGTGACACAAGAGAATTCACCAGCGTGCACCCACGGCGATTGTCGCTCAGAGGCGGGCAAATCACCGCGTGGTCCGAACACCGCGCCAAGGCACGTCCCGCCGGTATGACACTGGATCCGCGCGGAGCGTAACCTCGCCAACGTGACAAGCTCCATCCGGTCCAGCGCGGCACCCATCGACGTCCGTCAGCTGGGGACGGTCGAATACCGCACCGCCTGGCAGCTGCAGCGCGACCTGGCCGACACCAGGGTCGCCGGCGGCAGCGACACCCTGCTGCTGTTGGAGCACCCCGCCGTCTACACCGCCGGGCGGCGCACCGAGCCGCACGAGCGACCGGTGGACGGCACTCCCGTAATAGACACCGACCGCGGCGGCAAGATCACCTGGCACGGGCCTGGACAATTGGTCGGCTACCCGGTGATCGGACTGGCCGAGCCCCTGGATGTGGTGAATTACGTTCGGCGCCTTGAGGAATCGCTGATCAAGGTGTGTCGCGAGCTGGGGCTGGATGCGGGCCGGGTCGACGGCCGCTCCGGCGTCTGGCTGCCCGGCCGGCCTGCGCGCAAAATCGCCGCGATCGGTGTGCGGGTCTCCCGGGCGATCGCCCTGCACGGATTCGCGCTCAACTGCGACTGCGACCTGAACGCGTTCGGGGCCATCGTGCCCTGCGGCATCACCGACGCCGGGGTGACGTCGTTGTCCGCCGAACTCGGCCGCACCGTCACCGTCGACGAGGTCCGCGTGGCCGTCGCCGCGGCGGTGTGCGACGCCCTGGACGGGGTCTTACCGGTGGGGGCACCCGACGCCGCCCGCGTAGCATCAGCAATGTGACTGTCGCTCCGGAAGGCCGCAAACTGCTGCGGCTGGAGGTGCGCAACGCGCAGACCCCGATCGAGCGCAAGCCACCGTGGATCAAGACCCGGGTCCGGATGGGGCCGGAGTACACCGAACTCAAAAGCCTGGTCAAGCGCGAGGGTTTGCACACCGTCTGCGAAGAGGCGGGCTGCCCCAACATCTTCGAATGCTGGGAGGACCGGGAAGCCACCTTCCTGATCGGCGGCGACCAGTGCACCCGCCGGTGCGACTTCTGCCAGATCGACACCGGCAAGCCCGCCGAGCTGGACCGCGACGAGCCCAGGCGCGTCGCCGAAAGCGTGCGGACGATGGGGTTGCGCTATGCCACCGTCACCGGCGTCGCCCGCGACGACCTGCCCGACGGCGGCGTGTGGTTGTACGCCGAAACCGTGCGCGCCATCAAGGAACTCAACCCGTCGACCGGCGTCGAGCTGTTGGTCCCCGACTTCAACGGCGAGCCCGCCCGCCTGGCGGAGGTGTTCGAGGCGCGTCCAGAAGTGTTGGCGCACAACGTCGAAACGGTCCCGCGTATCTTCAAGCGGATTCGGCCGGCGTTCACCTACCAGCGCAGCCTGGGCGTGCTCACCGCGGCACGCGAGGACGGTCTGGTCACCAAGAGCAACCTGATTCTCGGCCTCGGCGAGACGCCCGACGAGGTGCGCACCGCGCTGGCCGATCTACACAATGCCGGCTGTGACATCGTCACCATCACGCAGTACCTGCGCCCGTCGGCGCGCCACCACCCGGTCCAGCGCTGGGTGAAGCCCGAGGAGTTCGACGAGTTCGCGCAGTACGCCGAGGGGCTGGGCTTCGCCGGGGTGCTGGCCGGGCCGCTGGTGCGGTCGTCGTATCGGGCCGGCCGGCTCTACGAGCAGGTGGTACGCAGCCGCGCCTCCGACGCCCTGGGGTAACTCGGGGCCATCACGGGCACGGCGCCTCGTATCCTTGGTGATTATGGCTAAACCCCGCACTACCGCCGAGAACAAGGCCGCCCGGGCAGCGGCGGCCGCCGAACGCAAGGCCGCGGCCAAGGAGCGCCGCGGCCAGCTGTGGCAGGCGTTCAACGTGCAGCGCAAGCAGGACAAGCGCCTGCTCCCCTACATGATCGGCGCCTTCGTTTTGATCGTGGCCGTCTCGACGACGGTCGGTGTGCTGGTCGGCGGGTTCACCATGTTCACCCTGATCCCGCTCGGCGTGGTGCTGGGTGCGCTGGTGGCGTTCATCATCTTCGGGCGCCGGGCCCAGAAATCGATCTACCGTCAGGCCGAGGGGCAAACCGGGGCGGCGGCCTGGGTGCTGGACAACCTGCGCGGCAAGTGGCGGGTCACGCCGGGGGTGGCCGCGACCGGCCACTTCGACGCGGTGCACCGGGTGCTCGGCCGGCCGGGCGTCATCTTGGTCGGCGAGGGGGCGGCGAGCCGCGTCAAACCGCTTCTGGCCCAAGAGAAGAAGCGCACCGCGCGACTGGTCGGCGACGTCCCGATCTACGACATCGTCGTCGGCAACGGCGAGGGCGAGGTTCCGCTGTCCAAGCTGGAGCGTCACCTGACCAAGCTGCCGGCCAACATCAGCGTCAAGCAGATGGACACCCTGGAGTCGCGGTTGGCCGCGCTCGGGTCGCGCGCCGGCGCCGCCGTCATGCCGAAGGGGCCGCTGCCGGGCGCCGGCAAGATGCGCGGCGTACAGCGAACGGTGCGGCGCAAGTAGGCGCGCCTAACGCCGAACGACGGCGGTGTTGGTCACCCGGTCCTGAATGCCCCGCCCGTCCCAGTCGGTGAACAACGCGGGCACCACCAGGGCCACCAACAGGCCGCGCGCCACCACCCGGCCCACGCCCAGGCGTCCGTCCAGTGCAGTCACCCGAAGGCCCAGCGCCAGCTGACCCGGGGTGAATCCGTACAGCCGCACCGCCACCACACCGAGCAGAAACCAGATCACCAGCACCGCCGTCGACAACATCCGTTCGGAGAACATGCCGAACGCCATCGCCAGCGCCGCCAGCCCGTAAGCGATCAGCCAGTCGACCATCAAAGCCGCCAGCCGCCGTCCCATCGACGCCAATGAGCCTGGGCCGCTTTTCGGCAAGCCGAGCGTCTCGCCGGGGTACGCCGGGCGCGACTCCGGCATCATCGCCCCTTCGTCGCGTCGGAGCCGGCCGCCGACGGCAGGGACGGGTTGCTGCGCCCGCGCGGCCGACCAGATACGATTTTGCGGTCCATGGGCCTCACAATAGAACCCGCCGTTGCTGCACTCCGATCTGTGGGACGCGTGGTCACGTAACGTCCGCGCAACACGGGGTTGATGGGCGGGCAACATCACCTTCATAGCGTCAGGCCGCGGATTACCAAGCAAAGGAGCAATCAGTGACGGAAAAGACGCAGGATGACGTCTTCAAACTCGCCAAGGACGAAAACGTCGAATTTGTCGACGTCCGGTTCTGTGACCTGCCCGGCATCATGCAGCACTTCACGATTCCGATTTCGTTCTTCGACGAGAGCATCTTCGAAGACGGCTTGGCCTTCGACGGCTCGTCGATTCGCGGCTTCCAGTCGATCCACGAGTCGGACATGTTGCTCCTGCCCGACCCCGCGACCGCGCAGATCGACCTGTTCACCGAACACAAGACGCTGAACCTCAACTTCTTCGTGCACGACCCCTTCACGCTGGAGGCGTACTCGCGCGACCCGCGCAACGTCGCCCGCAAGGCGGAGAACTACCTGATCAGCACCGGTGTCGCCGACACCGCCTACTTCGGCGCCGAGGCCGAGTTCTACATCTTCGACTCGGTGAGCTTCGACTCGCGTACCAACGGCTCGTTCTACGAGGTCGACGCGATCTCCGGCTGGTGGAACACCGGCTCGCCTACCGAAGAAGACGGCAGCCCCAACCGCGGCTACAAGGTGCGGCCCAAGGGTGGGTACTTCCCGGTGGCCCCCGTCGACCACTACGTCGATCTGCGCGCCCAGATGCTGTCCAACCTGATCAAGGCGGGCTTCAGCCTGGAGAAGGGCCACCACGAGGTGGGCACCGGCGGCCAGGCCGAGATCAACTACAAGTTCAACACCCTGCTGCACGCGGCCGACGACATGCAGCTCTACAAGTACATCGTCAAGAACACCGCGTGGCAGAACGGCAAGACCGTCACCTTCATGCCCAAGCCGCTGTTCGGTGACAACGGCTCCGGCATGCACACCCACCAGTCGCTGTGGAAGGACGGCAGCCCGTTGATGTACGACGAGACCGGCTACGCCGGCCTGTCGGACACCGCGCGCCACTACATCGGCGGCCTGCTGCACCACGCGCCGTCGCTGCTGGCGTTCACCAACCCGACGGTGAACTCCTACAAGCGGCTGGTGCCCGGCTACGAGGCCCCGATCAACCTGGTCTACAGCCAGCGCAACCGGTCGGCGTGCGTGCGTATCCCGATCACCGGCAGCAACCCGAAGGCCAAGCGCCTGGAGTTCCGCTGCCCCGACTCGTCGGGCAACCCGTACCTGGCATTCGCGGCCATGCTGATGGCCGGCCTGGACGGCATCAAGAACAAGATCGAGCCGCAGGCGCCGGTCGACAAGGACCTCTACGAGCTGCCGCCCGAAGAGGCCGCCAACATCCCGCAGGCGCCCACGCAGCTGTCGGCGGTGATCGACCGGCTGGAAGAGGACCACGAATACCTCACCGAGGGAGGCGTTTTCACGCCCGACCTGATCGAGACGTGGATCAACTTCAAGCGCGAGAACGAAATTCTGCCGGTCCAGATCCGGCCGCACCCCTACGAATTCGCGCTGTACTACGACGTCTAAGTCGGCTTAACGACAACACCCGCGCGGCAATCGCCGCGCGGGTGTCGTCGTCGATGCGGTCAATTCCTGCCGATGCCGCCCCGTCGCCCGGGACCGGCGCCAGGGCCGGGACCACCACCGCCCGGGCCAGGGCCGGCACCGGGACCCGAACCCAACCGCCCCTGGCCGGGACCGGTGCTGGGGCCAGCGCCGGGCCCGGGGCCGTCACCGGCGAGGGGGCCCGAGCGGGGACCATCGCCCACGAGCGGACCGGAGCCATCGGGAGTCTGCCGCGACGGGGCCGGCGCCGCGGGTTGAGGCGAGGCCTCGGCCGCCTCGGCAGGCGGCGGAGCACCTTTCGGAGTCTGAGTCGCGGGCGCGACCTGCTGCTGTGTCGCCTGCTGCTGTTGCGGTTGCCCCTGGGGCTGCTGAGCCTGCGTCGTCGCCTGCTGCTGAGTGGCCTGCCCTTCGGGTTGACCACCCTTTTGGGTCGGCTCAGCGGCCGGCGGCGGAGCTGATTGCGCGGTAACCGGCGGCGCGCTGCCGGTCGCAGGCGGCGGGTTCTTCGTGACCGGATCGGCCGGGAACGGCGCCGGGGCCGCGGGTGCGATGGCTTGCGCGGTCCCGTCGGCAGACACGATGGGCGCCACGGTGATCAAACCCGCGGCCAATATGGACCCAGCGGCTAACCCGAGGCCGACGGTGCGACAACGCGACGCGTGACTCATGTGCGATCCTTCGCTGGATGTTTTGCGCGAAAAACTAGCTCGCACAACAGAACCAGGCGGCGACATCGCGGAGTTTTCGGCCGCTGGTAATCCGCCGTTCGCTAACGTCGCGGGCGGATCCCCGGTGGGCCCGCCCGGCCTACTCGTATCCGGGGCGACCGAGCGTCACAGCGAGCTGCCGGAGCAACGCCGTCCGGAACCGGTCGGCCGAAGGGCTGGGAAACCGCAGCACCCGCGGAATCATGGCGCCGACGATCGTGGCGAACAGCAGATCGACGACGTCCTCCACGGCGATCGCCGGCATGAAGACGCCGGCGTCACGGCCCTCGATCACGGTGCGCAGAAACGGTGCCCGGTAACGGGCCCAGCCCTCTTCTCCGTAGTCCCGCAATTCCCCGTCGCGGATGCCCGAGCGCCAGAACTCGATCAGCATCTGGTGGTTGCGCAGCGGCGTATTGAGGTTGCGGTCGATCATCGCGACCAGGCGGTTCCACGGGTCTTTCTCGGCGTCGGCCACGGCCTCGAGCGCGGCCACCTCGACTTCGGTCGCATGTCGCATCGCCTCGATCAGCATGTCCTCGCGTGAGCCGAAGTAGTTCTGCAGCGTGCTGATCGCCGTACCGCTGGCCTGTGCGACATCGGCAAAACGGGCATTTTCATAGCCCCGCTCCGCCAGCACCCCGGCGGCGGCTTCGACGGCCGCGTTTCGGCGTGCACCCCCGGCCCGGCGGGTTCGACGTTCGACAGCCATTTCTGTATGGTACGGAAATACCGGGCCCGGACAAGCCAGCCGTCTCGGCGCGCCCTAGGCGGCGGACCGCGGCGGGATGTTGTGGTTGAGCCGGAATCTGTTGTACGGGTCGTAGCGTTGTTTGACCGTCTGCAATTTGTCATACACCTCGGGCTCGTAGACTCGCCTGATACGGCCCCCGGATATGTCGGCCGGTCCGACGAAGCTTGGATTGGTCATCTCGTGCAGCCAAGGACGCAGTGCCGCAAGAAGTTCACGGCCCGAGTCACGGTAGGACGCGACGTCTTGTCCCGGCGGCACGACGGTAAGACCGAACATCGCATACGCGGCGTCGCGGGCACCCACCGCATTGGGGAATGGTGCTGGTCTGCTGAAAGCTCCTTCCAAATGCCGGATATCGACGATGTTGATCGTGCTGCCGGATCCGGGCCCGACCGTTTCGACGATGGCTTCGACGGTCTCGTCGGTCAGTTCTCGAAGCAGCCCGAAGTGCTCGACCGCGGGCGCGGGATCGGTTGGGTCGTTGCTGATGGTGGCGAACTGGGTGTACGGGATGTCGGCCACGGTGTCCGCCAGCGTGGGCGCCGCCGCGCGCAGCGGGTCGATCAGCTTCGAGCCAGTCTGGGCTTCGCCGACATACGACACCCGCACCGCTACGGTCAAGTGCCCCTGCATGAATGGCGGTAGGCCGGGCAACGGGGGCAGGTTCAGCACCGCGAATGATGTCGTCAACTCGTCGGGCGCGGACGCGGTGAGTTCTCGGTAGGCCTGCAGTACTTGCCGGATGTGCTCGCCGGAGTAGAACAGTGCGCCGGCATACAACCGTGTCACCGGGAAGAGCGCGAATTCCATCGCCACCACCACGCCGAAGTTGCTCTTGCCGCCGAGTAACGCACCGAACAAATCGGGTTCGGATTCTGCTGATACACAACGCAATCGGCCATCCGCAGTCACCACGTCGATGGCACTGACATGATCGGCGGCCCAGCCGTACTTACGGCCCATCGTCGAGCTTGCCCCGCCGCTGAGTGTGTAGCCGACGACGCCGACGCCGGGTGAGGTACCTGGCAGCCCAGCCAGCCCGTGCAGCGCGGCAGCGTCGACCAGCTGACCGAAGCGAACTCCGGCATCTACTCGTGCACAATGCTTTTCGGGATCGATGACGATGTCGGACATCCGCCTCATGGTGATCATCAACGTGTCGTCAGAGGCGGCCACGGTCGGTCCGTGACCGGTGTTGAGAACGGCGATGTTCAGGCCGTGCCGCGCCGCGAACATCACCGCCTCAGATACGTCCGCGGTGTTGCTGGCGCCGACGGCGAGCGCGGGTCGGTGCCGCACCGCCATATTGAACACCGCCACCTCGTCGTCGTAGCCCAAATCGTCAGCGGTGAAGACCGGTCCCCGCAGTGCGCCCCGAAGTTCCGCGACACTGTCCCGCCACGACGTCATCGCAGCCCCTTTCGCTCGCACTATCGGTATCTCAATACGGTATCACGATGCCGATATTTGGCGAGCCGAGCGCGGTGGGCGAGGTGTGGTGCGCCTACCGTCCCCGAATCGAGCCGCGTGTGGCGCTCAGAATCCGGAGTCTCCTCCGCCGCCAGAGTCGAATCCGCCGCCGCCTGAATCGAATCCGCCGCCTGAATCGAATCCGCCGCCGAAGTCAACGCTGCCACCGGAGTCGTAACCCCCGCTGTCACTACCACCGGCAAAGCTGACGTCGCCACCCCCGGAGTACGAATCGCCCGAGCTTTGGTAGCTTCCGTCGAAGCCGACGTTTCCCTGCTGACTGTCGTAGTCGATGTTCTGGCCACCGCTGTAGCCGCTATCCGTCCACGCCGAGTCGCGACCCGCCTCGAAGCCTCGCTCGTAGCTGCCGCCCCAACGGTCGTCCAGGAGGGCGTCCATCAGCAGGACATCGGTGAGCCCCCAGCCCCAGCCCGGCCCCCAGAACGCGTATGGATAAAAGCCCGGATAGAAGAACATCCCGTTGTAGTAGCCGCCGCCGTAGTAGTGCGGATATCCCGGTTGCGGCGAGGTGCTGTAGTTGTTGTTCGTGATCGTCACGCTCTGACCGGTTTCCGGGTTGGTCGTCTGCACGCTCGCCTGCTTGCGGTCCGCGACCGGGACTGAATTCACGGCGTCCACATCGGGTTTGGCGTCCGGGTACAGCTTCTGGTACGCCCTGGCCACCGTCGCCTGCACGACCCGCAGGTGCGCCCGCGCGGCGGAGTAGTCACCGGACTGGTAGGCGTGACGCGCTTCGTACAGGCTGGAATTAGCCTTCGTCGCCTCGGCACTGACGTCGACGTCGCTGCCGGTGACCAGCGCATTGTTGATATCGGTGACGCCGGATTCGGCGTTGATCAACTCTTGCTTTATTTCGTCCTGCGCCTCGGCGTCCCTGCGGCGCTTACTATTTCGGCTCACAGCGAACACGATCAGACCCACCAACGCCAGCACGACGCCGATGAGGATCACCATCGTCCACAGCCACGCCCAGCTGGTGTGCTTCTGACTCGACGCGGGAGACGTGGTGACATGTGAACCTGATGCCACATTGACGTCGGCCAACTTCTCGACGAACTCACTGGTCGCACCGAACGGATCATTGCGGTGATCTCTGGCCGACTGACTCAGCAGTGGGTCGACGTTGTCGGCAATAGGTTTCGGCACGTTGTAGGCGCGCACGTGGTAACCCTTGGCGTCGATGACCAGGATGACGCCGCTGAATTCGGGATGGCGACGCAGGATGACGTCGTGGATCGCGTCCGGCGTGGTCACACCGGTCTGGTCGGGCGCAACCGCGGCAACCCACAGCGGTGGTGCACTGCTCCACGCCCAACGGGTGGTCAGGATCTGCTGGTTGACCTGATCGGGATTCTGCAGCGGCGGCCTGCCCGCCGAGTCCGCGACCACGTGCGTCTGCGCGTTGAAGCGCGCCACCACCTGATCGGTGTAGGTGTCGGCGATGGCGGACGGCGCGAACAGCAAAGCCAGCGCCGCACTGCTGCAGGCCGCGGCGACCACACCGATGGTCATCGCGACGGCCGCCGCGACGTAGGTCTGACGTCTCACGTCCTCCCCTTCAGGCCTCAGGTCTAACGAGCCGGTCTGACACCCAAGATCCCACGCGATGCGCCTGCGGGCTGCCCGTCGACCATGTCGACGAGCTCGAGCCAACTCCCGGGAGCGATGTAGTGGCGCTTGACGTCCGCACGATGCATGTCGATGACCAATACGCCCGCATCCGTGACTTCGTACTTGTCGAATGCACCATAGTCGCGCGGTTCGCCGTTGCTGAACACCACCGTGAAAGGCATGCGTTCGAGTATGGCCGCGACCGAACTCACCGTCTAGCCGTCGAGTGCGAGATCCTTGCGGAAGCGCTGCAGGCCGTCGATCTTGTCGTCGAGAGTCGCTTCGGGTCCGGAGTAGAACATCCACGGCATCGTGATGATGCCGGTGATGCCGGCGTCCGCGACGCGCTGATAGTCGGCCGTGGTGAAGGCATCGGTCAGCGGCGTGAGAATGGTGAAATCATGCATCGTCAAACCCTTTTGGGCGCGCAGTTCGCGCAGCTTGCCGACCGCCTCGATCGCATGCTCGGTCTTGATCAGATCGCCGATCCAGCCGTCGTTGCGCGCAGCGCGGCGCAATGCGGCATCGCTGAGGCCGCCGACGTAGACCGGTATCGGCGGCGGAGTCGGTTGCATCTCCAGGCGCGGCGTCTGGTAGAACTCGCCGTCGAACTCCGTCCAGCCCGGCGACCACAGCGCGCGCATCAATTCGATCATCTCGTCGGTGCGCTTGCCGCGGCGCTCGAATTGTTCGCCCATCAGCGCGAACTCCTCACGGCACCAGCCGACTCCGATGCCGAGCTCAAGGCGTCCCGATGCCAAGACAGCCGCAGTGCCAATGGCTTTGGCCGCCGAGTACGGATTGCGCATCGCGGGGATGTAGACCGTGGTGACGAACCGCAGCCGGGTGGTGACCTGGGCCAGCGCGCCGGCCAGCACCCAGGGGTCGAGCCAGTCCGTAAACGGCTGCCAGCGCCGCTGCCCGTCTTTGGTGTACGGGTACGGCGTCTCGAGGGTCTCCAGGTTCACCACATGGTCGGGTATACCGATACCGTCGTAGCCGAGTTCGTCGGCGGCCTTGGCGATCTCGACGATCTCCCGGGTGTTCAAAAACGCACTGCTGACATAGAACTTCATTGGCCGTCCCGCGCCCACGCCGGTTCGATGAAGACGCCGTCGGCCTCCACGGTCACCCCTTTCGCATCCGAAATAGTGCCCTTTGCAAAGACTTTGACGCCCTCCGCGCGATCGATCCACGCATCGCAACGCAGCGGGCCCAACGGGGTGCCGCGCAGGTACTTCACGCTGATAGTTCCGGTGAATCGCGCCTTGGACAATCCCTCGCTGGCCGCCTCGCCGAGCATGTGGTCGAGCACCAGCGCACTGACGCCGCCGTGTACCAGACCGGGCGGGCCCTCGTACGCGGTTCCCAGCACGAACTCGCTGTGGCAGCGCCCGTCTCCGTCGTGTTGGACAACCACCGGCGGCGCGATCGGGTTGCACGCACCGACGACGGCGTTGCCCAACGGCAGCGGACGGTCATCCACCCGAAAGCTGACGCCGACCGGCCTGGTCCGTTGTCGCAGCAACCGGGTCACGGCCTGGATCTCGTTGCGCGCCTTGGCAACGACGTCGTCATCGGCCTCGGTCCGGATGGTGGCGTCGATGAGCTCGCGAACCGCGTCGGCCAACGGCGCATAGAGACCCGTCACCCGGTCAGCCTCAGCGGTGCTGAGCACCTCGAACATTGCCTCGAACGCGCCGGCTTCCTGACTCAACTCCCGAACACCTTGCGCACCACCGCTTTTGCACGTCGGGTCACCCGCAAATAGTTGTCCAAGAACTCACTTCCATCATCGTTGTGCCAACCCGCCGCGACCGCGACCGCGTTGAGCTGACGCCCGGGCCCGGGCAGCTGGTCGGTCGGCTTGCCCCGCACCAGCACCAGGGCGTTGCGCGCCCGGGTGGCGGTCAGCCAGGCCAGCCGCAGCAGCTCCACCTCGTCGGCGGGGACCAGTCCCGTCTCGGCGATGACGTCGAGCGATTCCAGCGTCGAGGTGTTGTGCAGCGCCGGGATCTCGTGCGCGTGCTGAAGCTGCAGCAGCTGCACCGTCCATTCGATGTCGGCCAGTCCCCCGCGGCCCAGCTTGGTGTGGGTCTTGGGGTCGGCGCCGCGCGGCAATCGTTCCGACTCGACACGAGCCTTGATCCGGCGGATCTCGTGCACCGCCTCGGCGGACACCCCGTCGGGTGGATAGCGCGTCTTGTCGGCCATCAGCATGAAGCGCTGGCCCAGATCGGGGTCACCGGCCACCGCGTGCGCTCGCAGCAACGCCTGGATCTCCCACGGCTGGGCCCACTGGTCGTAGTAGGCGGTATAGGAACCCAGCGTCCGGACCAGCGCGCCGCTGCGACCCTCGGGTCGCAGATTGGCGTCGACTTCCAGTGGCGGGTCGACACTCGGCGTCCCCAGCAGCGTGCGAACCTGCTCGGCGATCGGCGTCGCCCACTTGACCGCCGCGGAATCTTCGACGCCACTGGCCGGTTCGCACACGAACATCACATCGGCGTCGGAGCCGTAGCCCAGTTCGGCGCCGCCCAGCCTGCCCATGCCGATGACCGAAATCGTCGCCGGCGCCTTGCCGTCCTCGGGCATGTTGGCCCGGGTCAGCGCGTCCAGGGCCGCCTGCAGCACGGCCACCCAGACCGACGTGAGCGCCTGGCACACGTCCCGCACTTCGAGCATGCCGAGCAGGTCGGCGGACCCGATGCGGGCCAGCTCCCGGCGTCGCAGCGTGCGCGCGGCGGCGATGGCCCGTACCGGGTCGTGGTGCCGGGCCGCGGAGGCGACCAGCGCGCGCGCCACCGCGGCGGGCTCGGTTTCCAGCAGCTTCGGCCCGGCCGGCCCGTCGCCGTAGTCCTGAATCACCCTGGGCGCGCGCATCAACAAGTCCGGCACGTAGGTGGAAGTCCCCAGCACGTTCATCAGCCGCCTGGCCACCGCGGGCTTGTCGCGCAGCGTGGACAGGTACCAGGTTTCCGACGCCAGCGCCTCGGACAGGCGGCGGTAGGCCAGCAATCCTGCGTCCGGATCCGGCGTGTACGACATCCAGTTCAGCAGCCTGGGCAGCAGCACCGACTGCACCCGGCCGCGGCGGCCGCTTTGGTTCACCAACGCCGACATGTGTTTCAGCGCGGTCTGCGGCCCCTCGTAACCCAAAGCGGCCAGCTGGCGCTCGGCGGCTTCCGAGGTCATGCCGTGCGAGATCTCCAGGCCCGGCGGCCCGATCGACTCCAACAGCGGCTGGTAGAAGAGCTTGGCGTGCAGCTGAGATACCCGCACGTTCTGGTGCTTGAGCTCCTCGCGCAGCACCCCGGCCGCGTCGTGGCGGCCGTCCGGGCGGATGTGGGCCGCGCGCGCCAGCCAGCGCACCGCCTCCTCGTCGTCGGCCTCCGGCAACAGGTGCGTGCGCTTGAGCCGCTGCAGCTGCAGCCGGTGCTCGAGCAACCGCAGAAACTCATAGGAGGCGGTCAGGTTCGCGGCGTCCTCGCGGCCGACGTAGCCACCCTCGCCGAGCGCGGCCAGCGCGTCGACCGTCGAGGCCACGTGCAGCGATTCATCGCCGCGACCGTGCACCAATTGCAGTAGCTGCACGGCGAACTCGACATCGCGCAGTCCACCACTGCCCAGCTTGAGCTCGCGCGCGCGGACCTCGGAAGGCACCAGCTGCTCGACTCGCCGGCGCATGGCCTGCACCTCGCCCACGAAGTCCTCGCGCTCGCAGGCGATCCAGACCATCGGCATCAACTCGTCAAGGTAGCGCTTGCCCAGCTCGGCATCGCCGGCGGCGGCGCGGGCTTTGAGCAGCGCCTGGAACTCCCACGTCTTGGCCCACCGCTTGTAGTAGGCGACGTGCGACTCGACCGTGCGGACCAGCTCACCGCTGCGGCCCTCCGGGCGCAGGCCGGCGTCGACTTGGAAGCATGCGGTCGACGCGACCCGCATCATCTCGGTGGCCACCCGGGTGGACAGCGAGTCGGCCTGCTCGGCGACGAAGATGATGTCGACGTCGCTGACGTAGTTCAATTCGCGGGCACCGCATTTGCCCATCGCGATGACCGCCAGTCGCGGCGGCGCCTTGTCGCCGCACACGGTCGCCTCCGCGGCCCGCAGCGAGGCCGCCAGCACGGCGTCGGCGGTGTCGGACAGCTGGGCGCCGACCACGGTGAATGGCACCACCGGCTCGTCCTCGACCGTCGCCGCCAAGTCGAGTGCCGCCAGCACTAGCAGATGGTCGCGGTACAACGTGGACAGCCGTGGCACCACCGAATTCGGCACGGCCAGCGCGTTTTCGACGCACTCGATGAACGCTTCGTGCAGCTCGTCGCGCGTCGGCAGTTTGACCTTGCCCTGCAGCAGCTTCCACGACTTCGGGTTTGCGACCAGATGGTCACCGAGGGCCAGCGACGAGCCCAGCACCGAGAACAGTCGCCCGCGCAGACTGCGCTCGCGCAGCAGTGCGGCGTTGAGCTCGTCCCACCCGGTGTCGGGGTTCTCCGAGAGCCGAACCAATGCCCGCAGCGCGGCGTCCGGATCGGGTGCTCGCGATAACGACCACAACAGGTCGACGTGCGCCTTGTCGTCGTGTGCCGTCCAGCCCAGTTGCGCCAGGCGGTCACCGGCGGGTGGATCGACCAAACCGAGCCGCCCGACGCTGGGCAGCCGGGGGCGCTCGGTCGTCGGTTTGGTCACGACCAAAACGGTAGCGCAAGCCGCCTGTCTCTCAGAGCAACCGGCAGCCTATGTGCGCTACAGCGACAGGTAGGTGCTCAGCTCGTAGGGCGTGACGTGGCTGCGGTAGTTCGCCCACTCCGTGCGCTTGTTGCGCAGGAAGAAGTCAAAGACGTGCTCCCCCAACGTTTCCGCGACGAGCTCGGAGGCCTCCATGGCGTGCAATGCGCTATCGAGGCTGGTGGGTAGCTCGCGGTAGCCCATCGTGCGGCGCTCTTCGGGGGTGAGGTCCCAGACGTTGTCCTCGGCCTGCGGACCGAGCACGTAGCCCTTCTCCACGCCGCGCAGTCCGGCGGCCAGCAACACGGCGAACGCCAGATAGGGGTTGCACGCCGAGTCGGGGCTGCGGACTTCGATACGCCGCGACGACGTCTTGTGCGGGGTATACATCGGCACCCGTACCAGCGCGGACCGGTTGGCCGCCCCCCACGACGCCGCGGTGGGCGCCTCGCCGCCATGCACCAGGCGCTTGTAGGAGTTGACCCATTGGTTGGTGACCGCGCTGATCTCCGAGGCGTGCTCAAGGATCCCGGCGATGAACGACTTGCCCACATCCGAGAGCTGCAGTGGGTCGTCCGGACTGTGGAAGGCGTTGACGTCACCCTCGAACAGGCTCATGTGGGTGTGCATGGCCGAGCCGGGGTGTTCGCCGAATGGCTTGGGCATGAACGACGCCCGCGCGCCATTTTCGATCGCGACTTCTTTAATGACGTAGCGGAACGTCATCACGTTGTCGGCCATGGACAGGGCGTCGGCGAATCGCAGGTCGATCTCCTGCTGGCCGGGCGCGCCTTCGTGATGACTGAACTCCACTGAGATGCCCATGAATTCGAGCGCCTCGATGGCATGACGGCGGAAGTTGGACGCGGAGTCGTGGATGGCCTGGTCGAAGTAGCCGGCGTTGTCGACCGGCACCGGCGGGGTTCCATCGTTGGGGCCGGGCTTCAGTAAGAAGAACTCGATCTCGGGGTGCACGTAGCAGGAGAAACCAAGGTCGTTGGCCTTCTGCAGCTGACGTCGCAGCACGTGGCGAGGATCGGCCCAGGACGGCGAACCGTCCGGCATGGTGATGTCGCAGAACATCCTCGCCGAGTGGTGGTGGCCGCTGGGCGAGGCCCACGGCAGCACCTGGAAGGTCGACGGGTCGGGGTTGGCCACGGTGTCGGATTCCGAAACGCGCGAAAACCCCTCGATCGAGGACCCGTCGAAGCCAATGCCTTCTTCGAAAGCGCCCTCGAGTTCGGCCGGGGCGATAGCGACCGACTTCAGGTAGCCGAGCACGTCCGTGAACCACAACCGGACGAAGCGAATGTCCCGTTCCTCCAGCGTGCGGAGGACGAATTCCTTCTGTCGATCCATACGTCGAACAGTAGGCAATTGCTGTTAATTCCGT
The DNA here is from genome assembly GCF_041287235.1 of Mycobacterium sp. pR1184. Lineage (NCBI taxonomy): Bacteria > Bacillati > Actinomycetota > Actinomycetes > Mycobacteriales > Mycobacteriaceae > Mycobacterium > Mycobacterium sp. pR1184. The sequence goes on along the minus strand of NZ_JBGGKR010000003.1, from coordinate 509,013 downwards.
GTTACACGGGTGCTTAGGGCTCGGCACGGTTGTTACATCCACCAGCGCAAACAGCCCCACCGGGTGCCCCGATGGAGCCAGCAGTTCCGCGACGCCTGGCGTGTCGCGCGCACCGATCGCCGCGTCACCGTTCTCCGGCCGAAATACGTAACCTGTTAAGACGGTTACAATCAGCAAGAGGCATTAGCAGGAGGTACTGAACGTGATCACCAAACTTCTAGCCGTCGGAGCTATCGGACTCGGCGTCGCTATGGGACAAGGTCCAAGCCATGCGTTCGTGGCGGATCCCGCATTCAACGACCTCAGCTGCACCTGCCAGACGCCGCCGCCGGTGCCGGGTCAGACGACCGAGGACCGGATCAATCAAGGTCTGCAAGACGCGCTCAACAGGTGACGAATTCGTATGAATCCGGCCTGCGCCGGGCAATGTCGCTTGTCCGCCGCCTCGGCGCCTGTCACGTTGGCTAATCAGGGCAGCTACGCCCCCAGCAGAGAGGCTAGGAATGATCAGCAAAGTAGTGGCGGGTTTCGCCCTCGTTGTCGGCACCGCCGCAGGCCTGGCAGCGCCGGCTGCCGCGGACCCGGCGTTCAATCAGCTCCAATGCAGCTGCCAAGCGCCCGCCCCTGACCGCAGTCCCTTTGTCGACGAGCACATCAGCCGCGGGCTTCAGGACGCTCAGGGTCGCTGATCCGTAGATCGGCTCAGGGTTGGCAATGCAATGCCGGTGGCGGTGTGCCCGTCACGAAATAGCGCATGACGGTGCCGTCAACGCATTGGTTTCCGCCGAATACCGCGGTGTGCTGCGTCCCGTCGAAGGTGATCAGCGGTGCACCTAGCTGGCGGGCCAGGCTCACGCCGGCCTGATACGGGGTGGCCGGGTCGTGCGTGGTGGAGACCACGACGACCTTGCCGAGCGGCATCGCCGGTGCGGGGTGCGGCGCGGAGGTCGCCGGCACCGGCCACAGGCCGCACAGATCGCGCGGGGCGTTGCCGGTGAACTGCCCGTAGCTAAGGAACGGCGCGGCCTGGCGGATCTGCTGATCGGCGGCTATCCAGGTTGCGGGATCCGTCGGCGCCGGCGCATCGACACACCGGATCGCGTTGAACGCGTCTTGGTCGTTGTCGTAGTGCCCCTGCTTGTCGCGGCCTTGGTAGTCGTCGGCGAGCAGCAGCAGGTCGCCGGCGTCGCTGCCGCGCTGCAGCCCGAGCAGGCCGCTGGTCAGGTACTTCCAATGCTGCGGGGTGTACAGCGCGTTGATCGTCCCGGTGGTCGCGTCGGCATAGCTCAGGCCGCGCGGGTCCGACGTGCGTCCCGGCTTGGCGACGAGCGGGTCGATCAGTGCGTGGTAGCGGTTGACGAACTGGGTCGGGTCGGTGCCCAGCGGGCAGGCCGGCGAGCGCGCGCAATCTGCGGCGTAGTCGTTGAAAGCGGTTTGGAATCCCGCGGTCTGGCTGATGTTTTCCTGAATAGGGTCGACGGTCGGGTCGATGGCGCCGTCGAGCACCATCGTCCGCACGTGGTCGGCGAAATGCTCGAGGTACATGGTGCCCAGCTCGGTGCCGTAACTGAAGCCGAGATAGTTGATCTGCTGGTCGCCCAGCGCCTGACGCACCATGTCCATGTCGCGCGCGACGGACGCGGTGCCGGTGTTGGCCAGGAAGTCTTTGCCCATCCGGCTCACGCATTCCTGCGCCAATTGCCGGTAGATCTGCTCGATGTGCGCCACACCCGTCGGGCTGTAGTCGACCATCGGCTCGGTCCGGTAGGCGTCGAACTCGGCATCGGTGCGGCAGCGCAACGCCGGGGTGGAGTGCCCGACGCCACGGGGATCGAACCCGACCAGATCGAAGTGCCGGGTGATGTCGCTGTTCTGCAGATCCGGCGCCATCCCGGCCACCATGTCGACGGCCGACCCGCCGGGTCCGCCCGGATTGACCAACAGCGACCCGATCCGCTGGCCCGTCGCCGGCACCCGAATCACCGCCAACTTCGCTTGTGCCCCAGTGGGATTGCTGTAATCAATCGGGACCGACACGGTGGTGCACTGTGCGGTCGGAACCCCGCTGCTGTCGGTGAGCATCTGGCTGCAACTACCCCAGTTCACCGGCGACGCCGCGGCCGGCGGAGCCGGGTTCGGGGTCTGGCCGGCCCCGGGCTCCGGCGTTGCGCCGGCCACGGGCAGAGCGGGTTGGATGGCAACCAAGAGGCCTAACGACAGCAGCGCCGAACTCAGCGATCTCAGGCGCGACATGGCTGTCAATCGTCGCAGCCTTCGGTACCTGTGACGGCGCGAATCGGTCACGCCTTGGTCTCGGGCCCGGCGCGTCGCCACGGCGAATCAGCTTTCGGGTGCCACTAGCACTTCGCGCCGCTCGGCGGGGTGGTGCCGCCGATCAGGTACGCCGTCACATAGTCGTCGACGCAGCTGTCGCCCTGGAAAACGACCGTGTGCTGAGTGCCGTCGAAGGTGAGCAACGAGCCGCGCAGCTGGTTGGCCAGATCGACGCCGGCCTTGTACGGCGTCGCCGGGTCGTGCGTGGTTGACACCACGACGGTCGGGGCCAGGCCGGGCGCTGACACCGAGTGCGGCTTGCTGGTCGGCGGCACCGGCCAGAACGCGCAGGTGCCCAGCGGCGCGTCGCCGGTGAACTTGCCGTAGCTCATGAACGGGGCGATCTCGCGGGAGCGGCGATCTTCGTCGATTACCTTGGCGCGGTCGGTAATTGGCGGCTGGTCGACGCAGTTGATGGCGACCCGCGCGTCGGTGGCGTCGGAGTAATGCCCCTTCTGATCGCGCCGCATGTACATGTCGGCCAGGGCCAGCATCGTGTCGCCGTGGTTGTCGGTCAGCTCCCGCAGGCCGTCGGTCAGGTGATGCCACAGCGTCGGCGAATACAGCGCCATGATCGTGCCCACGACGGCGTCGCTGTAGCTCAATCCGCGCGGGTCCTTGGTCGGGATCGGCCTGCCGACGAGTTGGTTGTTCGGGTCGACCATCGGATCGATCAGGCTGTGGTAGACGTCGACGGCCTTGGACGGGTCGGTACCCAGCGGGCAGTTCGCCTGCTTGGCGCAGTCGGCGGCGTAATTGTTGAACGCGTCCTGGAATCCCTTGGCCTGACGCAGATCCGCCTCGATCGGGTCGGCGTTGGGGTCGACGGCGCCGTCGAGGATCATCGCCCGCACGTTGTGCGGGAAGGCCTCGGCGTAGGCAGCCCCGATTCGGGTGCCGTACGAGTAGCCCAGGTAGGTCAGCTTGTCGTCGCCGAGGGCCGCGCGGATGGCGTCCAGATCCTTGGCGACGTTGACGGTCCCGACGTTGGCCAGAAAGTCCTTGCCCATCTTGTCGAGGCAGCGGCCGACGAATTGCTTGGTCTCGTCCTCCATATGCGCGACGCCGGCCGGGCTGTAGTCGACGTTCGGCTCGGTGCGCAGCCGGTCGTTGTCGGCGTCGGAGTTACACCAGATCGCAGGACGCGACGACCCCACGCCCCGCGGGTCGAACCCGACCAGGTCGAACCGCTCGCGGACCCGCTTGGGCAACGTCTGGACGACGCCGAGCGCGGCCTCGATGCCGGATTCGCCGGGGCCGCCAGGGTTGATCACCAGCGAGCCCAGCTTGTCGCCCGTCGCCGGGAAGCGAATCATCGCCAGCGTCGCGACATCGCCGCCCGGGTGGTCGTAGTCGACGGGCACGGCGAGCTTGCCGCACATGGCGCCACCGGGAAGCTTCACCGATCCGCTGATGACCCGACACGGCGTCCACTCCACGGGCTGCCCCAACTTGGGGCCCGCCATCAGCGGATGTCCGGCGACAACGCGTACGCAGCCCCCCAGCAGCAGCGCCACGGCAGCGATCGCCGTCGAGACCGCAAGCATGCGCGCGAGCTTGTCGCGGCGAGTCAGACTCATGCCAACACATGCTGCCAGAGAGAACCTGAGACTTTCGTGAGCGGCCGCGGCAGGTCGGCTACCAGTGGTTATTCCGGGGCGACCAGGAACTCGCCGGCGCGGGCAATGGCACGTTTCACACTTCCGCGACGGTGCAACCGCGCCGAAGAGATGGCAGAATGGCGCACGTCAGACGAACCCGGGGACCTGTAACGGCCACGAGGATCGACCCGACCACCATTGAGGGACAATGATGTCTGAGCAGCACGTTTACGGTGCAAACGCGACGGGTGAAGCCGCCAAAGCGCCCCGCACCAAAATCCGCACCCATCACCTACACAAAATGAAGGCCGAAGGCCACAAGTGGGCCATGCTCACGGCCTACGACTATTCGACGGCTCGCGTGTTCGACGAGGCCGGCATCCCGGTCCTGCTGGTCGGCGACTCGGCAGCCAACGTCGTCTACGGCTACGACACCACGGTGCCGGTCTCGATCGACGAGCTGATCCCGCTGGTTCGCGGCGTTGTCCGGGGCGCCCCACACGCCCTCGTCGTCGCCGACCTGCCGTTCGGCAGCTACGAGGCCGGGCCCACCGCCGCGCTGGCGGCCGCCACCCGCTTCATGAAGGAAGGCGGCGCGCATGCCGTCAAGCTCGAAGGCGGCGAGCGGGTCGCCGAACAGATCGCCTGCCTGACCGCGGCCGGTATCCCGGTGATGGCCCACATCGGCTTCACCCCGCAAAGCGTCAACAGCCTGGGTGGCTTCAAGGTGCAGGGCCGCGGCGACGCGGCCGAGCAGACCGTGCACGATGCGATCGCCGTGGCCGAAGCCGGCGCGTTCTCCGTCGTGATGGAAATGGTGCCCGCCGAATTGGCCACCCAGATCACCGGCAAACTGACCATCCCGACCGTCGGGATCGGCGCCGGCCCGAACTGCGACGCGCAGGTGCTGGTCTGGCAGGACATGGCCGGCATGAGCAGCGGCAAGTCGGCACGATTCGTCAAGCGATTCGCCAACGTCGGCGACGAATTACGCCGGGCCGCTATTCAATACGCGGAAGAAGTGGCCGGCGGAGTTTTCCCCGCCGACGAACACTGCTTCTGAGCTACTGCATTTGGCATCGACTCTTGAAGTCGGTCAACGGCTGCCGAATTGCTTCGAGGTCGGCGTGCGCCTGCGGATTGGCGTCCATGTACTGCTTGATCTGATCGCCAATCTCGCTCCGCGGCTGGCCTTTTAGGCTGGTGAAGTACGCGTTGACGTCCGGGTGGGTGAACAGATACACCGACGTCGCCGCGGCAACGCCCGAGGAAACCTGGGCGAGATCGGCTGCCGTGCAGTTCGGTGGCAGCGGCTCCGGGTCCGCTTGAGCCGAACCCACGGCGGCGAAAAGCATTGCACCGCTGATAGCGCCGGCGGCAATTCCACCGACGACCGCGCGCGAAGTGGCGAGCGCGAAAAACACCATCGTTAGCTCCTCTGTCAGGTATCCGATACCTACCCGCACGCAAACCATAAGCGGTTTCGGCGATTCCATGGACCAAATCCATTCATGTGGCAAAGAAGCAAAACCCCGCCGCATGGCTGCGGGGGCCGATATGCTTGCGAAATGAATCGGCGCCGCTGGATCGGGACACTGCTGGCAGTGTTGGCGATGATGCCAATTCCCGGAATTATTGTCGCGACGGGATCCGCCGGGCAGGCACAAGCCACGGTCTGTGTTGGCGCGGGCCGGCGTGTGTCGGTCAGCGGATGCGCCAACGTCGCCGACGCGATCCAGCGCTACGTACCGCCACCGACGGATTACGCGCCGATGCCGGAAGACACTCCGCCGCCTCCCCCGCCTCCGTAGTCGATCGCGCGGCGGGAAGCGGCCGTCCGCCCAGGCCAGTGGTCGCGGACACGCCGCAGCAACGATCGCTGCCGGCGGTGCAAGTGTGGTGTGGCACCCTATGGGTAACCAGCTACGAGCGTCGATGACCGTGTAATGCCGCGTCGGCGCGCCCCCCTATGGAGCCGAAAAAATGCCAGAAACCTCGCGCCATCTGGAGGTCGAGCGCAAGTTCGACGTCCTCGATTCGACGGTCACGCCGTCGTTCGAAGGCATCGCGACGGTGGCCCGGGTGGAGAAGTTGCCGACGCAATCGCTGGACGCGATGTACTTCGATACGCAGACGCAGGACCTCGCCCGCAACAAGATCACGCTGCGTCGCCGCACCGGCGGCCACGACGCCGGCTGGCACCTGAAGTTGCCGGCCGGGCCCGACGCCCGCACCGAGATCCGCATGCCCCTGGGCTCCGCGGACGACGACACCGTGCCCAGCGAATTGCTGGACGTGGTGCTGGCGATTGTCCGTGACCGGCCGCTGCGACCCGTTGCCCGGATCACGACTCAACGCGACAGCCAGGTGCTGTACAGCACCGAAGGCGCGCCGTTCGCTGAGTTCAGCAACGACCACGTCCGCGCCTGGTCGGCCAATGCGACCGAAAGCCCCGACGCGGAGCCCGTCGTCCAGGAGTGGCGCGAATGGGAACTCGAGCTCGACGAATCCCGTGGGGCGGCCGACACCGAGCTGCTGAGCCGGCTGAGCAACCGGCTGCTGGATGCCGGCGGCGAACCCGCGAACCATGCGTCCAAGCTGGCGCGGGTGCTCGGTACGACGTTGCCGACCAACGGTTCTGAGCCGCCCGAAGATCCGGTGCAGCGGGCGATCGCCGAGCAAATCAACGAGCTGGTGGTGTGGGACCGCGCGGTGCGCGCCGACGTCTTCGACTCCGTGCACCAGATGCGGGTCACCACCCGCAAAATCCGCAGCCTGCTCAAGGACGCCCAAGCGGGATTGTCCGACGACACCCATGCCTGGGTCCTCGACGAGCTGCGCGAGCTCGCCGGCGTCTTGGGCGTGGCACGCGATGCCGAGGTGCTCGCGCAGCGCTACGAGCAAGAGCTGGACCGGCTCCCCCCGGAGCTGGTGCGGGGACCCGTGCGCGAACGCCTGATCGAGGGCGCCAAGCGCCGCTACCAGTCGGGGCTGCGCCGGTCGCTGATCGCGATGCGGTCGCAGCGCTACTTCCGGCTGCTCGACGCACTCGATTCGATCGTTGCCGAAACGCCGACGACCGCGACCGGTGAGCAGCCGGCGCCGGTCACCATCGATGCCGCCTACAAGAAGGTACGCAAGGCCGCCAAGGCGGCCGCCGAAGCAGACCAGGCCGCGCATGCGCACGAAGAGCAGCTCGCCGCGGGCGCCGATGAGGATCCCGACGACGACGAAGAGCACGATCGCGACGAAGCGCTGCACGTAATTCGTAAGCGCGCCAAGCGACTTCGCTACACCGCCGCGGCGACCGGGGCGGACGACGTCTCCAAGCAGGCCAAGGCCATCCAGTCGCTGCTCGGCGACCATCAGGACAGCGTGGTCAGCCGGGAACACCTGATCCAGCAGGCCGATGCCGCGCACGCCGCGGGCGAAGACACCTTCACCTATGGCCTGCTCTACCAGCAGGAGTCGGATCTGGCCGAGAGCTGCCGCCAGCAGCTCGACGAGGCGCTGCACAAGCTCGACAAGTCGGTGAAGAAAGCGCGCTGACTCAACCTGGTCCCGCGAGACTGTAACTGGCGACGCTGCCTCTCGGGCGACGTGTTGCCAGTTGCAGTCTCGCGCTGACATAGGGGCGGGCGAGTTGGCCTGTAAGCCGGATTCTGTTCCCCACCGCCGCGGCGTAACCAACGGCGGCACGGCGGCGACCATCCATCTGGACACACCGTTGCCGGGTGCCTCAAGCGGCCTACCCGCAGGCTCGGGCGAGCAACCCTCAATCGCCTGCGCGGCCGCACCTTTCGGCGCGGCCTTCTTGACCTTGCTTCGGGTGGGGTTTGCCTAGCCACCCCGGTCACCCGGGATGCTGGTGCGCTCTTACCGCACCGTTTCACCCTTACCACCACGAGGGTGGCGGTTTGTTTTCTGTGGCACTTTCCCGCGAGTCGCCTCGGATTGCTGTTAGCAATCACCCTGCTCTGTGAAGTCCGGACTTTCCTCGACTCGTCAGCACGAGCCGCGGCCGCCCAGCCAACTCGTCCGCACGAACACGGTACTCGCTGGTCAATCTCCTGGCCAGCGGCGCCACGGCGGTGTGGGGGATCGATCACCCGGGCCTGGCTATTGCCCAATTTTTCTAATCATTGCCTAAATAAGAAGTTGGTGCCACGCTGACCGCATGACAGAAGCGCAAGGATTCGTCGACCAGTCGGTCACCGGCCTCGCGGAGCCGCAACCCATGTACAAGCTGTTGCGCGAATCGAACCCGGTATTCCGGTCGGAGCAGGCGGTGGTGCTCAGCCGCCTCGCCGATATCGAGATGGCGCTCAAGCACACTGAGCTGTTTTCGTCGAACATGGACGCGGTCAACCTCGGCAACATTCGACCGCTGATTCCGTTGCAAGTCGATCCTCCCGAGCACGCGAAGTACCGCCGTGTCCTCGACCCGCTGTTCACTCCGCGGGAGATGGCCCGACGTGAACCACAGGTCACCGAGCTGGTGAACGAGATGATCGATCGCTTCGCCGGGCGGGGCGAATGCGACTTCCACGCCGAGTTCGCGGTGCCACTTCCCTGCACCGTCTTCCTGCAACTGCTCGGCTTGCCGCTGGAAGACCTCGACAAATTCCTGGAATGGAAGGACGGCGTGATCCGCCCGGAGGGCGACTCCGGATTCAACCGCCGACACGAGAGTTCAGCGCCAGTGGCGCAACAAATCTACGAGTATTTCGAGCGCGCCATCGACGACCACATCGCCAGCCCGCGCGACGACGTGCTGTCCGCGATGATCGCGGCGAACCTGAGCGCGGAGGGCCGGCCGCTGTCACGCGAGGAGTTGCTGGACATCTGCTTCCTGTTCCTGATCGCTGGGCTCGACACGGTCACGGACTCGCTGGACTGTTTCTTCGTATATCTGGCGCGCCATCCCGAGCACCGTCATCAGCTTGTTGAACAGCCCGACATTCTGCCGCACGCGGTCGAAGAGTTGTTGCGTTGGGAGACACCGGTTCCCGGTGTGGCCCGCGTCGCCATGCAAGACGTCGAGGTGGGCGGATGCCCGATCAGCAAAGGTGAGCGGGTCAGCCCGCTGCTCGGCGCGGCCAACACCGACCCCGCCGAGTTCCCCGACCCCGAGTTGGTGGACTTCAACCGCAACCCGAACCGGCACCGCGCGTTCGGCGGCGGGCCACACCGCTGCCTCGGATCTCACCTGGCCCGAATGGAGCTGCGGGTGGCGTTGCGCGAATTCCACCGGCGCATACCGGATTACGAGATCAAACCCGGCACGCAGCTGACGTACACGGCCGCACTGAGATCGGTGGAGTCGCTGCCACTGGTCTTCGACGTGTCATGAGCAGGGTGTCCGTCGACCCCGACCTGTGCACCGGGCACGGACGCTGTTACAGCCTGGCACCCGAGGTCTTCGACGCCGACGACGTCGGCCACTGCGTGGTGCTCGTCGAGGAAGTCTCGGGGGCTCTGGAAGAGCAGGCCGCCGTCGGGGCGCAAAACTGCCCCGAGCAAGCGATCACGCTGTCGCGCTGACCAGCTCACGTGGCCTGTTCGGCCGCAATCGCGTGGTAGGCCAGGTCGACGATCGCTGAGCAATACTCCTCTTCGGTAAGAGCGTCGGAGTACAGCGCGCGAATGTTGATGGGCGCCAGGAGAACCTGGGTGGCAGCTACCGTGGTGATGCCGTCGCGTAGTTCGCCGCGCCGTCTGGCCCGGTCGATGATCTGGCGTACCACCGCGAAACGGGCCCGCCAGAACATCATTCGGGTTTCTTCGTCGTGACGCCCACGCGGTCCCATCACCAAAGCCCGCAAGAATGCCCGGCCCACTTCGGTGTTGACGCGCTTGGCGACGCTGATGGCCAGTACTTCCAGGTCCCCGCGCAACGAACCCGTGTCCGGAACCTCACCCCAGGTCTCGAGATCAGCGAGCGCTGCGTCGACGATCAGCCGTTGACGATCGCCCCAGTGGTGGTAGATCGTCTCCGCGTCGATGCGATGACGCTCGGCCAGTGCCTCGATGCTGAATCGCTCGACGCCCCAGCGGGCCAACTCGTCGAGCACGGCCGGCATCACCTGCGCCCGGACCTCTGCCGGAACGGCGTCGGGCAATGCGTCCGGTGGTTGATCCGGCGACATCCACTACTCCTAGCGCCTAGAGGTAGCCGGTCTGATTCACGAGTCGCACCGAAGATGCCCCGTCCGAATAGAACTCAGCGATGCTCAAGGATGCCAGGTCAAGGTGCAATCTGTACAGGATCTCGGGCCCGGCATCCAGCGCCAGGCGCAGCAACATCTTGATCGGCGTGACGTGCGATACGACCAGCACCGTGGCACCGGGATGGGTGGCCAGGATTCGCTCGCGCGCCTGGTACACCCGGTCGGCCGCGGCATCGAAGCTCTCGCCGCCCGGCGGCTCCGTGCTGGTGTCGCGCAGCCAGCGGGTGTGTAAGTCGGGATCGCGTTCGGCGGCCTCGGCGAACGTCAGCCCCTCCCAACCGCCGAAGTCGGTCTCGATCAGGTCGTCGTCCACGGTCACGTCCAAGCCCAGCGCCTTGGCCGCCGCGGACGCGGTGTCGTAGGCGCGTTGCAGCGGCGAGGAGATCACCGCGGCGATACCACCGCGCCCTGCCAGATACCGCGCCGCCGCTTGGGCCTGCCGGCGGCCCAGGTCGGTCAGTTCCGGATTGCCCCGCCCGGAATAGCGCCGCTGCACCGACAGTGCGGTCTGCCCGTGGCGCAGCAACAGCAACCTGGTCGGGACGCCTCGCGCTCCGGTCCAGCCGGGCGGTGACGACGGTTGTGTCACAGCGGATTTCGCTTCGGATTCGGACGGCGTCGGCTCGGGGATCGCCGATTCGGCTTCCTGCGAACATAATTCGGCCGCGGCGTCCATCGCTTCGTTGGCCAGCCGATCGGCATGCTTGTTGCGTTCGCGCGGTATCCACGTGTAGCTGACCCGTTCGAACCGCACCGCCAGCTTTCGGGCCTCGGCGTGCAACTCGATCAGGTCGGGGTGCTTGACCTTCCATCGCCCCGACATCTGCTCCACCACCAGCTTGGAATCCATGAAGACGTCAGCCTCGCGGGCACCGAGCCGCACGGCATCTTCCAAACCGGCTATCAGCCCGCGGTATTCGGCGACGTTGTTGGTCGCCCGGCCGATCGCCTGCTTGCTTTCGGCCAGCACGGTGTCGCGATGCTCGGCGTGCACCACCGCGCCGTAGCCCGCCGGCCCGGGATTGCCGCGGGATCCGCCGTCGGCTTCGATGACGACCTTCACTGGCCGGGCCCCTTGACCCGCAACAGGATCGCGCCGCACTCCGGGCAGCGCACCACGTCGTCGTCGGCCGCCGCCGAAATGCGGGCCAGCTCGCCCCGGTCGATCTCGATCCGGCATGCGCCGCACCGGTGCCCGAGCAGCGGCCCGGCGCCCGGTCCTCCCCCGGCCCGCTGTCGCTCGTATAGGGCGGACAAAGCGGGGTCCAGCGCCGCGGCCAGCCGGTCCCGTTGCGACGCGTGCGCCTGGCGGGTCTCGTCGATTTCGGCCAGGGCGGCGTCGAGGCCCTGCTGCGCTCCGGCCAGCTCGGCCTGCAGCGCCTCCATCGCGTCCTGCTCGACGATCGCCTGGGCCTGCAACTCCTCGCGACGTTCCATGACTTCCAGCAGCGAATCTTCCAGGCTGCTCTGACGGCGCGTCAGGGTTTCCAGTTCGTGCTGCAGGTCCGCCAGCTGCTTGGCGTCGGTGGCCCCCGAGTCCAGCAACGACCGGTCGCGGTCTTCGCGCTGGCGCACCGCCGCGATCTCCGACTCGTAGCGCGACACCTGAGTATCCAAGTCCTCCAACGCGATTCGCACCGCACCCAGCCGATTATTGGCGGCGTCGTGTTCGGCGCGCATCCGCTCGATGGCCTCGCGCTGCGGCAGCCGAGTCGCCCGATGCGCGATCCGGGTCAGCTCCGCGTCCAGCTCGGACAATTCCAACAGCGAACGCTGCTGTGCTACTTCGGCTTTCATGATTGATCTCCACATGTCTCGTGGCCGAGATTCCAGGGGTCGGTGCGAGTGGTGGACACCTGTACCGGCAGGTGCGCACCGAAACGGGACCGCAGTATCTCGGCGGCTTGCGCGCACCAGGGGAATTCGCTGGCCCAGTGTGCGACGTCGATCAGCGCCACGTCCGAGCCCCGGCAATGCTCGTCGGCCGGATGGTGGCGCAGGTCGGCGGTCACATAGGCCTGCACGTCGGCGCCGGCAGCAAGGCTCAGCAGCGAATCGCCGGCGCCGCCGCACACCGCGACCCGCGACACGACCCGGTCCGGGGCACCGGCGGCGCGCACGCCCCAGGACGTCTGCGGCAACGCGGCACCAACCCGGGAGACAAAGGCGCGCAATGGTTCTGACTTGGACAGTGTGCCGATGCGGCCCAACCCGGCGTCACCCGGCACAGGCACCAGGGCGAAAATGTCGAACGCGGGCTCCTCGTAGGGGTGGGCGGCGCGCATCGCGGCCAGCACCGCCGCCCGGGCCCGCGCGGGTGCGACGACCTCGAAGCGGTCTTCGTCCACCCGCTCGACGGTCCCGACGCTGCCCACCGCGGGTGTGGCGCCGTCGTGCGGCAAGAACTGCCCGATACCGCTGACGCTCCAGCTGCAATGCGAGTAGTCGCCGATGTGGCCGGCGCCGGCCTCGAACACGGCCGCCTGCACCGCTGCTGCGTTCGCGCGCGGCACATAGATCACCCACTTGTCGAGATCGGCGGGCTCCGAAAGGGGTTCGAGCACGGCCTCGACCGTCAGGCCAAGAGCGTGCGCCAGCGCGTCGGAGACACCGGGCGATGCCGAGTCGGCGTTGGTGTGCGCGGTGAACAGCGAACGCCCGCTTCGGATCAGCCGGTGCACCAGCGCGCCCTTGGGCGTGTTGGCCGCGACCGTGTCGACCCCGCGCAACAGCAGTGGGTGATGAGCCAGCAGCAGGCCCCCCTCGGGGACTTCGTCGACGACCGCCGGAGTGGCATCGACGGCGATCGTCACCGAATCCAGCACATCATCGGGGTCCCCGCACACCAGGCCAACCGAATCCCACGATTGGGCGAGCCGCGGCGGGTAGGCCTCGTCCAAAACCTCGATGACGTCCGACAGCCGTGCGCTCACCGTTGCCTCCCAGCATTGGAGACCGGCGTGGCCTCCGAGATCGCCTGGACCAGCAGCGGCCACTCCCGGCGCACCGCGACTCGCAGATAGCTCTCGTCGAGGCCGACGAACGTGTCGCCGCGGCGCACGGCAATCCCCTTGTCGTGCAAGCCGTTTCGCATTCGAACAGCATCGGGGATGCGGAAGAGGACAAACGGGGCGCGGCCGTCGACCACCTCGGCGCCCACCGCCGTCAGAGCGGCCACCATCTCGGTGCGCACCAGCATCAGCCGCGCGGCGTCGGCTTGCGCCTCGGCAACCGCGTCGGCCGCACAGCAGGCGTCGATGGCTGTCAGCTGCAGCGTGCCCACCGGCCAGTGCGCGCGCCGGGAGGTCAACCGCGCCAATAGCTCTGGGACGCCCAATGCATAGCCCACCCGCAATCCGGCCAGCGCCCAGGTCTTGGTCAGACTGCGCAGCACCAGGACGTCGGCCGGCGAGTCCGCGGCCAGCGACTCCGGCTCGCCGGGAATCGAATCGGCGAACGCCTCGTCGACCACCAGGATCCGTCCGGGTCGCCGCAACGCCAGCAGCTGCTCGCGGCGGTGCAGCACGCCGGTCGGGTTGGTCGGATTGCCCACCACGACGAGATCGGCGTCCTCGGGCACGCCTTGAGCCTCCAACGCTGTGTCAAGGCCGAACGGCGGGTCGAGGACGACGTGGTGCACCGGCACACCGGCCGCGCTCAGCGCGACGGCCGGCTCGGTGAACGAGGGGGCGATCAGCGCCGCCCGGGTCGGCCGCAGGTTGGGCAGCAGCGCGAACCCTTCGGCGGCCCCGGCCAGCGGCAGCACCTCGTCGCGGGCCCGGCCGTGCCGCCGCGCGACCGCGTATTGCGCCCGGTGCAGGTCCTCGATGCCGGGGTAGCGCGCCAGGTCGGGCAGCCGCGCGGCCAGCCGCTCGACCAGCCAGTGCGGCGGCTGCGCATGACGGACGTTGACGGCGAAATCGAGCATGCCCGGCGCGGCGGCCTGATCACCGTGATAGCGCGCCATCGCCAGCGGGCTCGGGTCCGGACTCGCCATCCGTGAAACACTAGTGCGCCGTCCTGGGAGCCCGGCAGGAACACCGTCACACCGCGATGTTGCCCATCTAGGACAATGGTGTCGTGACACGAGCAGTTTCGGCCGATGGCCAGGCCCCGCAGCTGGTGATCTTCGATCTCGACGGCACGCTGACCGACTCCGCGGCGGGCATCGTCGCCAGCTTCACCCATGCCCTCGAGCACGTCGGCGCCCCGGTGCCCGAGGGTGACCTGGTGGCCCAGATCGTCGGGCCGCCAATGGACGAAACGTTCCAGCTGATGCTCGGCGAGGACGCCGACGCGGCGTTCACGGCGTTTCGGGCCGAGTACGGCGCCCGGGGCTGGTCGAACAACAGCCTGTTCGAGGGGATCGAGCCGCTGCTGGCCGATCTGCGTGCGGCCGGGGTGCGGCTGGCCGTGGCCACCTCGAAGCTGGAGCCGACGGCACGGCGGGTCCTTGCCCACTTCGCGCTCGATCACCATTTCGAGGTCATCGCCGGCGCGTGCTCGGACGGTACTCGCCGCAGCAAGGAAGAGGTGCTGGCCCATGCGCTGGCCCAGCTGCAGCCGCTGCCCGAGCGCGTGCTGATGGTCGGCGATCGCAGTCACGACGTCGACGGGGCGGCCGCACACGGCATCGACACGGTCGTCGTCGGCTGGGGCTACGGCAAGGCGGACTTCGCCGACGGATACGCCGTGACCGGAGTCACCCACGCGGCGACGATCGCCGACCTGCGGAGGGCGTTGGGTGTCTGAGGCATTGCACGTCACTTTCGTGTGCAGCGGCAACATCTGCCGCTCGCCGATGGCCGAGAAGATGTTCGCCGATCAGCTGCGGCAGCGCGGTCTCGCCGATGCGGTGCGGGTGACCAGCGCGGGCACCGGAAACTGGCACGTCGGCAGTGGTGCCGACGAGCGGGCGGCCAAAGTATTGCGGGCCCACGGCTACTCCACCGCTCACCGCGCCGCGCAGGTCAACGACGACCACCTGGGCGCTGACCTGGTGGTGGCCTTGGGCCGCAACCATCTTCGGATGCTGCAGCAACTCGGTGTCGAGAACGACCGGATCAGGATGTTGCGCTCGTTCGACCCGCGATCGGGCGCCCATGCCCTCGACGTCGAGGATCCCTACTACGGCGACCATGCCGACTTCGAAGAGGTGTTGGCCGTCATCGAGGCCGCGCTGCCCGGCCTACACGACTGGGTCGACGAACAGCTAGCGCAAAACGGGCACGGTTGATGCGGCGTTTTCTCGCACGGTTGGCATTCCTGCTCCGGCCCGGCTGGATAGCGCTGATCCTGGTGGTCATCGCCTTCACCTACCTGTGCTTCATGGTGCTCGCGCCGTGGCAGCTGGGAAAGAACGCCCGCACGTCGCGCGAAAACCATCAGATCGAGAACTCGCTGAACACCGCGCCGGTGCCCTTGAAAACCTTGTTGCCCCAGCAGGATTCGTCGGCCCCGGCTGCGCAGTGGCGACGGGTGACCGCGACCGGGCACTACCTGCCCGACGTCGAGGTGCTGGCCCGGTTGCGGGTCGTCGAGGGCGATCAGGCCTTCGAGGTGCTGGTCCCGTTTGTCGTCGACGACGGGCCGACCGTGCTCGTCGACCGCGGTTACGTGCGTCCCGAGCCCGGTTCACATGTCCCGCCGATCCCGCGTCCCCCGCAGGACAAGGTGACCATCACGGCGCGGCTGCGTGACTCCGAGCCCCCGGTCACCGACAAGGAGCCGTTCTCCAGAGACGGTGTGCAGCAGGTATATTCGATCAACACCGACCAGGTTTCGGTGCTGACCAAGGTGCCGCTAGCCGGGTCCTATCTGCAACTGGTCGAAGGCCAGCCGGGCGGTCTCGGCTTGATCGGCGTGCCGCACCTCGACGCCGGACCGTTCCTGTCCTACGGCATCCAGTGGATTTCGTTCGGCATCCTGGCGCCGATCGGGCTGGCCTATTTCGCCTACTCCGAGATCCGGGTCCGGCGTCAGGAAAAGCAAGCGAAAGCGCCGGAAACCCCGCTGACGGTCGAGGAGAAACTCGCCGACCGCTACGGCCGCCGCCGGTAGAAGCGCACGCTCGATAGCGCGGCCAGCAACACCGCGGCCCCCAGCTGCACCACTCGCGACAGCGCGACCGCGCGGCGCAGATCGGCCGCGATCGGCTGACGCCCGTCGCCCAGGGTCGGGCGGATCTGCAACTCGTGGTGATACTGCGTGGGCCCGCCCAGCCGCACACCCAGCGCGCCCGCGAAAGCCGCCTCGACGACACCGGCGTTGGGACTGGGATGACGAACCGCGTCGCGGTGCCAGGCCGTGGCGGCGTCCACCGGCGACCCGCCGACCAGCGGTGCGCACGCCACCACGAGCATCGCGGTTACCCGGGCCGCGACGTAGTTGGCGGCGTCGTCCAATCGTGCTGCAGCCCAACCGAATCGGATGTAGCGGGGTGAGCGGTGGCCGATCATCGCGTCCAGGGTGTTGATCGCGCGGTACATCAGCACACCGGGCACCCCGCCCGCGCTCGCCCACAGCAGCGGCGCCACCTGCGCATCGGAGGTGTTCTCGGCGACGGACTCCAGCGCCGCGCGGGTCAGCCCCGAGCCGTCCAGCCGGGACGGGTCACGCCCACACAAGGACGGCAGCAGCCGGCGCGCGGCTTCGATGTCGTTGCGATCGAGCAGCTGGGCCATGTCCAGGCCGGTGCGCGCCAACGACGTTCCACCCACCGCGACCCAGGTCGCGGTGGCAGTGGCGGCGATCGACCACAACGGGTTCCGGTTTGCGGTGGCCCGCTGCACGGCCGTGCCGATCAGCCCCACCGAGCCGACCGCGAGGCCCACGTGCAGTGCACCGGCGATCTTGGCGTCGCGATAGGTGAACCGCTCCAGCCTGGTGGCCGCGTCGCCGAATGCCGCGACGGGGTGGCCCGTTTTCGGGTCGCTCAGCGCGAGGTCGGCCAGGTAGCCGACCAGCACGCCGGCGACCCGGGTCCGCATCGCAACCACCCCGGCAGCGTCTCACACGCGCCTTGCGGAGCGCGCCGCTAGGCGATCGACACGACGATCAGAACCGCGGCCGCGACGGCGGTGCCGGCCAGTACCCACCACAGCAGTGACGACGTATCGAGGTCCATGAGTCCACAGATGCCCACTTCCGGCCGGAACTAACGTCTGGTCTACTCGGGTGCATGAAGCCCGTGACCCGGGTCGCCGACCTGCTCAACGCGGCGGCGCTGCTGCTGCCTGCCGCGAACGTGATCATGCAGTTGTCCTTGCCGGGCGTCGGCTACGGCGTGCTGGAGAGCCCGGTCGACAGCGGCAACGTCTACAAGCACCCGTTCAAGCGGGCCCGCACCACCGGCACCTACCTGGCGGTGGCGACCATCGGGACCGAGTCCGACCGGGCGTTGATCCGTGACGCCGTCGACGTCGTGCACCGCCAGGTCCGGTCCACCGCGGTCAGCCCGGTGTCCTACAACGCGTTCGACCCCAAGCTGCAGCTGTGGGTGGCTGCCTGCCTGTATCGCTACTTCGTCGATCAGCACGAGTTCCTCAAAGGACCACTGGACGAGGTCAGCGCCGAGGCGGTCTATCAGGACGCCAAACGGTTGGGCACGACGTTGCAGGTGCCCGAGCGGATGTGGCCGCCGGACCTCGTCGCGTTCGACGAGTACTGGAAGCGTTCGCTCGACGAGCTGCGCATCGACCCGCCGGTGCGCGAGCACCTGCGCGGCGTGGCCGCGATGGCGTTTCTGCCGTGGCCGTTGCGCATGCTGGCCGGTCCGCTCAACCTGTTCGCGACGACGGGGTTCTTGGCCCCGGAGTTCCGGGCGATGATGCAGCTGGACTGGTCGCAGCGTCAGCAGCGCCGGTTCGAGTGGCTGCTGTCGGCCTTACGGCTGGCCGACCTTTTCATCCCGCACCGCGCGTGGCTCTTCGGCTATCAGCTTTACCTGTGGGACATGCGATTTCGGGCGCGGCGCGGCTGGCGGATTGTCTAGCCGGCGACGAGCAGGCATCGTCGGCGCGTTCGGCTCGTACAGTCGAGTCATGACCTTCCCCGCCCTCAACCATGTCGCAGTCACGGTGCGTGACATCGGCGTCAGCGGTCCTTGGTACCGCAAGCTGCTCGGCACCGACCCCATGCTCGACGAGCACACCGACGCCGGATTCCGCCATCAGGTGTGGCTGCTGCCCAACGGCACCGTGTTCGGCATCCATCAACACGACCACGAGGCGCCCGACGAGAAATTCAGCGAACATCGCGTCGGCCTGGACCATGTCGGGTTCGGCTGCGCCAACCGCGCCGAACTCGAAGACTGGATCACCCGGCTCGACCAGCTCGGCATCGCCCACGGCGGCATCATCGACGCGCCCTACGGCTCGGGCCTGAGCTTCCGCGACCCCGACGGCATTGCGCTGGAGTTCTTCGCCCTGCCGGGCTGACACAGCGGGCCCCGCACACGCCGAGCGTGAACTCCACGACGCACACCCGGCGTGTTGCGTCGTTAAATGCACACTCGAGCACCGATTAAGGCTGAGCGCTCAGCGGACCGTGGCGAAAAACGCGCGCACGTCCTCGACGAACAACTCGGGTTGTTCGAACGCGGCGAAGTGACCGCCGCGCGGCATGTCCGTCCAGTGCGTGATGTTGTAGTTCGGCTCGCACCAGCTGCGCTGCATCTTCAGCAACTCACCGGGGAAAGCGGCTACGCCGGTGGGCAATTCGACTCGACTGCCCGAGCCGAAGTTGCGGAAGCTCTCCCAGTACATCCGCGCCGACGACGTGGCCGCGTTGTTGACCCAGTAGACCATCACGTTGTCGAGCAACTCGTCTCGGCTGATGACGTTCTCCGGATGCCCGTCGCAGTCTGCCCAGGCCCAGAACTTCTCAACGATCCAGGCCAACTGACCGACCGGCGAATCGGCCAGACCGTAGCCCAGGGTCTGCGGCCGGGTGGACTGCTGCTTGGAATAGCCGGTGCCCCACTCGCGGTGCTCGGCCATCGCGGCCAGCGCGGCTTTCTCCTGCTCGGTCGGGTTGTCCAGGTTGCCCGGCCGGCCGATCGGCATGTTCAGGTGAATTGCCGTGCAGCGCCCCCGGTTTCGGCCGATCTGCGTGGTGACCGCCGCCCCCCAGTCGCCACCCTGGGCGCCGTAGTTCTGATATCCCAGCCCGACCATCAGCTGATCCCAGGCCTGGGCGGTCTTCTCCACACCCCACCCGGTGCGGGTGGGCTTACCGGAGAAGCCGTATCCGGGCAGCGACGGGCACACGACGTGGAAAGCATCCTCGGCACGGCCGGACGCCGGATCGGTCAGCGGCTCAATCACCTTGTGAAACTCCACAATTGAGCCCGGCCAGCCGTGCGTGATCACCAGCGGGAAGGCGTCGGAGTGCGGCGATCGCTGGTGAATGAAATGAATGTCCAGCCCGTCGATATCGGTGACGAACTGGTCGAAGCGGTTGAGTGCGGCCTCGCGCGAGCGCCAGTCGTATTCGTTGGCCCAGTAGTCGGCAAGCTCGCGGGTGTAGGCCAGCGGAATGCCCTGACTCCAATCGTCCACACATTCGGCTTCCGGCCATCGAGTGCGCGCCAGGCGCGACCGTAGATCATCGAGTACGTCGTCGGGAACGTCGATTCGAAACGGCTTCACGCACTCATAGTGCCGCCGGCGATGAACCTGGCGATAGCCGCCCCGGCTCCGGTCGCGGCCGCGTCGCTCTTACCGTTCTCTTAGTATTTCTGTAGCGTGTCCGCCATGAGCGACGCGATCCCTACCGGCGCGAGGCGTCACCTGCGCTCCAGCGCCGACGCCGCGGCGGCGTACCGTACCGTGCAGGGGCGCGTCGATGCGTTGCTGCGGGGCCGCACCGACCTATGCGAGCGCGCCGTGCCGGCCTGCCCCGGTTGGTCCGTTCGCCAGACGGTGTGCCACCTGGCCGGTACCGCCCAGGACGCGGTCGCGGCCAACCTCGCCAATGTGGGCACCGACGAATGGACCCGAGCCCAGCTCGACCGGCTGGCCGATCGCAGCCTTAACGAGGTGCTCGACCTGTGGGCGACGGCCACCGAGACCGTCGTCGAATTCTTGACCGATAGCCCGAAACTCGTTGGTGCCCAGGCAGTTTTCGACGCCCTTACCCATGAACACGACATCCGGGGCGGGCTCGGCGAACCCGGTGCTCGGACAGCGGATCCGGCTTTCGCAGTGGCCGTCGGATTCTTGACGACCATGATCGACCGGACCATCCGGCGCAATGGGTATCCATGCCTGCGGTTGACGACCCCGACCACGGGAACCACGCAACTCGGCGACCCCGCCACGGCGCCCGGCCAAATCGGGCTTGAAATCAGCGATTTCGAGGCGCTACGCGTCTTCGGCGGCCGGCGCAGCCGCCGTCAGCTGGCAAACCTGCCCTGGGATGGCGACCCCGCGGGGCTGCAGCCGATCTTCCACACCGTCGCGGTGCGGCCGCCCGCCGACGATCTCTGCGAATAGAGCGGGCTGCTGGTCGGGGTTGGCACTGCCCGGTCTCAAGGTGCGACCCTGATCAACCCCGGCTCCTTCGGTGGCGAAGTCGGCGGAGGCGGTGGCGCGGGCGGCGAGGGTGGCGGCAACTGTTGCGGAGGAGGCGGCGGCGGTTCCTGTGGCGGAGGCGGCGGTTCCTGTGGCGGACGCGGCGCCACTTGTTGCGGAGGAGGCGGTGGCTCCTGCGGCGCGGGCGGCAGCTGTTGCGGAGGCGCAGGCAACTGTTGCGGAGGCAGTGGCTCCTGTGGCGGAGGCGCAGGCAAACGTTGAGGCAGCGGCTGCTGTGGTCGAGGCGGTGCCGCGATCGGCGGCGGTGGTGCCTGGAGGTGCGCCAAAGGCGGTGGTTCGGGAATCGTCGGCGGGTCCGGATCGGCGATCCCCGCGGGGCGAACAATTCCGATCAGCGAGACGGGCGCGCTGCCATGAACCGGAAAACCCGCCGGGCGAATGCCGTCGGCGGCCCGCCGGGTCGGCTCATTCCATCCCGCTTTGGGACGGGTGATGAGGACCGCGAGTTTGCTCTTGTCGTATGGGCAGTAGGCCCCGACTGCTGCAATGACGAAGCGCCCCTCGGTGCGTGTGAGGGGGCCGCGGGCGATCTGGCTCTGGGACGGATCATCGCTCACGGCATTGTCAACCAGAGTGTCCACAACGCGGTTCGCCGGCGTGCCGTTATCCAGTGCCTGACAAACCTTGTGAGCCGTCTCGACGAGGCTTGGCACGCCTGCCACGGCGGGGACGCCTTCATCATCGAGAAGCGCCAGAAAATGGTCGTCGTTTGGGTCAGCCGCTGCTGCACCGCCGCGCACTATTGCAACGCTGCCGAGCAAAGCGATGGCGGCAATCGGAATGCCGACATAGCTGGTGATGCCATTGAATCGGGAGGTGCCGGTCAACATGAGAGGGCTTCCATTCTGCAAGAGCCCGTCCCGACGGACTTCGGATAATCACCTAGGCCGCAGGTGTGATCGCCTGCGGGTGTCGTCGTTGACGGGCGCCGGATCCGTCTCTCAGGAGACATCGGCAGCAGGCGTCGTCCGGCGAAGGCGCCGGCGCTCGGCACCCTGAGCGATGTGCCGCCGGGCAAACGGAGATGACGGGCGAAGTGAACCTCGTCCATCTCAATGCATCCCAGCAGCCGCAGGACGATGCGCCTGGCAATCGCACTGCCGCTGGCCAACGACATAGCAAGATCGTACCGCCGGCGCGCGGCGTTGGCTGACTGTAAGTACGAGCTGCGAAAGATGTGTTGCGGATTGTGAAACATCAACTGAACGAGCGTCTTTCGAGCGGCGGATCGGCTGGTTAGGGTGCTATAACACCGGCACAGCGCGACGATCCCGCCGACTGAGACTCATCACCATGCGTCGTCGAGACCGTCGCGATCGTCGCCCGTCGCGCGCTCGGCGTCGGTCACCTGACGATCCGCTTCCTGAATCAGCTTGCGGACCTCGTTCATCAGCTCGCGCATGTCGGCGCGCAAGGCATCGACGGCGGCGTACAGATCGGCCTTGGTAGCCGGTTGATTCGCCGCCGACAGCGGCCCGACGCCAGCTGCCGTGTGGGCCGCACTGGCGCTCTGAGAACCGGGTACCTCGCTCACGCTCCCAGACAATGCCATACCCAGGCAAGCAGGGACAACGGAACACCGCGTTATCCGAACGGCTACCGCGCATTCACCCGTCGTCGCGGCCTAGCCGCCCCGTCCTGCACCGGCGGCGTCCTCGAGAAGATCGGCTGCCCTCGCAACGCTTTCGGCGGGTTCGGTCGTGGCGGTCGCTAGCTCGCGGGCTCGCGCAACGCAGTCCGGCGCGAGAACAGAGCGCAGCCCGGCGATCAGCAAATCCGAAGTGGTGGACCAGAATTCGCGCCCGAAGCCGACTCCGAGCCGGGTGACCGCCGCCCCCCACACCGGTTGATCGTCGCTGGCTTGCCACAGGATCAATGTCGGAACGCCGGCGCGCATGGCGGCGGCCGTGGTTCCGGCACCGCCATGGTGGACGACCGCTCGACAGGCCGGGAAAATCGCCGCGTGATTCACCGCGTCCACGAATTTCACGTGGCCGGCAGGTGCAATGCCGGGCAGGCCGCCACCGATCAACGCCCGCGCGCCCAACTGCGCGCAGGCGGCGGAGATCATCGCGGCCGTCTGGGCGGGATCGGGCAGCGTGATGGCGCCGCCGAAGCCGAAGTAGATCGGCGGTGTTCCCGCGGCGATCCACGACAACACCTCGTCGTCGGCGTCCGTCGGCAACTGCATCGTCAGCGCCCCGACGAAGGGCCGTCGCTTACCCTGTCGCGCCCACTCGGCGGCCAGCCCGGGAAAGCAGAACTCCTCATATGCCTGGATTTCCAAGGGTTCTCGGGCGGGCGCGGCGACGTGCGGCAAGCCCAGATCGCGACGCTGAGCGTCGTGCGCGCGTTGCGTCAGCTCTCCCATCAAGCCGCCTGGGAGCGCGGGGTCGCCAGGGAAGAAATGCAATGCCGCATGCGGGATTCCGTAGTATTCCGCGACGTTGGCGGCCACTCGTTGCTCGCCCTTGCCGGTCACCAGCAGGTCGGCCTCGTTCGCCAGCGCCGTGAAGCCGGTGCTCCAGTCCGCCAGGATCCCGGTGACGCGCCGCACGACGTCGTCGACCCCGCCCAGCGGCGGCGGGTTGGTGCCGAACGCGACCGCGTCGAGCCCGGTCGACTCGACGAAGCCGAGCATCCAGGGCGGCACCGCCAGGCACACGTCATGGCCCCGGCCGCGCAGCTCGCGAGCGAGCGCGGCGAACGGCTCGACATCACCGCGAGTGCCATAGCCGGCCAGCACGAATTTCACGCACCCTCTTCCTCTGCACAACCTGCGAAGCCCAGTGTGGCAGGGTGCGTCCGTTAGGGCTCGAATGCCGGAAGAACAGAACCGGAATCGCGAATCTCCCAGATGCTGATTTTGCTCACGCCGTCAAAGTTGATCTTGTTCAACGTAGCTCGCGAATACGTGAGGTCGATAGCCACCTGAGTCGAGGTGTTGCCGTACGGGTCGGTCATCGGGAAGGTGCCCTGAACGTTCACCGCGGAGGCGTCAGGGTAGGTCGCTCGCGCGTATCTGAGAATGTCGATGGTGTCGCGGCGCGCACCGTCCTTGATCATCGTCTCGGTGTAATTGTCGCGAATCGCGAATCGGGCCTCGACGACATCGCCATTCGGGCCGGGAGAAATGGTGTAGGTGACTCCGTCCGGCTTCTTGGGGCCGGTCGGGGTCGGTGGCATCGCCTCGGTCAGTGTCGACGGTCCAGCCGCCGCCGGACCGTTCGACCCCGACGTCGACTGGCTGTCGTTCCTATCGCCGAAGCTCCAACTTTTGCCGACGATGATCAGGACGACGAGCGCGGCGAGTGCCGCCAACGCCAGGGCCGCCTTTCCGGATGCGTCTTTCGTCGGCTCTGTGGCAAGCGGCGTCGGCGGCTCGGTGGAAAAGGCCCAATCGCTGGTCCAGTTGCGGCCGTCGAAGTAGCGCTGCAACCCGTGGCCGACCCCGGCGGGGTCCGGGTACCACCCCGGCGTGGATTTGGGCGGGGGCGGCGCATGTTCAGACGGCATCCTGGCACCTTCGTCGTGAGAGTGCCCTTGCGGCTATCCGCTGCCACGGCCGCTCAAAACCGTGCCGGCCACAAACGCACCTGGAATTGCTAGCAGCGGTGTGCGCACGCATATTCCCACAGTGCCACCACCGGACGCCGCGGCGCAGAAGATCGATCTCGGGGAACGCGGACGGCGTCAAACCGACGACCGCTGGTGTGGTGGTTTAGCCGAATACGAGGTCTGGCGGGACCTTGGCCAGGTCCGCGGTTCCCGACACCGCATCGGTGACGACGTTCTGTTCGGTTGCCCCGCCCCTGGTTTTTACGGTGACCGGCACGGTGATGCGGGCGTCGAACCTCACGGTCAACCGGTATGGGTCAACGGTGTCGAGCGTGACCGCACGGGAATCGGCGGTTCCCCATTCCGCAGTGCCCTCGGCCAGGCCGCTGGAATTAAGATGTACCGGACATCCCGGCGGTGCCAGCAGGCTAGACCGTTGGCAGTTCGCCATCGTGGCGGTTAACTGCGCGCCGACCGCTTCGCGTCCCTGATCGGCCACCGCGAACGTGGGATGGACCCAGAATGGAGCCGCCATCGTCAACTGGTCGAGCAGAAGCGGTGGCACGGTCACCGTCAGGTAGGGGTTGGTGCTGCCGATATCGATCCAGCCGGGGAACACATACACCGTGGAGTTGCCGATCGGCTCGCCGAATACGGTCACGGTTTTCGCGGCTGCATTGCCCATCGACGCACCCAGGCCGGGAGTGAATTTGATCGCCGGCGAGGTGAGCTTCCAGCGCTGGTGATCCATCCTCAAATGCAAGATCACATCGGAGGTCTGGTCGCCGAACGTCGCGCTCGCATGCACCTGAGCCATGCTCAACGCCGCACCCGGCGCCGAGGAATTGTCATGCAGGATTGTGATATTGCGGATCGGCCAACGCGCACCTTGCCGTTTGAGGATGTCTGCGGTCAGGAACCCTGTGGTGGCCGGCCGATCTATGCCGTAAGACAACGCGGTCTCGGCGTCTCCGCGGGCCAGCGCTTGCAGGTAGCTCTTGACCGCATCGCCGGCCGACGCACCGCCCCGGTCGCGGTGGGCCAGGATGATGACCCCAACGACGGCGGCCGCGACCAGGATTGCGCCTGCCGCTGCCGACATCGAACGCGCCAAGCCGATCACCGGGAATTGCCGCCGCCCATGGGAACCGCTACTGTTGGCCGCCGCGAGCGACAATCACCGGCACCTGAACCCCTTGTGCCACTGCAGAACTGACCGATCCGAGTAGCATTCCGGCGACCCCGCCACGGCCATGACTACCGAGGACGACCAGCTGGGCGAATTTGGAATGCTCCAGCAGGTGGGTGGCCGCAGATCCGTACTCCACGATGCGGGTGACGTTGACATCGGGATAGCGTTCCCGCCAGCCCGCCAACCGCTCAGCAAGGACTTCCTCAGCCGCCGACCGCAGGGCCGACTCCTCCAGGCTCGAGACACTCGCCCTGTCGGCATCGCTCCACGCGTGCAGCGCCACCAATGTCGTCTCACGCATCGACGCTTCCTCGAACGCGATCGCGGTGGCCAGCTCCGACGCCGTGGATCCGTCCACGCCCAGCAACACCGGGGCCCGAGAGTCGCGCGATCGACGGGACGCCTCGGAGTGGATCACGGCAACAGCACAGTCGGCGTGATGTAGCAGCCCGGTACTGACCGATCCCAGCAGCAGGCGGCCCACCGTGCCCAGCCCACGCGCGCCGACCACCACCAATGCCGCGTCTTTGGACATGTCGACCAAAGTGGGCACCGGTGGCGAAGCAACGACTCGACTGTCGACGTCGGCCGGGCTGCCGTCGGCGGCCGTGGCGTTGACAATCCGGACCGCGTCGTCGAGGATCCTGCGCGCATCGAGCTCCTGGCGTCGGCGTAACTCTGCTCGCATTTGGCCGGCCGGCCACGACGGGATTGGTGGGGCCGCCGCATACACCAGGGTCAGCCGGCAGTTGCGCAACTGTGCTTCATGGGCAGCCCACTGCACCGCCGCATCGGACGACACCGATCCGTCAACACCAACGATGATGCCGAAATCGGTTTTCTCACTGGTCATTCGACTCTTTGTCCTTCCGCTCAATCCCGCAGATGGCGTCCGCCAGGTACGGATCACGCGAGTGTCCGATCGTTGTGCCGCCATGGCGTGCCCGACGCCGTGTGGTTACGGGCGCGTTGGTGCCGGCTTGGGCGGCGTCGGGACCGGACCGCAGTTGAGACCGGCGATGCAACCGTTGCTGCCACCGGGAACAGCATTGTCGGTGGACGGTGTTGGCGCTGGCGCCACGGTGGATGTGGGGGTCGCGATTGGTGTCAGTGTTGTTGCATTGCTTAACAACACGCCGCCGCCGACTCCGGCACCTAACGCAATCGCGGCTGCGCCACCGATCAGCGCGATCTTGGTCTTGGCTTGATATGGCATCGAACTTCTCCATTCCAGAGTTGTCGGGCTTCGAGAACTCTGACGCTACACCAGTTACCCCAGGGGGGTAGGGTATTTAGACCCTACCTACGAGCTAGGCCCGGCGACCGGCCAGGCCTGCCAGCAACGCCGCCGTGGTGGGAAAGTCCATGCACTGATCGGTCACGGATTTGCCGTAAACCAGTTCGCCTCGGTCGGATTGGGCACCGGCCACCAGGAAGCTCTCCAGCATCAGGCCGGCAATGCCGCGTTCGCCCGCGGTTATGCGTGCAGTTACCGCGGCCGCGAGCTGAGCCTGCCGGACGTGGTCTTTACCGGAGTTGGCGTGCGAACAATCGATCATGACCCGTTCGGATAACCCCGCTTTGCGTAGTCGAGCAACGGTGGTGAACACCGAGGCGGCATCGCAATTGGGTCCGCTCGATCCACCCCTGAGGATCACATGGCAGTGCGGATTGCCGGCGGTTTCGACAACGGCAACGCGGCCGAAGTCGTCGGCGCCGAAGAAACTGTGCGACGCCGCTGCCGCTTTTACACCGTCGATCGCGACCTGGACGTTCCCGTCGGTGCCGTTCTTGAATCCGACCGGCATCGATAGGCCCGACGCCAACTGGCGATGTATCTGCGACTCGGTGGTTCGAGCGCCGATCGCCCCCCAAGCAACCGCATCGGCGATGTACTGCGGGCTGGTGGGCTCGAGGAACTCACACCCCACTGGAAGGCCGAGTTCGACGATATCCAGCAGCAGCGATCGCGCGGTCCGCAACCCGCGTTCCACGTCGAAGCTGCCATCCATGCCGGGATCGTTGATGAGCCCCTTCCATCCGACCGTGGTGCGCGGTTTCTCGAAGTACACGCGCATCACGATTTTCAGCCGGTCGGAGTGCTCGGCGGCCAATGGCGCGAGTCGATGTGCGTAGTCCAGCGCGGCGATCGGATCGTGCACCGAGCACGGCCCGACCACGACAAGCAGGCGATCATCGCGACCGGCCAGAATCTCGACGATGTCGTCACGATCCTGTTGAACCGCCTCGGCAAGCGCAGGTTTCAACGGTAGTTCGGCGCGAATCACGTTGGGCGCCGGTAGTTCTCGGAGCGAGATGATTCGACGGTCCGAGGTACGGACGGTTGTCATGACACGGTTTGTGATCGACATAGTGGAGTGTGCCTTCCTGTACGGCTCTCCGGACACGCCCCTGATTCCGCTGCCCGGAGACGAAAAAAGCAGCGACCTTGTGGTCACTGCCGGGCTCCGGGTATCGGTCGTGTATTTACGTCAGCCAGACGCTCTATCCACGGCTCCACCCGGAGCCACGATAAAGCGCCAATACGCGCGTACGCCGATATTCACGCCGCCGAACATATCACGGCGCGAGACATTGACCGGTGGGCGCGGACGGTATCGAACCGCCGACCGCTGGTGTGTAAAACCAGAGCTCTACCACTGAGCTACGCGCCCTCTATGCCCGCAGCAGGTTACCTGGCGCGGGCCTGCCACCCAAAACGCTCACCACGCGAACGCAGTAGTTCCTCGCTGATTAGGGCGAAAAATGCAGAAGTCCGTC
Organism: Mycobacterium sp. pR1184; assembly: GCF_041287235.1. Lineage (NCBI taxonomy): Bacteria > Bacillati > Actinomycetota > Actinomycetes > Mycobacteriales > Mycobacteriaceae > Mycobacterium > Mycobacterium sp. pR1184. The sequence continues at coordinate 480,722 of NZ_JBGGKR010000003.1, read as the reverse complement.
CCGGATGAGACCGCCGTCGTTCGGCACACGATGGTCGCCGGACGCGCTGGTCAGATGTATGACGAAAGCAAAGTCTGATGGATTTCGGGCTGCTGCCCCCAGAAGTCGCCACCTGCCCGCCGCCGCCCCCGTGATCGGCGCCCTGATGGACGCGCTCGTAATCGCCGAAGAACGAAACACTCAGGCGCGCAACACTTCTAGCGCCTCCGTCCACAACTGCTGATCGCGAGTCTGGCCGGGCTCTTTCATCTCGGCGAACCGGATGATCCCGGACCGGTCGACGGCGAAGGTGCCACGGTTCGGGTAGCCGGCCTGGTCATTGAAGACGCCGTAGGCCTGGCTGACCTCGCCGTGGGGCCAGAAATCCGACAGCACCGGAAAGGTGAAGCCGCTTTGGCCGGCCCAGACCTTGTGCGTCGGCGGTGGCCCCACCGAGATGGCCAGCACCGCGCTCTCGTCGTTCTCAAATTCGGGCAGGTGCTCGCGCAACAAGTCCAGCTCACCCTGACAGATCGGGGTGAACGCCAACGGGAAGAAGACCAGCAACACGTTCTTGCCCCCGCGATAGCTGCTCAGCGTGACGCGCTGCTGGTTCTGGTCACGCAGGGTGAAATCGGGGGCTGGCGTCCCGACGGGCAGCATCAGCGCTTGTGCGCCCGCGACTTCGGCTGCACCAGCCGGCTGGCGCTCCAGTCCCCCAGGTTGACCGACGACGTCGGCATCAGGCCGGCGGTCGGAGCCGCTTCGGCGATCTCGGCCGGCAGCACGTGCCCGGGCTTGCCGGTCTTGGGCGTCAGCACCCAGATCACGCCATCCTCAGCCAGCGGGCTGATGGCGTCCATCAGGGTGTCCACCAGGTCACCGTCGCCATCTCGCCACCACAGCAGCACAACGTCGACCACCTCGTCGGTGTCCTCGTCGAGCAACTCGGAACCGCAGGCCTCCTCGACCGCCGCGCGGATGTCGTCATCGGTGTCCTCGTCCCAACCGAACTCCTGGACAACCTGGTCTCGTTGGACGCCCAGCTTGCGAGCGAAGTTCGAGGCGTCATCCGCCGCGACCACCGTGGGACCTCCTAACACAACCTGCGCGCCATGCGATTGGGGATTATCGTCGCACAGCCAGAAGCTGGTTCACACTCCGCCTCAGAACGACGCCAGGCACAGTTTCAGCGCCTTGGTCTTGGTGTCGTTGAGTTGATCGACTCGACGGTTGAATTCACCGGTCCCCGCGTGGGTGCCGATCGCGTTGGCGACGCCGCGCGCGGCGTCGATGTACGCGTTGAACGCGTCCTTCAGCTGGGCCGATAGCGCATCGTTGAAATTGTTGCTCACCGTCGAGGCGCTGTTGTTGAGGGCGTCGATGGCCGGACCCTCGAACGGGCCGGTGCCGCGGCCGCCGTTGAACGCCCCGACGTACGCGTTCACCTTGTCGATGGCTTCCTTGCTCGTCGTGGCCAACGAGTCGCACGAACTGCGCACCGCCTTGGTGGTCAGCGATTGCTGCCGCTGGGACTCCCGGACGCTCGACGTTGCGATCGAGGCCGACACCGACGACGAGACCGACTGCCGGTAGGCGGGGGCCACCTTCGTGTCGGGTGCGGCAGTGCCGTTGGTGACGGTGGTACACCCCACAATGCCCATCAGCGCGGTGGCGATGCAGCCAAGCGCGAGCACGCCACGCTTGGGGAACTGTCCCCCGCGCGTGCCGGGGACGACTTTCCATCCGGTGAGCACGGTTTCTGACGTTACCGGGTGGCGATTGCCGGCGCCGTCAACGCACCGCGGTTTCGTGTCGCCGGGTGATGTTCGCCGGCGATCCGATTGCGGCTACCCGCCCGAGGCGCCGGTACGGCACGATAGGAAGACGAACACCCGTGCAGGAAACCGCCAACAACAGGAGCGGAAGTTGACGACCGAGTTCGCACGCCACGACCTGGCCAAAACCCCAAGCAACGGAAGCGAACCCGATCGCGTCCGGGTGATCCGAGACGGCGTCGCGTCGTATCTACCCGACATCGATCCGGAGGAAACGTCGGAGTGGCTGGAGTCCTTCGACGAGCTGTTGGAGCGCTCGGGTCCCGCGCGGGCCCGCTACCTGATGTTGCGGTTGCTGGAACGAGCGGGCGAACAGCGGGTGTCGCTGCCGGCGCTGACGTCGACCGACTACGTCAACACCATCCCGACCGAGCTGGAGCCGTGGTTCCCCGGCGATGAGGACGTCGAGCGCCGCTTCCGGGCCTGGATCCGCTGGAACGCCGCCATCATGGTGCACCGCGCCCAGCGTCCGGGAATCGGCGTGGGCGGCCACATTTCGACGTACGCCTCCTCAGCGGCGCTGTATGAGGTCGGCTTCAACCACTTCTTCCGGGGCAAGCAGCATCCCGGCGGCGGCGACCAGGTGTTCATCCAGGGCCACGCGTCCCCGGGCATCTATGCCCGCGCATTCCTGGAAGGCCGGCTGAGCGCTGACCGACTCGACGGCTTCCGGCAAGAGCACAGCCATCCCGGCGGCGGGCTGCCGTCCTATCCCCACCCGCGGCTGATGCCCGACTTCTGGGAGTTCCCGACGGTGTCGATGGGCCTGGGCCCGATGAACGCCATCTACCAGGCCCGCTTCAACCACTACCTGCACGACCGCGGCATCAAGGACACCTCGGATCAACATGTGTGGGCGTTCCTCGGCGACGGCGAGATGGACGAACCGGAGAGCCGCGGCCTGATCCAGGTGGCTGCCAACGAGGCGCTGGACAACCTGACGTTCGTCATCAACTGCAACCTGCAGCGCCTAGACGGCCCGGTGCGCGGCAACGGCAAGATCATTCAGGAGCTGGAGTCATTCTTCCGCGGCGCCGGCTGGAATGTGATCAAGGTGGTCTGGGGCCGCGAGTGGGACGCCCTGCTGCACGCCGACCGCGACGGCGCGCTGGTGAACCTGATGAACACCACGCCCGACGGTGATTACCAGACCTACAAGGCCAATGACGGCGCTTATGTCCGCGACCATTTCTTCGGCCGCGATCCGCGCACCAAGGCGCTCGTCGAATCGATGACCGATTCGGAGATCTGGAATCTCAAGCGCGGTGGCCACGACTACCGCAAGGTCTATGCGGCCTACCGCGCCGCCGTCGACCACAAGGGACAGCCGACGGTGATTCTCGCCAAGACCATCAAGGGCTACTCGCTGGGCGCGCACTTCCAGGGCCGTAATGCCACGCACCAGATGAAAAAGCTTGCGATTGAAGACCTTAAGTATTTCCGCGACGCCATCCGGATTCCGATCAGCGACGCGCAATTGGAGGAAGACCCCTACCTTCCGCCCTACTACCACCCGGGACCCGACGCTCCGGAGATCCGCTACATGCTGGACCGGCGTCGCCAGCTGGGCGGCTTCCTGCCCGAACGCCCGACGAAAGCCAAGGTGCTCAAGCTACCGAGCCGCGACATCTACGCCCCGCTGAAAAAGGGCTCGGGTCACCAAGAGGTCGCCACCACGATGGCACTGGTGCGTACCTTCAAAGAAGTGATGCGGGACAAAGAGATTGGCCCGCGCATCGTACCGATCATTCCCGACGAGGCCCGTACGTTCGGCATGGACTCGTGGTTCCCGTCGCTGAAGATCTACAACCGCCTCGGCCAGCTCTACACGGCCGTGGACGCCGACTTGATGTTGGCGTACAAGGAAAGTGAAGTCGGCCAGATCCTGCACGAGGGTATCAACGAGGCCGGTTCGACGGCGTCGTTCACGGCGGCCGGGACGTCGTACGCGACGCACAACGAGCCGATGATCCCGCTTTACATCTTCTACTCGATGTTCGGGTTCCAGCGCACCGGCGACGGACTGTGGGCCGCGGCCGACCAGATGGCACGCGGATTTGTGTTGGGGGCCACCGCCGGTCGCACCACGCTGACCGGTGAGGGCTTGCAGCACGCCGATGGTCACTCGCTGCTGTTGGCCGCCACGAACCCGGCGGTCGTCTCCTACGATCCGGCGTTCGCTTACGAGATCGCCTACATCGTCGAGAGCGGGCTGGCCCGGATGTTCGGCCCCAACCCGGAGAACATCTACTTCTACATCACCATCTACAACGAGCCCTACGTACAGCCGGCCGAGCCGCACAACCTCGATCCCGAGGGCGTGCTGCGCGGGATCTACCGCTACCAGGCGGCCAGCGAGCGGCGCGCCAACACCGCGCAAATCCTGGCCTCCGGGGTGGCGATGCCGTCGGCGGTGAAGGCCGCCGAGATGCTGGCCGCCGAGTGGGACGTCGCCGCCGACGTGTGGTCGGTGACCAGTTGGGGTGAGCTCAATCGCGACGGGCTGGCGATCCAGCAGGCGCAGCTGCGTCATCCCGACAAGCCGGCCGGCGTCCCGTACATCACCAAAGCCCTCGAAGGCGCCACCGGGCCGGTGATCGCCGTCTCGGACTGGATGCGCGGGGTGCCCGAGCAGATCCGGCCCTGGGTGCCCGGCACCTACGTGACGCTGGGCACCGACGGGTTCGGCTTCTCCGATACCCGCCCGGCGGCCCGGCGCTACTTCAATACCGACGCGGAGTCGCAGGTGGTTGCGGTGCTCGAGGCGCTGGCCCGCGACGGAGAGATCGACCCGTCCGTGCCGCTCGCGGCGGCGCGCCAGTACAAGATCGACGACGTCCAGGCCGCGCCGAAGCAGACCTCCGACCCTGGCGTCGCCTGAGCCGCCCCGCCGAGCGTCACGCCAGCGTGGCTCTCGACGCGGAACGTCACTCTGGCGTGACGCTCGGGGCCCGACGTACGGCCCGGCACGGCACCCGCGCCCGACGGCGCAAAGACCCGCCGCGCCCTTTGGCGGAAAGTTCCATAAATTCGGCGTAGGTTTTAGGGGTGAATGACAACCCCTTCGCCGGCCCGTTCGCGAAGCATCCGAGGTCTCCACTCGAAACCTTGGACACCGTCCCGGACTCCGTGCTGCGACGGCTCAAGCAGTACTCCGGGCGGCTGGCCACCGAAGCGGTCACGGCGATGGGCGAGCGGTTGCCGTTCTTCGCCGAGCTGGAAGCGTCCCAGCGGGCCAGCGTGGCGTTGGTGGTGCAGACCGCAGTCGTGAACTTCGTCGAATGGATGAAGGACCCACACAGCAACGTCAGCTACACCGCGCAGGCCTTCGAACTGGTGCCCCAGGAGCTCACCCGCCGCATCGCTTTGCGCCACAGCGTGGACATGGTGCAGGTGACGATGGAGTTCTTCGAGGAAGTCGTGCCACTACTGGCCCGCTCCGAGGAGCAACTGACCGCCCTGACGGTGGGCATTTTGAAGTACAGCCGCGACCTGGCGTTCAGCTTCGCCTCGGCCTACGCGGACGCGGCCGAGGCGCGGGGCAGCTGGGACAGCCGGATGGAGGCCAGCGTCGTCGACGCGGTGGTGCGCGGCGACACCGGCCCCGAGTTGCTGTCCCGCGCCGCCGCGCTGAACTGGGACACCACCGCGCCGGCGACGGTTGTGGTCGGCACGCCCGCCCCCAGCCGCGACAACACCGACGGCGAGGTCGCCAGCGAGCGGGCCAGCCAAATCGTCCGCGACACCGCCGCGCAGCACGGCCGCGCTGCCCTGACCGACGTGCACGGCACCTGGCTGGTGGCCATCGTGTCGGGGCAGCTATCGCCGACCGACAAGTTCCTGGGCGATCTGATGCGCGCATTCGCCGAAGGCCCGGTGGTCATCGGGCCCACCGCACCAATGCTGACCGCGGCCTATCACAGTGCCAGCGAGGCGATCTCCGGGATGAACGCCGCCCCCGGCTGGGCCGGTGCGCCGCGGCCCGTGCACGCCCGGGAGCTGCTGCCGGAACGTGCCCTGATGGGAGACGCCTCGGCCATCGTCGCGTTGCACACCGACGTGATGGGACCCCTAGCCGACGCCGGTCCCACTCTTATTGAAACTCTTGACGCTTACTTAGATTGCGGCGGCGCGATCGAGGCCTGCGCGCGCAAGTTGTTCGTTCATCCAAACACCGTGCGCTACCGGCTCAAGCGCATCACCGACTTCACCGGGCGCGATCCGACTCAGCCACGCGACGCGTACGTGTTGCGAGTGGCCGCGACGGTCGGCCAACTCAACTACCCCACCAACCCCTCTGGTGTTGGTAACAGTGCGGTAACGGCGGTTCCGCTGCCGGTCAGAGGGGGTTCTGCGGCGTCATCCGTGCGATAGTGACTCAGGCAACAGGTCGCGGCACGGTATCGAATACGTAGCTTGTCGAGCGGTTTTGTGGAGTATCTACAAAAACCTAAGACGAGGTTCATAATCTGTTACACCCGCCAAAACCGTTTCCACAGTGTTCTCTTAGACACGTGATTGCATTACTCGCGCCCGGACAGGGCTCGCAGACAGAGGGAATGCTCTCGCCATGGCTGGAATTGCCGGGGGCGACCGAGCAGATGACTCTGTGGTCGAAGGCCAGCGGCCTGGACCTGGTTCGACTCGGCACCACCGCATCGAACGAAGAGATCACCGACACGTCGGTCACTCAGCCACTGGTCGTCGCGGCCACCCTGCTCGCACACCAGGAGCTGACCAAGCGCGGTGTGCTTGCCGGTGAAGACTTCATCGTGGCCGGTCACTCGGTCGGCGAGATCGCGGCCTACGCCATCGCCGGTGTAATGGCCGCCGATGACGCCGTCGCCCTGGCCGCCACCCGTGGCGCCGAGATGGCCAAGGCGTGCGCCGCCGAGCCGACCGGCATGTCCGCGGTGCTGGGCGGGGACGAGGCCGAAGTCCTGGCCCGCCTCGAGCAGCTGGACCTGTTCCCCGCGAACCGCAACGCCGCCGGCCAGATTGTCGCCGCCGGTCCGCTGACCGCGCTGGAAAAGCTCGCCGAAGACCCGCCGGCCAAGGCCCGGGTGCGCGCGCTCGGCGTGGCCGGAGCGTTCCACACCAAGTACATGGCGTCCGCTATGGAGGGCTACGCCGCCGCGGCGGCCGCCATCGCGACCGCCGAGCCCACTGCCACGCTGCTGTCCAACCGCGACGGAAAGCCGGTCGCTTCGGCGGCGGTGGCGATGGAAACGCTGGTCGCTCAACTGATCCAGCCGGTGCGGTGGGACCTGTGCACCGCAACGCTGGCCGAGCGCGATGTCAAAGCGATTGTGGAGTTCCCGCCCGCGGGCACACTCGCCGGCATCGCCAAGCGTGAACTTCGGGGGGTAACGGTCCGTGCCGTCAAGTCACCCGCAGACCTGGACGCGCTGGCTGAGATCTGACAACAGCCGCGGCCAGGACAACCGCATAAAATCACATCAAACCGATTGCAACACAACACATTACGAAGGGAAGTAAAGGCTGTGGCCGTTTCGCAGGAAGAAATCATCGCCGGTATCGCCGAGATCATCGAAGAGGTCACCGGTATTGAGCCCTCTGAGGTCACCCCGGAGAAGTCTTTCGTCGACGACCTGGACATCGACTCGCTGTCGATGGTTGAGATCGCCGTGCAGACCGAGGACAAGTACGGCGTGAAGATCCCGGACGAGGACCTGGCCGGTCTGCGTACCGTCGGTGACGTCGTCTCCTACATCCAGAAGCTGGAAGAGGAGAACCCCGAGGCTGCCGAGGCGCTGCGCGCCAAGATCGTGTCGGAGAACCCCGAGGCGGCTGCCAACGTCCAGTCGAGGCTGGAAGCGGACAGCAAGTGACCAAGCCTTCCACTGCTAACGGCGGTTACCCCAGTGTTGTGGTAACCGCTGTCGCGGCGACGACGTCGATCGCGCCGGACATCGAGAGCACGTGGAAGGGCTTGCTGGCAGGCGAAAGCGGCATCCGCGTCCTCGAAGACGAATTTGTCGACAAATGGGATCTGCCCGTCAAGATCGGTGGGCACCTCAAGGAGCCGATCGACAACCACATGGGACGGCTGGACCTGCGCCGTATGTCGTATGTCCAGCGCCTGGCCAAATATCTGTCCGGCCAGCTGTGGGAGTCGGCGGGCAACCCGGAACTCGATCCGGACCGGTTCAGCGTCGTCGTTGGCACCGGTCTGGGCGGCGCCGAGCGGATCGTCGAGAGCTATGACCTGATGAACGAGGGCGGCCCCCGCAAGGTGTCGCCGCTCGCCGTTCAGATGATCATGCCCAACGGCGCCGCTGCCGTCGTCGGTCTGGAGCTCGGCGCGCGGGCCGGGGTGATCACCCCGGTGTCGGCGTGTTCGTCGGGCTCCGAGGCGATCGCGCACGCCTGGCGCCAGATCGTCATGGGTGACGCGGAGGTCGCCGTCTGCGGCGGTGTCGAGGGACCGATCGAGGCGCTGCCCATCGCGGCGTTCTCGATGATGCGGGCCATGTCGACTCGCAACGACGAGCCCGAGCGCGCGTCGCGGCCGTTCGACAAGGACCGCGACGGCTTCGTGTTCGGCGAGGCCGGAGCCCTGATGCTCATCGAGACCGAAGAGCACGCCAAGGCCCGCGGCGCCAAGCCGCTGGCCCGGCTGATGGGCGCCGGCATCACCTCGGACGCTTTCCACATGGTGGCGCCCGCGGCGGACGGCGTGCGCGCCGGTCGCGCGATGACCCGGTCGCTGGAACTGGCGGGCGTGTCCGCCAAGGAAATCGACCACGTGAACGCACACGGGACGGCGACGCCGATCGGCGACACCGCAGAGGCCAATGCCATCCGGGTTGCCGGATGCGAGCGGGCCGCCGTGTATGCGCCGAAATCGGCGTTGGGGCACTCTATCGGCGCAGTCGGGGCGCTCGAGTCGGTGCTGACAGTGCTAACCCTGCGGGATGGCGTCATCCCGCCAACCCTCAACTACGAAACCCCCGATCCCGAGATTTCGTTGGATGTCGTCGCGGGCGAACCTCGCACCGGCGATTTCCGTTACGCGATCAACAACTCATTCGGGTTCGGCGGCCACAACGTGGCCCTCGCCTTCGGGCGTTACTGAGCACGAGAGGAACGTTCGCCACTCCCATGACAGAGCTGGTTACGGGGAAAGCTTTCCCCAACGTGGTCGTCACCGGCATCGCCGCGACGACCGCCTTGGCACCCGACGTGGAAGACACCTGGAAGTTGTTGCTAGACGGCCAGAGTGGAATCCGCACCCTCACCGACCCGTTCGTTGAGGAGTACAACCTGCCCGTTCGCATCGGCGGGCACCTCGTGGAGGAGTTCGACAGTCAGCTCACGCGTATCGAGCTGCGTCGCACCGGTTATCTGCAGAGAATGTCGACCATCCTGGGCCGCCGCGTGTGGGAGAACGCCGGTTCGCCGGAGGTCGACACCAACCGGTTGGCGGTGTCGATCGGCACCGGCCTCGGCTCGTCCGAGGAATTGGTGTTCAGCTACGACGACATGCGCCAGCGTGGCATGAAAGCGGTCTCCCCGTTGGGCGTGCAGAAGTACATGCCCAACGGTGCGGCCGCCGCGGTCGGTCTGGAACGACAAGCCAAAGCCGGTGTGATGACGCCGGTTTCGGCGTGCGCGTCCGGTAACGAGGGCATCGCCCGGGCGTGGCAGCAGATCGTGCTCGGCGAGGCCGACATCGCGATCTGCGGTGGCGTCGAGACCCAGATCGAGGCGGTGCCAATCGCGGCGTTCGCCGCGATGCGCGTCGTGATGTCGACGACCAACGACAACCCCGCCGGCGCGTGCCGCCCGTTCGACAAGGACCGCAACGGCTTCGTGTTCGGCGAGGCCGGCGCGCTGATGGTCATCGAGACCGAGGAGCACGCGAAGGCTCGCGGCGCCAACATCTTGGCCCGCATCATGGGTGCGAGCGTCACCTCGGACGGGTTCCACATGGTGGCACCGGATCCCAACGGGGAGCGTGCCGCGCACGCGATGCAGCGGGCGATCCAGCTCGCGGGCATCACCCCGGCCGAAATCGACCACATCAACGCCCACGCCACCGGCACCCAGGTCGGAGACCTCGCCGAAAGCAAGGCCATCAACCGGGCCCTGGGCGGCAACCACCCCGCGATCTACGCGCCCAAGGCGGCACTGGGTCACTCGGTGGGTGCGGTCGGTGCGTTGGAATCGATCTTGACGGTCCTCGCGTTGCGGGAGCAGGTAATCCCGCCGACACTGAATTTGGAAAACCTTGATCCAGAAATCGATTTGGACGTGGTGGCGGGTAAGCCGCGGCCGGGCAACTACCGGTACGCGATCAACAACTCGTTCGGATTCGGCGGTCACAACGTGGCGATCACCTTTGGACGGTATTAGAACCCAGCGGTATTGGACCCCGAGCTCACCGGAAACAGGAGATTTGCGATGACACTCATGGCCCCCGAGGCGGTCGGCGAGTCGCTCGACCCCCGAGACCCGTTGCTGCGTCTGAGCAACTTCTTCGACGACGGCAGCGTCGAGCTGCTGCACGAGCGTGACCGCTCGGGTGTGCTCGCCGCGGCGGGCACCGTCAACGGCGTGCGCACGATCGCGTTCTGCACGGACGGGACCGTGATGGGCGGCGCGATGGGCATCGAGGGATGCCAGCACATCGTCAACGCCTACGACACCGCCATCGAGGAGCAGAGCCCGATCGTCGGCATCTGGCACTCCGGCGGTGCCCGGCTGGCCGAGGGCGTCAAGGCGCTGCACGCGGTGGGCCTGGTGTTCGAGGCCATGATCCGGGCGTCGGGCTACATCCCGCAGATCTCGGTGGTCGTCGGCTTCGCCGCCGGTGGTGCCGCCTACGGGCCGGCGCTGACCGATGTCATCGTGATGGCGCCGGAGAGCCGGGTGTTCGTCACCGGCCCCGACGTGGTGCGCAGTGTCACCGGCGAGAACGTGGACATGTGCTCGCTGGGAGGTCCGGAGACCCACCACAAGAAGTCCGGAGTGTGCCACATCGTCGCCGACGACGAGCTCGACGCCTACGCGCGTGGCCGTCGGCTGGTCGGATTGTTCTGCCAGCAAGGACATTTCGACCGCACCAAGGCCGAGGCCGGTGACACCGACATTCATGCACTGCTGCCCGAATCCTCGCGACGCGCCTACGACGTGCACCCGATCGTCACCGCGATCCTGGACGACGAGACGCCGTTCGACGAGTTCCAGGCCAACTGGGCGCCGTCGATGGTGGTCGGCCTGGGCCGGTTGTCGGGACGGACGGTCGGCGTGCTGGCCAACAACCCGCTGCGGCTGGGCGGTTGCCTGAATTCCGAAAGTGCCGAGAAGGCAGCGCGTTTCGTGCGCCTGTGCGACGCGTTCGGGATTCCGCTGATCGTGGTCGTCGACGTGCCCGGCTACTTGCCGGGTGTGGACCAGGAGTGGGGCGGCGTGGTGCGCCGCGGCGCGAAGCTGCTGCACGCGTTCGGCGAGGCTACCGTTCCCCGCGTCACGCTGGTCACCCGAAAGACGTACGGCGGGGCCTACATCGCGATGAACTCCCGCTCGCTGAATGCCACCAAGGTGTTCGCGTGGCCGGACGCCGAGGTCGCGGTGATGGGCGCCAAGGCCGCGGTCGGGATTCTGCACAAGCGCAAGCTGGCCGCCGCGCCGGACCACGAGCGCGAAGCGCTGCACGACGAGCTGGCCGCCGAGCACGAGCGGATCGCCGGCGGCGTCGACAGCGCCATCGAGATCGGGGTGGTCGACGAGAAGATCGACCCGGCGCACACCCGCAGCAGGCTCTGCGAGGCGCTGGCCGAAGCCCCCGCGCGCCGCGGTCGCCACAAGAACATCCCGCTGTAATTTCTCAGCGTTCGCGACGTAGTATCGCCGAAAGCGCTTGGCGTAGTTCGCCTTCCGGGTTGGCGGGCAGTTTCTCGGCGCGCCAGCCGACGAAGTCGTCCGGCCGGATCAGCAACGCGCCGTCCGGCGAGAGTCCGGTCGCCGCGGCCCACTCGTCGCCGTCGATGCGATGGGCGGCGATCGACGCCGAAGCCGCGGCGGCACACCATCGCTCGTCGCCGCTGAGCATGGTGAACTCGCCGCCGATCAGGTCCAGCGTCGAGACCCCGTTGCGCACCCACACGTGCGGCACCCGGGTCCCCGGCTGACCGCGCAACTGCTCCACCAACTCGCCCTTAGAGGCATCGTCGGTGACGATCGCGGCCGAGTGGTAGCGGTAGCCCACCAGCAACGCGAACATCGAACACTCTTCGTCCGGCGGCAGCATCGGCCGGTCGTCTTCGAGCCGGAGCAAGGAAATCGTTGGGCCGGAAAGCGATTGACGGGCGGCGAACTGCCCCACCGGATGCCGTTCGGCCTGGTAGGTGTCCAGCAGCGCCGGCCCGGCCGTCCCGTGCAGCACCGCGGCCAGCTTCCAGGCCAGATTGTGTGCGCTTTGGATCGCGGTGTTGGCTCCCCCGGCTTTGAACGGCGGCATGGTGTGCGCCGCATCTCCGACGAGAAAGATTCGCCCACAAGCGAATTGGTTAGCCACCTGCTCGTACGGCTGCCACGCCGCAATCTCGATGATGTCGATGTCCATCTGCTCGCCGATCGCTTGGGTGAGCATCTCGCGGCACCGCTGCGGCGTGAACTGGTCCGCGGTTTCGCCCTTGTCGGGGAAATAGGTGGTGATGAACATCCCGAGGTCGTCGTCGGCGGCAATGAAAATGCCTTGTACGTCAGCATTTTTGACCTGCACGCCGCCGCCCTCGCCGATGTGTCCGATGAACTTGCGCCAGGGTGCGCGAAAATACATGAAAACCACGAAGATCGGCAGCGCGCCGTAACCGGAGGTCGCGATGCCCAGCGCTGTGCGCACGGGACTGTGCACTCCGTCTGCGCCGACGAGATAGTCGGCCCGGACCGTCTGCGTCTCTTGTGAACCCCGGTCGCCAATGACGGCGCTGACCCCGGTCTCGTCCGATTCGAACGACAGCAGCTCGGTGCCGTAGCGAACCTCGCTGCCGCGGCGGCGCGTTGCCGCCAGCAGCATGGGCTCGGACCTGCTCTGCGGGCAGTACTGCAGGGCCGGCTCGGGACTCAACCCGTCCAGGCCGGCGAACATCGCCTCGAAGTCGATCGCGGGTTCTTCCGTCGTGCTGTTGAGGGTCGGTTTGGTCACCACGACCGGCTCGTGTTCGCCGATCGCGTGAACCTGGTCGCTCAGGCCGAGGCCGCGAAGGATCTCCAGGCTGCGGAAGCTGAGGTTGCGGGCTTTGGGATAGATGAACACCTCGCCGCGCTTTTCGACCAGCAGCGACCGAACACCGTGCTGGGCGAGCAGCGCGGACGTGGCGAGCCCGGCGGCACCGGCGCCGACAATCAAGACTGGGACGCGCAATATGGCAGTCACTATAAAATGATAGCTCATGTCATATTTGAAAACGCGGCTAGTTTCCGGCGACCCCCGCCAGGAACTCGGCCGCCTCGGCCACTACCCGCTCGCGATCGCGGGGCACCAGGCCGATCCGGGTTCGGCGATCGAGGATGTCGTCGACGTCGAGCGCGCACTCGTGGGTGACGGCGTATTCGAACTCCGCGCGGGTTACGTCGATGCCCTCGGCGACGGGCTCGGTGGGGCGCGCGCAGGTGGCGGTCGCGACGACGGCCGGCGCCTCGGCGCCGTAGCGGGCGATCAGCGAGGCGGGCAGTGCGGCCGGCGAACCGGCCACCGGCCCGGGGTTGGAAGGTGCCCCGATCAGCGGCAGCCGGTGGGTCCGGCAGTTGGCGGCCGCTAGCCGCCGCAGGCGCACAGCGCGGTCCAGGACGTCCTGGGCCATGAAGCGGTATTCGGTCAGCTTGCCGCCGATCACGCTGATCACCCCGGCGGGCGACTCGACGACGGCGTGCTCGCGCGACACGTCGGCGGTGCGGCCCTGACCCGTGTCGATCAGCGGTCGCAGGCCGGCGTACGCCCCGATCACGTCGGCGGCCTGCAGCGCGGTACCCAAGGCGGTGTTGACCGTGTTCAGCAGGAATTCGACCTCGCCAGCAGACGGCTCGGGCACATCCGGAATCGGGCCCGGCGCGGCCTCGTCGGTGAGCCCGAGGTAAACGCGGCCCAGTTGCTCGGGCATCGCGAACACGAAGCGGTTGAGCTCGCCGGGAATCGGAATCGTCAGTGCCGCAGTCGGATTCCCGAAAGCGCCGGCGTCGAAGACCAAATGTGTGCCGCGGCTGGGCCGCAGCCGCAGTGAGCCGTCGATGTCGGCCGCCCACACCCCGGCAGCGTTGATCACCGCGCGCGCGGACACGTCGAACGACTGGCCGCTGCGCTGGTCGGTCAGCCGCGCCGACGTGCCGGTGGCCTGGGATGCCGCGACGTAGGTGAGGATCCGGGCGCCGTGCTGGGCCGCGGTGCGGGCCACCGCGGTGACCAGGCGCGCGTCGTCGATCAACTGCCCGTCATAGGCCAGCAGTCCGCCGTCCAGGCCGTCGCGACGCACCGTGGGCGCCATCTCCATCGCCCGCTGGGCGGACACCCGGCGCGAGCGAGGCAGCGTCGACGACGGCGTTCCCGCCAGCACACGCAACGCGTCGCCGGCCAGGAATCCCGCGCGCACCAGCGCACGCTTGGAGTGACTCATCGACGGCAGCAGCGGAACCAATTGCGGCATCGCGTGCACGAGATGAGGGGCGTTGTGCCGCATCAGGATTCCGCGTTCGATGGCGCTGCGACGAGCGATGCCCACATTGCCCGTCGCCAGGTAGCGCAGACCACCATGGACCAGCTTCGAGCTCCAGCGGCTGGTGCCGAATGCCAGATCGTGCTTGTCCACCAGCGCCACGCGCAGCCCGCGCGACGCGGCGTCCAGCGCGATCCCGGCCCCGGTGATCCCGCCGCCGATCACCAGCACGTCCAGCGGCGCGCCGTCGGCCAGCGCGTTCAAATCGGCGGTACGACGGGCGGCAGTCAATCGTGCGCCATTCACATCGGTCATCAGGACAGGTATCCGTTCAGCGAATGTGTGAGTTCGACGGTCAGCGCCTCGGCATCCAGAATCGGACGCACGATCCGCTCGGACTGAATCGTCGACTGCGCGATCAGTAACACCATGGTGGCCATTTGCAGCGGATCGCCGGGGCGCACGCTGCCGTGGCGCTGGGCGACCCGCAACCGGTCGGCGAGCGCGCCGATCAGCATCTGCTGGCTTTCGCCGAGCCGTTCGGTGATGTAGATCGGTGCCAGGTGCGAGTGCATCACCGACATGATCAGCTCGTCGCGGCGCAGCAGATTGGCCACCGAAACAATCTGGCGCACAAGCGATTCCCGGTCTTCTCCCAGCAGCGGCGCTTCGTGCATCACACCGGTGATCCGTTGGGTCAGCAGCGCGGCGACGATCGCGGGCGTGTCCGGCCAGCGTCGGTACACCGTCGGCCGGCTCACCCCCGCGCGCCGGGCGATCTCGGCGAGGGTCACCCGGTCGACCCCGAAATCGACCACACAGCTGGCGGCCGCCGCGAGGATCCGGTCGGCCACATCCAAACCTGCGTTACTGATTGACAGCATATGTAATACTGTAACGCATGACGCATGATCTTGGGACCGAGCGACTCCTCCCGCCGATGAAATGGAACGCGTGGGGAGATCCCGCTAGCGCCAAACCACTCTCGGACGGCATTCGGTCACTGCTGAAACAGGCTGTCGGCCTGCAAGATTCGACGGGCGAAGAACTCACGCCTGAGCAGGTGCAGCTGCGACCGTCCGCGCTGGCACAGGCCGACAAGGACGCGCTCGCCGGGATCGTCGGCGCCGAGTATTGCCGCACCGACGACCGCGATCGGCTGCTGCACGCCGGCGGCAAGTCCACCCTCGATCTGCTGAAGCGCAAGACCGCGGCACAAGACGCGCCCGACGCCATCCTGCTACCCGCTGACGACGACGCCGTCCTGAAAATCCTGCGCTACTGCTCCGAGCACGGCATCGCCGTGGTCCCGTTCGGCGGCGGCACCAGCGTGGTCGGCGGCCTCGACCCGGTCCGCGGCGACTTCACCGCCGTGATCTCGCTCGACCTGCGCCGCTTCGACGAGCTCATCTCACTCGACGAGGAGTCCGGGCAGGCCGTCCTCGGTGCGGGCCTCACCGGCCCCGACGCCGAACGCCTGCTCGGTGAACGCGGCTTCTCACTGGGACACTTCCCGCAGAGCTTCCAATTCGCCACCATCGGCGGCTTTGCGGCGACCCGCTCCTCGGGTCAGGACTCGGCCGGCTACGGCCGGTTCAACGACATGGTGCGCGGGCTACGGGTGATCACCCCGGCCGGAACGCTGGACCTGGGCCGCGGACCGGAGTCGGCGGCCGGGCCCGACCTGCGTCAGCTGCTGATCGGGTCGGAGGGCACCTTCGGCGTGATCACCCAGGTGCGGCTGCGGGTACATCCGGTACCGGAGGCCGTCAGCTACGAGGCCTGGTCGTTCCCCGACTTCGCGACGGGAGCGGCCGCGTTGCGGGCGGTCACCCAAAACACGACCGGCCCCACCGTGATTCGGCTTTCCGACGAGGCCGAGACCGGCGTCAACCTGGCCACCACCGAGTCGATCGGCGAGAACCAGATCACCGGCGGCTGCCTTGGCATCACGGTCTTCGAGGGCACCAAGGAACACGTCGAGAGCCGGCATGCCGAAACCCGCGAATTGCTGGCGGCAAAGGGCGGCACGTCGCTGGGCGAGGGTCCCGCCCAAGCGTGGGAGCGCGGCCGGTTCGGCGCGCCGTATCTGCGCGACTCGCTACTGGCCGCGGGCGCGCTGTGTGAGACGCTCGAGACCGCCACCGACTGGTCCAACATTGCCACCCTCAAGGGCACCGTCACCGAGGCACTGACCACCGCGTTGGCAGAAACCGGGACACCGGCGCTGGTGATGTGCCACATTTCGCACGTGTACCCCACCGGCGCATCGCTGTACTTCACCGTCGTCGCCGGGCAGCGAGGCAATCCGATCGAGCAGTGGCAGGCCGCCAAAAAGGCCGCGTCGGACGCGATCATCGCCGCCGGCGGCACCATCACCCATCACCACGCGGTCGGTGCCGATCACCGGCCCTGGATGCGCGACGAGGTGGGCGAGCTCGGCGTGCAGGTGTTGCGCGCGGTCAAGGCCACACTGGATCCGGCGGGAATCCTCAATCCCGGCAAGCTGATTCCGTGATTGCCCGCCGCGAGATCGGCAAGGTGACCGCGCTGACCAATCCCCTGTCGGGGCATGGCACCGCCGTACACGTCGCCGAGGTCGCCATCGCGCGACTGCACGCCCGCGGTGTCGAAGTCAACGAGATCATCGGCGACGACGCCCAAGACGCCCGTTATTTGGCCGCGGCGGCGATCGAACGCGGCACCGACGCGCTGGTGGCCACCGGTGGCGACGGCGTCATCTCCAACGCGCTGCAAGTGTTGGCGGGCACCGACATTCCGCTGGGCATCATCCCGGCGGGCACCGGCAACGACCATGCCCGCGAATTCGGCATCCCCACAAACGATCCCGAGGCCGCTGCGGACATCATCGTCGACGGCTGGACCCAGACGATCGACCTGGGCCGCATCCGGGACGGCAACGGCCAAGACAAGTGGTTCGGCACCGTGGCGGCCGCCGGGTTCGATTCCCTGGTCACCGATCGCGCCAACCGGATGAGCTGGCCGCACGGGCGGCTGCGCTACTACGTCGCGATGCTCGCCGAGCTGACCCAGCTGCGGATGTTGCCGTTTCGTCTGACCTTCGACGGCAACCAGGAGATCGACACCGACATCACGCTGGCGGCGTTCGGCAATACCCGCAGCTACGGCGGCGGACTGCTGATCTGTCCGGATGCGGATTACACCGATGGCCTGCTCGACATCACGATGGCGCACACCGCATCCCGGACGAAATTCGTGCGGCTCTTCCCCACCGTGATGAAGGGAACCCACGTGCGACTCGACGAGGTCACCACGGCGCGCGCCAAGACGGTCCACGTCGAATGCCCCGGCATCAACGTCTACGCCGACGGCGACTACGCGTGTCCGTTGCCCGCGGAGATTTCGGCGGTTCCTCAAGCGCTGCAGATCCTGCGGCCCAAGATGTAACAACTCGTGCGACAAACGCGACATCAGGGCATACCTGCTGCCCTGGGAGGAACGATGTCGGGACATCGCGCAACGGCGCTGGTCGGCCTGGCCGTGTCAGTGGGCGGCTCGCTGGCAGCGGCCCCGACAGCATTCGCGGCCGACCCGCTGTGGAACGGGCAGTACATCCTGACGTTGTCCGCCAACGCGAAGGCCGGCACCAGCATCGCGGCCCGCCAACCCGAATACGCCCATCGGGCCAGCGTCTCGATCACCTCGAAATGCGCGGCCGGCGTCTGCACCGCGACGGTGAACGACCCGCCGCCGCCCAAGAACGAATTCATGCCGCAGACAGTCGAATTCACCTGGAACGGGTCGCAGTGGGTACGCGAGATGACCTGGAAATGGGACTGCCTGCTGCCCGACGGCACCATCGAATATGACCCGGCGAAATCGATTACGGCTTACACCCCCGGGCCCAACGGAGTGCTCACCGGCGTCTTCCACACCGACATCACCAGCGGAGCGTGTCAGGGCAATGTCGATATGCCGGTGACGGCGGCGCCGGCGAACCCGCCGACCGTCCCGCCGGTCGTTTAGCCGACGCCCCGGCTGAGCCAGGTGACTTCGCCGGCGTCGCCGCCGTCGCGGTAGACCTCGAGCGCGTCGTCCCACGCGGTGCCCAGCACCGAGTCCAGCTCGGCGGCCAGCGTGTCGGCGCCCTGCGCCATCATCGACCGCAGCCGCATCTCGCCGACCATGATGTCGCCGTTGGCGCTCATCGCCCCGCTCCACAAGCCCAGTTGCGGCGTGTGGCAGAAGCGGTGGCCGTCGACACCGGGGCTCGGGTCCTCGGTGACCTCGAACCGCAGCACCGACCAGGACCGCAGCGCGTTGGCCAACCGGGCGCCGGTACCCACCGGACCGACCCAGTTGGTGACAGCACGCAGCTGTCCCGGCATCGCCGGCTGCGGTGTCCAGACCAGGTTGGCCTTGGACTGCAGGGTCGACGACAACGCCCACTCAACATGCGGGCATACCGCCGCGGGCGAGGCATGGATGTACACCACACCTGCCGTCACGTCGGCGAATTGATTCGACGCACGCATTTACCTGCTCCTTCGGTTCCACGAGGGACGTCTTCCCCAACGACCTGGCGGATCCGACAAGCAGATGTTTTGTTTCGTGCGTGTCTATTGTGCCCTGTGATACCCGTGTTGCGCTAGTGCTCGATGCTTATTTGATGTATTGCACCAGCACCGCGTCGGCGAGCGCCGGCCACAAGTCGAGCGCCCAGTCGCCGAAATCGCGGTTCGTGCACGCCACCAGGGCCAGGTCCGCGTCGGGATCCACCCAGATGAAACCGCCCGCTTGGCCGAAATGGCCGTAGGTTCGCGCCGAGTTGCGCGCCCCCGTCCAGTGCGGCGATTTGCCGTCGCGAATCTCAAAACCCAGGCCCCAATCGTTGGGCCGCTGCACGCCGTAGCCGGGCAACACCCCGTCCAGGCCCGGGAACTGCACGGTCGTCGCCTCGGCGTGCATCTCGGCCGACACGGTCGATGGACGCAACAGGTCACCGGCGAACGCCGCCAGGTCGGCGACCGTCGAGGTCGCCCCGTAGCCGGCCTCCGCCGCACCGCCGTCCAGCCGGGTGGCGGCCATGTTCAGCGGCTCGCAGACCGCCTCGGTGAGGTAGCGGCTGAAGTCGATGCCCGACTCGCGCTCCACGGTTTCGGCCAGCACGGCGAAGCCGTAGTTCGAATACATGCGCCGGGTGCCGGGCTTGGCCAGTACTCGACCGTCCAGCATCGCCAGGCCCGACGCGTGGGCCAGCAGGTGCCGGACCGTCGCGCCGGGCGGGCCGGCCGGGGTGTCCAGCTCGACGACGCCCTCTTCGATAGCGACCTGGGCGGCGCGGGCCACCAGCGGCTTGGTGACCGACGCCAGCGTGAACACCCGCTCGGTGTCGCCGTGGCTGGCCAGCACCCCGCCCGGTCCGATCACCGCGGCGGCGGCAGCCGACACCGGCCAGTCATCAAGCGCGTCGAGAGCAGCCATCAGATCGGGCGGGTCACTTCGTCGCGATGTAGTAGTTGTTGATCGGATCGGAGTCGATCTCGAGCACCCGGACGTCGTCGAACCCGGCGTCCACGAGCATCGAGGTGGCCAGCTGCGTGCCCCAGGCCGTCCCGAGTCCGGCGCCGCCCAGTGCCAGCGACACAGTCATGCAGTGCATCAGCGAGACGGTATAGAGGTAGGTGCTCATCGGGACGTCGACGTTGTCCTCGAGCCGGCTCGATGCCTTGATGTCGGCCATCAGGAACACACCGCCGGGTCGCAGCGCGCGTTGGATGTTCTCCAGCACCCGGGCCGGCTGCGCCTGATCGTGGATCGCGTCGAAGACGGTGATGACGTCGTAGGCCTCCGTCTTGTCCAGATCGGCCAGGTTGTGCGCCTCGAAGCTCGCATTGGTCAGGCCGAGGCTGGCCGCCTCGGCGGTACCTGTGGCGATGGCCTGCTCGGAGAAATCGATTCCGGTGAACCGGCTCGCCGGAAAGGCCTTGGCCATCACGTTGATCGCGTGACCGCTGCCGCAGCCGAAATCGGCGACGTCGACTCCGGAGCGCAGCCGGTCCGGCAGGCCATCGGCCAACGGCAACACGACATCGACCAGCGCGAGGTCGAACACCGCCGCGCTCTGCTCGGCCATCAGCGCGTGGAACCGTGGAAACTCGCTATAGGGCAGCCCGCCGCCCGCGCGGAAGCAGCCGATGATTTTCTGCTCGACTTCGCCGAGCTGCGGCAGAAACATGGCCACCACCGCCAGGTTGTCGGGCCCGGCGGCGCGGGTCAGCACCGCCGCGCGGTGGGCCGGCAGCGAGTAGGTTGCGTTGCCCGGGTCGTAGTCGACGACATGTCCGGTCGTCATGCCGCCCAGCCACTCCCGCACGTAACGCTCGTTGAGGCCCGCGGCGTCCGCGATCTGCCCGCTGGTGGCCGAACCGAGTCCGGCCATCGTGTCCAGCAGGCCGGTCTGGTGTCCGATACTCAGCAGGATTACCAGGCTCGCGTCGTCAATGGACGACACCACGCGTCCGGCGAATTCTTCGACAGTCTCTTGATTTTGGCGCTGCGCGCCGTCCGAACTCGTGTCGAGTGTCGTCACGCTCTGCAGACGCTACACCCGGTTGTGCGTCCCCGGAACGGCCCTGGCTGATGGGTGGACACCGGGCTGCCGAGTGTATGGCCCCCACAGTAGGTTGTAGCCCATGAGTCAGACAGTGCGCGGAGTGATTTCACGCAAGAAGGGCCAGCCCGTCGAATTGGTGGACATCGTCGTCCCGGACCCCGGCCCGGGCGAGGCCCTGGTCGACGTGATCGCCTGCGGGGTCTGCCATACCGACCTGACGTACCGAGAGGGTGGCATCAACGACGAGTACCCGTTCCTGCTCGGCCACGAGGCAGCGGGCACGGTCGAAGCCGTAGGGCCGGGGGTGACGTCGGTGGCGCCGGGCGACTTCGTGATCCTGAACTGGCGCGCGGTCTGCGGCCAGTGCCGCGCCTGCAAGCGCGGCAAGCCGCACCTGTGTTTCGACACGTTCAACGCCACCCAGAAGATGACGCTGACCGACGGCACCGAGCTGACGCCCGCGCTGGGCATCGGCGCGTTCGCCGACAAGACGCTGGTGGCCGCCGGCCAGTGCACCAAGGTCAATCCCGAGGCCGATCCCGCCGTCGCCGGGCTGCTGGGCTGCGGCGTGATGGCCGGAATCGGCGCCGCGATCAACACCGGCGCCGTCAACCGCGACGACACCGTGGCGGTGATCGGCTGCGGCGGTGTGGGCGACGCGGCGGTGGCCGGCGCGGCGCTGGTCGGCGCGAAGAAGATCATCGCGGTCGACACCGATAACACGAAGCTGGACTGGGCCCGCAAGTTCGGCGCCACCCACACCGTCAATGCCCGCGAATTCGATGTCGTCGACACCATCGCGGACCTCACCGACGGCTTCGGCGTCGACGTCATCATCGACGCGGTCGGCCGGCCCGAGACTTGGAAGCAGGCCTTCTACGCCCGCGATCTCGCCGGAACCGTGGTGTTGGTCGGCGTGCCGACGCCGGACATGAAACTGGAGATGCCGCTGGTCGACTTCTTCTCCCGCGGCGGATCGTTGAAGTCGTCGTGGTACGGCGACTGCCTGCCCGAACGAGACTTCCCCACCCTGATCGACCTCTATCTGCAGGGCCGGCTCCCGCTCGAGAAGTTTGTCTCCGAACGAATTGGGCTAGACGGCATCGAGGAAGCGTTCGAGAAGATGCACGACGGCAAGGTATTGCGTTCGGTGGTGATGCTCTGATGGTTCAAATCGACCGTGTGGTGACCCACGGCACGTTCGAACTCGACGGTGGCAGTTGGGAAGTCGACAACAACATCTGGGTCATCGGCGACAACTCCAATGTGGTGGTGTTCGACGCGGCCCACGACGCGGCGCCCATCGTCGAAGCCGTCGGCGGGCGTCACGTGGTGGCGGTCGTGTGCACCCACGGCCACAACGACCACGTCACGGTGGCGCCCGAACTCGGCAAGACCTTGGACGCGCCGGTGCTGCTGCATCCCGCCGACGAGGTGCTGTGGCGAATGACCCACCCGGACAGCGACTTTCGCGCCGTGTCCGACGGGGAGAAGTTGAAAATCGACGGCACCGAGCTGACCGCGATACACACGCCGGGCCACTCGCCCGGCTCGGTCTGCTGGTACGTGCACGACCTCGGTGTGGTGTTCAGCGGCGACACCTTGTTCTCCGGTGGCCCCGGCGCGACGGGTCGTTCCTACTCCGACTTCCCGACCATCCTGAAGTCGATCTCCGAGCGCTTGGGGACGTTGCCGGGTGAGACCGTCGTGCACACCGGCCACGGCGACAGCACCATCATCGGCGACGAGATCGTGCACTACGAGGAGTGGGTGGCCCGGGGTCACTGACCCAGTCACACCCACACCCATACCCGGGAGTCGGCGAGGCACGTTGTGCCCGCCTCTGAGCGACAACGTTTGTCTTGGTACTCGGCCCGCGCCTGGCGCATTCCCACCTCCCCCCAGTTTGTCGCTCAGAGGCGGGCAAAAGGCCGCACACCTCAGTGCCCTTCGAGGATCCGCCGCTTCTCGGCCTGGAACTCCTCTTCGGTCAACGCCCCGGAATCCCGCAGCGCCGCAAGCGTTTTGAGTCGCTCGAGCCGAACGCCGTCGTCGGTGGGTTCGTATGCCGTGGTGGGCGACGGCTGGGGTGTCGGCCGGACCCCGTCCACGACGGCCGTCGCTGCCTTGCGTCGGGTGCCGCGCAGCCACCGCCCCGCCACGATCGAAGCGGTCAGGCCCACCGCGAACATGCCGACGAACAGCCAGATCAGAAATCCGTAGGAGCTCGAGTGACCGAACGCGAGTCGCGGTGCGATGAATCCGTTGACCTGGCCGTCCGTCGTGATGTTGTAGGTGCCGTCGGCCGGAATCTGCGCCACCCACACCCGCACGTGCGCGTCATTGTTGACTGAGGTTGTGCTGCCGATGTTTTCCGTCATCGTCGGCTGCGCGACGCCGTCGGGCGGCGAAATCGTGATGCCCAGCGGCGGCACCGGCAACCCGCTGTCGGGGCTGCCGATCACGATGGTGTGCAGGCTGACGGTGACTTCACCTTTTGGCAGATGCAGGCTGCCCGAACCGGGGACCGGGACCTCGCCGTACGCGTTGTAATCGTCCAGGAAAAACACGTTGAGCACGATGGCGACGATGATGCCGGCCAATGACATGATCGTGACGACGACGGCCGAGACAAATGAAATCTTGGCGGGCAGTCTGCTCCACATCCCCGGAGTGTGTCACCGCTAGTGACCGGGGGCCAGCGAAAGAGCACACTGATACCCATGTCGAACGATCTCGTCGCCACCGTACCGGACCTCACCGGGAAGCTGGTCGTCATCACCGGAGCCAACAGCGGTCTGGGCTTCGGGTTGGCCAGACGGCTGTCGGCGGCCGGCGCCGACGTGATCATGGCCATCCGCAACCGCGCCAAGGGTGAGGCCGCGATCGACGAGATCCGCCGCAGCGTGCCCGACGCGAAGCTGACCATCAAATCCCTCGACCTGTCGTCGCTGGCGTCGGTCGCCGCGTTGGGCGAGCAACTCAACGCCGAGGGCCGCCCGATCGACATTCTGATCAACAACGCCGGGGTGATGACGCCCCCGGAACGCGACACCACCGCCGACGGCTTCGAATTGCAGTTCGGCAGTAACCATCTCGGGCACTTCGCGCTGACCGGGCATGTGCTGCCGCTGTTGCGCGCCGCGCAGCGGGCCCGCGTCGTCTCGCTGAGCAGCCTCGCCGCCAGCCAAAGCGGCAAGATCCACTTCGACGACCTGCAGTTCGAAAAGTCCTATGCGCCGATGTCGGCCTACGGTCAGTCGAAGATCGCGGTGCTGATGTTCGCCCGCGAGCTGGACAAGCGCAGTCGCGCCGGCGGCTGGGGCATCGTCTCCAACGCCGCGCACCCCGGTCTGACCAAGACCAACCTGCAAATCAGCGGCCCCTCCTACGGTCGCGAAAAGCCGGCGCTGATGGAGCGCTTGTACAAGGCGTCATGGCGCTTTACGCCGTTCCTGTGGCAGGAGATCGACGACGGGATCCTGCCCGCCCTGTACGCGGCGGCCACGCCGCAGGCCGAGGGCGGCGAGTTCTACGGACCCCGCGGCTTCATGGAGCTGGCCGGCGGCGGCGTGAAAGTAGCCAAGACGCCGGCCCGCGCCCGCAACGAGGACGATTGCCGTCGACTGTGGGAGATTTCCGAGGAACTCACGAAAGTCAGCTACCCGGCGACCAACTAGCAACTGCCACATAGCTTTTCGCAGCGGGCTACACGCACCTCTGTCAAATGCGCCTCGGCGCATATCCCCTCGGGCCGTCCCATGACCGCTGGTCACACATAAAAGAGTGCGGTAACGAGAGTTTCGACACAGCGCGGCTACGGGTAACCGAACCGGACTGCGACTCGACAAGGGGGCATTCAGATGAGCGTGCAGGACGAAAGAACAGCTGGTGAAGAGGACGACCAGCAGGTGTCGGGAAAGTCCGACGAGAGCGATCGACCCGAAGGGGTCAAGGGTGACCAGCACCCGCAGGAGAAGCCGGAGCCGGACGAGGACGACAAGAAGGCGGCCGCCGAGATGATGGTGGCCTACGAGGACCGGCCGACGTTGGTACTGCCGGGATCCGGTGGGGCGGTCTCGGGCACCGCGGTCAACGATTGGCTGGACGAGGACGGTAATCCGAAGACCACCGACGGCCCGGCCAACAAGGATTCGGACGGCGACGGCTCGGACGACAAGGCCCGGCAAGAACAATTCGAAAAAGACAAGGCGTTGAACGAAGAGCTCAAGAAAATCGCCGCCGAGGAAAACAAGGGCGAAAAGCGGCCTGCGACCGGAGCCTAAATAGTTACGGCCCGCCAAATCCGGGAATTGGCAAGCCCAGTCCCGGAATTCGCGGGATGGGCGGAATCGCCGGGATCGGCGGAACCCGGGGTGCGGGCGGCGGTATCGGGGGTACGGGTGGTGGCGGCGGCGCCTCGACGGGAGGTGGTGGCGGTGCCGCCGGGACCGGAGTATCGACCGCCGCGGGCGGTGGTGTGTCCACTGCCGCAGGAGCCGGCGTATCCGCGGGAGCGGGAGCGTCGGCCGTCGGCGGCGGCGCGGCCGGCTGGGGCGCGGCCTGACCCGTCATCGGCGCCTGACTCGGCGGCGCGGGTTGTGGTGCGGCGCCCTTGGCAGACGGCGCGGTCGCCGGAGCCGTCTTCACACCCGGGTTCGGCGTGGTGGCGGGTTTGTCGTCGGACAGGCCGATCGCCAATGCGATGCCGACCAGCAGCACCGCCACTGCCGTACCGATGACGACCATGCCCGGCATCCGCGACCACGGAACGACGGGGGTCTTCTTCTCCCGGCGTGGCTGCGCGGGTTGTTCGAAGTTCAACGCCGGTCGCGCCGACGTATACCCTGATCCGCCAACATGATTCGGGATCTGCCCGGCCGCAGCGGGGGCGGCGGGCATCATGCGCGACTCGTCCTCGGCCTCCGACCATGCCAGCGCGGGCATCAGCCTCGAGACCGGCTCCGGGGCATCGGTGAGCACGGACGGTCGCTCCTCGACCGCGACCGGTGCTGCCGGCGCGGCCGCCACGGCTGCCGCGGTCGCGCGGGATACGGACGGGGTCAGCAGTGTCGCGCTGGTCTCCGCCGGCCCACGCGTCGCACGCAGCGCCCCACCGATGGCCGGGGCCAGGTGCGGTCGCGGCGTCGTGACCACCGGAACCCTCAGGTGACCGGAGAGCATCGTGGTGACCGCCGGAATGTTGGCGCCGCCGCCGACCGACACCACCGCGACCAGATCACGAATCCCGTTGCGCGCCAGCGTCTCATCCAGCACCGCAACGAAATTGGTCAGGGAGGTACGGATCGCGTCGTCGAGTTCGTTACGGGTGAGCCGGATTTCGCCGGGGATGCCCGGCAGCCCCTCGGCCAGGGTCGCGACCGTGGTCGACGACAGTTGTTCCTTGGCAATGCGGCATCCGGTGCGCAGCCGGCTCAGCGGCCCGATCGCCGAGGTGCCGGACGGATCGAAGGAATCGGCGCTGGGCAGGTTCGCCAGCACGGTCGTCAACAGCGCCTGATCGATCAGGTCACCGGAGAAGTCCAGGTGCCGCACGGTCGGGGCAATCGGCTGATAGTCACCGGCGGCGTCCATCAGCGTGATGCTGCTGCCGCTGCCGCCGAAGTCGCATACCGCCACGGTCCCGCGCGCCGGGATGCCGGGGTTGGCCCGCGCCGCGAACAGCGTCGCGGCGGCATCGGGGATCAACGTCACCGGCCGGTCGCCCTTCGCCCATTCGGGCACCCGACTCAACGCGGAGCCCAGCGCGTCGACGGCGTTGGATCCCCAGTGCGCGGGATGCGTCACCGCGACGTTTTCCGGAAGCTCCGCACCGTTGGTGGCGGTGTAGGCCAGGGCACGCAGTCCGTCGGCGGCCAGGACCTCGCTGCGGTGCACGGAGCCGTCGGCCGCCACGATGCCGATCGGGTCGCCGACGCGATCGACGAAGTCGGTGATCACCAGGCCCGGCTGGTCCAGGCGCGGATTCTCCGCCGGCACCCCGATCTCGGGCAGGCGCTCGCGGAACAGCGTCATGACAGGCTTGCGAGTGATGGCCTGGTCGGCGGTGACCGCGGCGAAGTTGGTGGCGCCAATCGAGAGCCCCAGCGCGGGCGTAGCTCCGTCTGACATGGTCCCAATCCCCGTTATCCAGCGGTATGCCCCCGCATCCGCCTACCCCGATTTTGTCGGTTATACCTATAGCCAATCTCTGCGTTGGCTATGCGTGAGCTGTATAACGTCGCGGCCTCAGTCTAAAGCCCTGGTCACCGTATGTTGCCGGTTCCCGCGATAAGCGGGAGATCCAGCGGCGTGACCCAGCCGGGCCGCAGATCGTTGACCGCTGGCACCGCATTCAGTGCCCGCAGCCCGGTCGCCAGACACCCGGCCGCGGCGGCGTCCCGGCCGGAGCCGTCGGTGAACCGGAACGCGGTCTCCTGGAAGATGCTCGGGGTTCCTTCGATGTCCACGCGGTAGACGTCGTTGTCATGACCGGTCGGCCAGTCGGGCGCGGCGTCGAGCCCGATCCGGTTGACGTGCTCGAGCTGGATGCGGGTCTGGCCCTGGTAGACGCCGTTGATGGTGAACCGGACGGCGGCGACGTGCCCGGGCTTGATCACGCCTCGCGCGGAGTTGCGTTCGGTCGGTGTCACCCACTTGTCCCAGGTGGTGGTGATCTCGTCGAGCATGATCCCGGCAGCGTGCGCGATCATCGGGACGGTCGCGCCCCAGGCGAAGATCAGCATGTCGCGGTCTTCGAGCATCGGTTTGAATTCGGGCTCGCGGCCGATGCCCATCTCGAATTCGTAGTCGCCCTCGTAGTTGGTGTAGTCGAGCAGCTCGGACGCCCGCACCTTGCGGATCTCCGATGTCAGGCCCATCAGCGTCATCGGGAACAGGTCGTTGGCGAATCCGGGGTCGATGCCGGTGGTGAAGCAGGACGACTCCCCCAGCTCACAGGCTTCGGTGATGGGCTGGATCCAGTTCGGCGGGTTCAGGTGCATCGTCGGCCACACCCATGGCGTCATGGCCGTCGAACACACGTCGATGCCGGCGCGCAGGAAGCTGGTGATCAGCTTGATGTTCTCTTTGGCGTGCATCGCGGTCGGGCCGTAGTGCACCAGCGCGTCGGGCTTCAATGCGATCAGCGCGTCCATGTCGTCGGTGGCGGTAATGCCGACCTGCTCGGACATGCCGCAGATGTCACCGACGTCGCGGCCGACCTTGTCCGGATTGCTGACGCCGACGCCCACCAACTCAAACAGCGGGTGCTTGACGATCTCGGGGATCACCATCCTGCCCACGAAGCCGGTACCGAACACCACCACGCGCTTTGAGCTGCTTATCGACATACCCAACCTTCCGGTCACCAGCCCCCCGCTTCACATTAAGTGGGCGGCAGGTGTGGCACCTAACATCTGACTGTGCGAACAGGGATGCCGCGATGAGTCGCACCGACGCGGCGATTCGTAACGGCCCAATCTGGCTCACCCGGAATGTGTGGGTGCTGTCGCTGGTGTCGCTGCTGCAAGACGCCGCGAGCGAGCTGCTTTACCCGCTGCTGCCGATCTACTTGACGACCGTTTTGGGTGCGCCGCCGTCGGTGGTCGGGGCGGTGGAAGGCGCCGCGGAGGGCGCCGCGTCGATCACCAAGGTGGTGTCAGGCCCATTGGGCGACCGCTTTTCCCGCCGGCCGCTGATTGCGACCGGGTACGGGATGGCGGCGCTGGGCAAGGTCTTCGTCGCCATCGCCAGCGCGTGGCCCGGCGTGTTGCTCGGACGGGTTGTCGACCGATTGGGCAAGGGGCTGCGCGGTGCGCCGCGCGATGCACTGCTGATCGACGGAATCGACCCGGCCCAGCGCGGCCGGGTGTTCGGGTTTCACCGCGCATGGGACACGCTCGGCGCGGTCATCGGGCCGTTGCTCGGGCTGGCCGGGTACGAGCTGTTCGGTCACCAGATCGGTCCGGTCCTCTATCTCGCGGTGATCCCCGCTGTGCTCAGCGTGCTGGTCATCGCGTGGGTCCGGGAACGGCCGCGAGACGTGCGGCGAACCAGCGGTATTCGGGTGTTCGCCGAGACCCGCCGGCTGCCCCGCCGGTACTGGGCGGTGGTCTCCTTTCTGGTGGTGTTCAGCCTGGTGAACTTCCCTGACGCGCTACTTCTGTTGCGGCTCAAGGAGATCGGCTTCTCGGTGGCCGATGTCATCTTGGCTTACGTCGGCTACAACCTGGTCTACGCGGTGGCCAGCTTCCCGGCCGGGTGGCTGGCAGACCGTTTCGGTCGTCCGGTGGTCTACGGTGCCGGTCTGGTGTTCTTCGCGATCGGGTATATCGGTCTGGGCATCACCGCGGACGCGGCGATCGCGTCGGCCCTGATCGTCGCGTACGGACTGTTCACCGCCTGTTATGACGGCGTCGCAAAGGCCTGGATATCGACGCTCGTCGGGGAAGACCAGCAATCGAGCGCCCAGGGCGTCTTTCAGGGGCTCAGCGGGTGCGCGGTGCTGGCCGCGGGACTGTGGGCCGGCTTCGTGTGGGGCGCCGACGGTCGGCTGCCGTTGCTGATCTCGGGTGTGGTCGGGGCGGCATGCGCTGTGGTTCTGCTGGGTGCCCTGGCCGTTCGCCGCATCGCGCCGGTTTCCTGACGGCGTCTGAGGCCAACCGCTTCCCTACCGTCGCCGGTGGTGACACGATGCAATTCATGAGAACGCACCTCGCCGCACCGTCGCTGCTGCTGGCTATCGGTTTCGGGTTCGCAAATGCCTGCGGCGTCGCGCACGCCATTCCGCAGATGCCCCAGGTCCGTTACGAGGTCAATGGCCCGGCGGTCGCCCAGTTCATCTACTACCAAACCGACACCGGGCAGCTGCATCAGGTGAACGCGCCGCTGCCCTGGTCGACGGAGTTCACCGCGTTCGGCGGGCAGGTGTTCGCGATCAGCGCGCAGGGGCCGGGTCCCATCTCCTGCAAGATTTTGATGGACGGCAACGTGGTCAGCGCCGCGACGGCGACGACCGGCGTTCCCGCGCGAACCGTCTGCACGCACTGATCCGGGTCTAGGCGAAGGGAAGGTTACGTGAGCCTCGAGACCGGTATTGCGTCGCGACCGAATGGGACACCCCCGCCCGACCTCCCGCTTGCCGATGTCCAGCTCGAGTCGCTCGATTTCTGGGTGCGCAACGACGATCTGCGCGACGCGGCTTTCGCCACCTTGCGCCGGGAAGCCCCGATTTCGTTTTGGTCGCCGATTCAGTACGAGGGGTTCGAGACCGGCAATGGGTATTGGGCGCTGACCAAGCTCGACGACGTCCACTTCGCCAGCCGTCATCCCGACATCTTCAGCTCCGCCAGCGGCATCACGATCAACGACCAAACACCGGAATTGGCCGAGTATTTCGGCTCGATGATCGTGATGGACGACCCGCGACACCAGCGGCTGCGCTCGATCGTCAGCCGGGCGTTCACGCCGAAAGTCGTTGCCCGCATTGAGGCTTCGGTGAAGGAGCGGGCCCACCGTCTGGTCACCGCGCTGACCGTCAACCATCCCGACGGCCAGGCCGACCTCGTCACCGAGCTGGCGGGGCCACTGCCGCTGCAGGTCATCTGCGACATGATGGGCATCCCGGAAGAGGACCACCAGCGAATCTTCCACTGGACCAACGTGATTCTCGGCTTCGGCGACCCCGATCTGACATTGGACTTCGAAGAGTTCATGCAGGTGTCGATGGACATCGGCGCCTATGCGACCGCGATGGCCGACGACCGCCGGTCCAACCATCACGACGACCTCACGACGGCTCTGGTGGAGGCCGAGGTCGACGGCGATCGGCTGACCTCCCAG
Source organism: Mycobacterium sp. pR1184 (assembly GCF_041287235.1). Lineage (NCBI taxonomy): Bacteria > Bacillati > Actinomycetota > Actinomycetes > Mycobacteriales > Mycobacteriaceae > Mycobacterium > Mycobacterium sp. pR1184. The sequence goes on along the minus strand of NZ_JBGGKR010000003.1, from coordinate 449,787 downwards.
GAGATCGCGTCGTTTTTCATCCTGCTGGTGGTGGCGGGCAACGAAACCACCCGCAACGCGATCAGCCACGGCGTGCTGGCGTTGTCGCGCTTCCCCGAGCAACGGGAGAAGTGGTGGTCCGATTTCGAGGCGCTGACGCCCACCGCGGTCGAGGAGATCGTGCGGTGGGCCTCCCCGGTGATCTACATGCGCCGCACCCTGACCCGCGATTTCGAGTTGAGCGGCGTCAAGATGGCCGGAGGCGACAAGGTTGCGCTGTACTACAACTCGGCCAATCGCGACGAGTCGCGATTCGACAATCCGTGGGCTTTCGATGTCGGGCGCAACCCCAATCCGCATCTGGGCTTCGGCGGCGGCGGCGCGCATTTCTGCTTGGGCGCCAACCTGGCTCGTCGCGAGATCCGGGTCGTCTTCGACGAACTGCGCCGCGAAATCCCCGACATCACCGTCACCGGCAAGCCGGCGCGGCTGCTGTCCCAATTCATTCACGGGATCAAAACTCTGCCGGTGTCCTGGACCACCCCGGGCTAGGGCCTCCGCAGCCCCGCCGGAAGCCACAGCGCACGCCATATCAGCAGCACCGCCCGGATTACGCTGACCGGATGACAGCCCCCGCGTTTCCCGCCCCCGAAGTGCTGGCCGCGCGCCAGAAACTCGTGCTCGACCATTTTCACGACGAGGTCCGCCAGGACTGGGATGACGTGCTGGCGACCTTCCCGCACCCCCACTACGAGCTGATCCCGCAGCTGGTCGTCCACGACGGAAACGAGGCGGTGCGTGGCTACTACCACTACACGCGCACCGCGTTCCCCGATCAGGACCACGAGATCATCGCGCTGCGACACAGTGCCGACGCGGTGATCGTCGAGTTCTGGTTGATGGGCACGCATCGCGGTTTCCTCGGCAAGGTTCCGCCCACCGGCAGCCGCTTCCGGGTCCGCATGAACGCCTACTTCGTCTTCGACGACACCGAAACGCTTGTCTGCGAACGCATTTACTTCGATCAGCTGACGATGGTCAAACAGCTCCTCGGCGGGCTGGACATGAAGAAACCGGCGAACTGGCTACTCGCAGCACGCGTGGTGCGCGGCCTGCTGTCGATGTCTTCGGACAAACCGGACCCGGCGCTGACCAATACCGTGCCGCCGGCGTTCACCCTTCAGGACGGCCACCAGACGCCCAGCTGATCGGCGAGGTCGAGGAAGTCCGAGGCATTGATGTCGAACTCGTCCGAATACGCCACGTCGGGATCGCCGTCGGCGCCGAACTCCAAAGGACGCGCGATGAACGCCGTGCGAAAGCCGAGTTCGGCTGCCGCGCGGAGGTCGTATTTGTGGCTGGCCACCATCATGATCTCGGCCGGTTCCAGGCCCAGGTAGGTCGCGGCCATCCGATAGATCGCCGGGTCCGGCTTGAAAACACCGGCCATCTCGGCGGCGAAAATCGCATCCCAGGGCAACCGCGCACGCTTGGAGATATTGATGACGGCGGACACGTCGGCGTTCGACAGCGTCGCCAACGTGAAGTCGCTCTTCAGCCAGGAGAGCCCGGGTGCGACGTCCGGCCAGGGCTCGAGTCGCTGCCAGGCCAGGGTGAGATCCTCACGCTCGGCATCGGTGAAGCCGTCGATGCCGCACTCGTCGAGCAGGGTGTCCAGCGCGGTGCGGTAGACCGAGTGCACCGAAACCCAGCCACTCTGTTGGCTGCGCGCGGCCTCGAGTGCGGCGAAGTAGCCTGCCCGCCAACGCCGGACCAGGTCGGGCCAATCGAGCTGCGGGTAGCGTCCCGCGCTGATCCGTTGCGCCTCGTCGCAGACGGTCGAATGGAAATCTGTCGCGGTGCCCTGCACGTCGAACAACAACGCCTTAACCACAACCTTCATCATGCAACGGCGCAGCGCAAGGCGCGCTGGCCGGCCACGCGGTTAGTTAAAATCACGGGTAAAGAAATGCTTGTTCCCACACTTCCTGCGAGGTCGCCGTGTCCGAGAAGGCCATCACCGAGCGCCACGCCGACAGCACGCAAGAGCCCGACTACCGGTTCACCATGGCCAACGAACGCACCTTCCTGGCCTGGCAGCGCACCGCGCTGGGGCTGCTCGCGGCGGCGGTCGCCCTGGTGCAGCTCGTTCCGGAGATGACGGTGCCGGGTGCCCGCCGGCTGCTCGGCCTTGGCCTTGTGGTGCTGGCGATCCTCACCAGCGGGATGGGGTTGCTGCGCTGGCAGCAGGCCGACCATGCGATGCGCCGCGGCGACCCCCTGCCCCGTCATCCCTCGCCGGCCTACCTCGCGGTCGGGCTCAGCCTGGTCGGAGTCGTCGCACTCGGGTTGGTCGTGCTGAAGGTCGTCGCGGGTTGACCGCGGCGCACGGCAATCCGGTCCGCGGGCTACAGGCCGAACGTACGACGCTCGCCTGGTCGCGGACATCGTTCGCGTTCCTGGCCAACGGCGTCCTGCTGGCCATCAAGGAAATCCACGGTGCACGGGGATGGCTACCGTTGATCCCGGCGGGTGTGGCTCTGCTTGCGGCGATGTGTACCTATCTGATCGCGTTCCGGCGCCAGGCGATCCTGCAGCGCCGACCGCTGCCGGCCGACATCAGCCCTCGTCGCCCCGTGTACATCATTGGAATCGCCACGCTGCTGCTCATCGTGATGGCCACGGCCGCGCAGCTGGTGTAACGGCTCGCCCGCCCTTGGTGTTCACCATGACCGAACCTGGTGTTCACCATGACTTTTCGCCGCGCCGCTGCGGATGCGGCACGGCTGAATAGCTCCTTACAATCGGCGTGCCGCGTGGGTCCAATGCGATGTATCGGGAGGCTGCAATGACGACGACGGGTTTGCCCGACACGCCGCGCGGCGTCCGTCTTCGCAGACAAGCAAACCTGCTCGCCGGCTTCGGCCTGGCGCTGCCGGTCGGCGCGGGCGCGCTGGGTGTTGGCCTGCTGACCCGCAGCCGTCGGCGCGGGCTGAACTTCTTCCGGTCCACCTGGCCGCAGTTGTTGCTCGCCACCAACGGCATTCGCTACCGCGTGATCGGCACCGAGAATTTGACGGCACAGCGCCCGGCCGTCTTCCTCTACAACCACCGCAACGGAGTCGACCCCTTCATCGCCGCCGCGCTGCTGCGGGACGACTGGATCAAGATCGCGAAGAAGGAACTGGCAAGCGACCCGATCATCGGCACGCTACTCAAGTTCAACGAGGGCGTCTTCCTCGATCGCGACGACCCCGCCGCCGCGGTGGAAACCCTGCACGAAGTCGAGGAACGCGCGAAGGACGGACTGTCCATCCTGATCGCGCCGGAAGGCACCTCGCGCGACACCATGACCGGGGTGGGGCCGTTCAAGAAGGGAGCGTTCCGGATCGCGATGGCCGCGGGCATTCCGATCGTGCCGATCGTGATCCGCAACGCCGAGATCATCGCCGCCAAGAACTCGCTCAAGATCACCCCGGGCACAGTCGATGTCGCCGTGCTGCCGCCGATCCCGGTCGACGAGTGGACGCTGGAGACGTTGCCGGGTCGCATTGCCGAGGTGCGCCAGCTCTATCTGGACACGCTCGCCGATTGGCCGACCGAAGTACCCAAAGCGGCCGTCGCAGGCTGAGTTTCAGCGGCCGTTCAGAAACGCCACGATCCCCTGCGTGACGGCCGCGGCGTACTTCGCCCGTCCGTCCGCGCTTTCCATCAGTGCCGCTTCGTCCGGATTCTTCATGTTGCCCAGTTCGACGAGCACCGCCGGGTACTGAGCCAGGTTCAGGCCGGCCAGGTCGGCGCGCCCGTAGAGGCCATCCGAGCCGACGTAGGTAGACGGGTGAAAACCCGCTTGCACCAAAGCATCTCGCATCGTGTGGGCCAGTTGCACCGCCGGGCCGGCCTGGACATCGTTGAGCGGCGGGGCCGAGTAGTTGACGTGAAAGCCGCTGCCGGACGCCGGAGCGCCGTCGGCGTGAATGCTCACGATCGCATTGGGGTGCATCGCGTTCGCCTGGGCGGCGCGCTGGTCGACGCACGGCCCGACGGAGTTGTCGTTGTCGCGGGACAGCGCGGTAGTCACGCCTTGTTGCCGCAACGAGTCGTTGATCAGGCCGACGACGGCCCAGTTGAACGCATGCTCGGGATAACCGCCGTTCGTCGCGGCGCCCGACGTTTGGCACGCTTTGGTGCCACCCCGGCCGTTCGGCACTTGCTCGTTGATCGAGGCGTCATTGACGGCGTTGTGGCCCGCGTCGAGGAAGACCGAGGAGCCGGCAAGCCCGGCTGATGCGCGCGGGGCAACAAGCGTTGTCACACCGAGCAACGGGGCCGCACCGGCAGCTTTCAAGACGTCGCGTCTAGAAGCAGATTTCAGCCGGGCGCGCCCTCGATGCGCAGGCGGATCGCTCACCGCGCGATGGTAACAACCCGCCTGTATCCTCAAGATCAAGCCGATTGATTTGTAAAGGCACGACATCGGGACCGGCCAGCAGTCCTTCGGTATTGACCGGGGATATCAGGCCGTTTAAGACGACTACCGAACTTCTGCGTGTCGCTTTTGTGGTCCTTGGCAACGGTGGTGAACTGGTCTTGGAACTCAAAGGTTTGGGATGGGCACCGATGGGCATTTATTTCGGCATGATCGCCGGTCACATCATTCGATTCATCAAACCCACCGCGATAGCAGCCGTGGGTCTTGGTACCAGTTTCCTTGTCTCCCCTACTCCGTCGGCTCTGGCCGAGCCGTGTCCCGACGCCCAAGTGGTGTTCGCTCGCGGCACGGGCGAGCCGGAAGGCATCGGCCCCACCGGGCAGGCCTTCGTCGATAGTCTGCGCGCGCGCGAAGCCGGAAAATCCGTCGATGTCTACGCCGTGAACTACCCTGCCAGCAATGAGTGGCAGACCGGCCTTGACGGAATCCGGGATGCCGGCGCTCACGTCGTGTCGATGGCGAGCAGTTGCCCGAAGACCAAGATGGTGCTCAGTGGATTCTCGCAGGGCGCAGCCGTGATGGGCTTTGTCACCTCGGCGCAGGTGCCCGACGGTGTCGACCCGGCGAGCGTGCCCAAGCCCCTGGCACCCGAAATCGCCGACCACGTCGCCGCGGTGGTGCTCTTCGGCACGCCCAACGTGCGGGCGATGAACTTCCTGGGTCAGCCGCCCTTGGTCATCGGGCCGATCTACCAGGCCAAGACCCTCAAGGTCTGCGCGACCGATGACCCGGTGTGCTCGGACGGCATGAACTTCGCCGCCCACGACACCTACGCCGACGGTGGCGCCTACATCGACAAGGGTGTGTCCTTCGCCGCCAGCCGACTCGACGAGACCCCCGGCGGACCGACCGTCGTCGTGCACGCTCCCAGCAGCACCGGCTTCGGCAACTGACGGGCTGAACATACTAAAAAGTATGTTACGGTGACCGCATGGCTGCGGTTGCCACCCGCTCGTTGCACGGAATCACCGACGAATTCGTCGCGCGGTTAGCCGCGCGTGCCGAGGAGGCCGAGCAGCTGCGCCGGCTGCCCGCGGCGACGGTCAGCGAGTTCCGGCAGTCAGAACTGTTCCGGCTGATGCTCCCGACCCGGTTCGGTGGCCTCCAGGCATCGTTTCCCGAAGTGCTGGAACCGATTCGGCTGATGGCGCACGGCTGCGCGTCGAGCGCGTGGACGCTGGGGTTCTACACGCTGCATAACTGGATGCTGTCGTTGTTCGACCCGCGGCTTCAGGACGAAGTGTTCGCGTCGGGTCCGGTACTGGCGCCGGCTCCGTTGGCCCCGACCGGCCGTGGCACTCCGGTCGACGGCGGCGTGCGCCTGACCGGCAAATGGTCATGGGCGACCGGCGCGATGGACGCCGACTGGGTGATCGTCGGTGCGCTGATCCAACGCGACGACGGCATCCTTCCGGTGCTCGTGGTGCTGCCCGCCGACCAGGTCCAGGTCGACGACGTGTGGCACACCGCGGGCATGCGCGCGACCGGCTCCCACGACCTGATCGTGACCGACGTGTTCGTCCCTGAACACCGCATCGCCAGCGTGGCCGACATCTACGGCGGCACGGCCCCGGGCGCCCATGTGCACGGGGCGGCTACCTACCGGTGGCCACTGGTGCCCGCGCTCGCATTGGTGGCGTCGATGCCCGTGCTCGGTACCGCCGAACGGGTGGCCGCGCTGTTCGCCGAACGGCTGAGCGGCCGGGTGCTGGCGTATAGCGGTGCGGCGCAAAAGGATCAGCCCGCCGCGCAGATCAGGCTCGCCGATGCGACCGTGCGGCTGCGCGCGCTGCGGGCGCTGGTGGACGACACTGCCGCGACCATCGACGAGCTCGTAGTCAGCGGTGAACGCGTGCGTCGATCGGTGCGGGCGAACGCCCGGCTGGCCGCGGCGTACACCGTGCACGAGTGCCGGGCGATCATCGCCGATCTGCTGGAGGCCGCCGGCGCGAGCGCTCATTTCTTGTCCAACCCGTTGCAGCGCGCCAAGCGCGACGTGGACATTGCGGCGGGCCATGTCGTGTTCGACTACGACGTGAGCCGGGAGTTGGCCGGGGCGTTGGAGATTGGCGCCAAGATCTCGCCGATCGCGATGGTGTGACTACTTCGCGTCGGCCAGCATCAGGTCCAGGAAACGCTCGTGTCGAGCCAGCTTCTGCGCCTGGCCGGGCGAGGCGGTGAGGTGCAGTAGGCCGATGCCCGCCGCGAAGGTCAGCTCCGCGCGCAGCTTGGCGTCCTCGTGGCTGAAGCCGCACTCGCCATAGGCCTTCGTGACGGCGCGAAGCAGGCGGCGGTCGGCGTCGCGAATGTTCGCGGCGGCGGTTTGATCGGTGCGGGCCCACTCCCGCATCGCGCGTTCGAGCATCCAGTGTTGCGGCCTGACCAACGAAATCATCAAGGCGGACAAGCGTTCCCGGGGCGGCAGCGTGTCGATCTCGGCCAGGATTTGCCGATCCTCCTCGCGGAACGCATTCCACGAGTCGACCAGTGCGGCGCGGTAGCCGTCCATGTCCTCGAAGTGCCAGTAGAAGCTACCGCGGGTGGCGCCGACTTGCTGGCACAGCCGTTCGATCTTGAGGGCGCGCGCCCCCTCCTCGGCGAGCAAGGTATAGCCGGCCTGCAGCCAGTCGTCGGCTGACAGGCGCGTCGACGGGGGCTTCCGCGCGGCCACGTCGTGCAACGTTACGGGCAATCAGGTCCGCATCGTTAGACTTGTGAAAAATTAGTCCCGCCCGTCGACGGGCGGCGCAGGCAGCCGCGCGGTGTCGTCGAGGTCGACGTCGAGCGCACTGAGCATCAGCGCCAAGCCCGCGTACCTGGTCCGTGCGCCGTCTGCACGCTTTCGGAAAGCGCCACGGCCGGCCCGGCGCGCGTACTGACAAGTTCGGTTGTCAGCCGCAAGACCGCGAGCTCGGTCCTTGCGAAATAGCCTGTTTCCCAATCGGACTCGGTGGTGACCGCGTCGATCTGCTCGGCGCTGACGCCGCTTTCGAGCGCCACGTCCCGGTGCTGGCCGAGTTCGTAGGCGCAGCCCTGCAGGTTGGCCACGCGCAGGACGATCACCTCGCGCATGCGTGCGCTGAAGGTCGGGTTGGCATACAGCTCGTCCATCTGCTGCGTCCATCCGGGAAATACGTTGGGCGCGTTGGCGAGTAGCCGGAACACGTTGAGGTTGCCGCGCCGGGCCGCCCATTCGCGGGTTGACTCGGGCTACTGGTCGAGGTCGGCTAACGGCAGGCGTGTCATGGTTTCACTGTGCCGCGAGAGTGAACGTCCAATCCAGCGTGACGAAGGGTTCGTCGACTTTCGTTCCGTTTGGCGCGACGCCGGGTTCGTGGCGCACGAAGTCGGCCTTCAGCGACTCCTGCGCCGAGAACACGGCGTCGCAATCGATGTAGGGGTCGTCTTTGAGAAAGAGCTGCGTGATCAGCGGCTGGTAGCCGTCGGCGTGGAACCAGAAGTGCACATGTTGGGGTCGCATCACGGATCGGTTGGCGGCCCGCAGGATTTCCCCGCACGGGCCGTCGGTGGGCACCGGGTAGTAGCGCGGTGTGATCGAGCGGTACCAGAACTTGCCGTCGTGATCCGTGGTCAGCAGTGCGCGCATGGCGAACTCGCCGTGCAGCGGCTCGGTCATTTGCACGTCGTAGAATCCGGTGCCGTCGCTGTGCCAGGTGTCCACCTGGGCACCGGCGATCGGCCTGCCCTGTTCGTCGACGACCCGGCCGGTCACGAACATCGGTGTTCCCGCAACACCATTGGCGATGTCGGCACCATTGGGTGCGCTCGGGCGGCCCTTGACATAGAACGGGCCGAGTAGCGCCGAGTCGGTGGACGATCCGCCGGTCTGCTCGTTGATTTTGTCCAGCAGCATCGACAGACCGAGGATGTCGGACAGCAGCACCACCTCCTGGCGGGTGGGGCTGGAGATCTTGCCGAGCCGTTCGATGAAGTCCATCGCGGTGAACCACTCGTCTCCGGTCAGCCGCACCTCGCGGGCGAAGTCGTGCAGATGCTGGACCAGGCTCCGGAAGAGTTGACGGAAGCGTTCGTCGGTGGCGGTGTCGAAGGTCTTCAACACTTCGTCGGTGATGGTCTGTTCGGTCAGATCCGTTGCCATTGCGGTTGCCTCTCTTGGGGATTGATCACGACGCGGCCCGGGGTGTGGCTGGCGACCGCGTTGTAAGCTGCTGTGCTTTCGTCGAGGGAGTAGCGGGCGGTGACGGGCAGTGGGCGGAACTCGCCGGATTCGAAGTAGGGCAACATCTTTTGTAGTAACTGCGCGCAATCGATGACGCTGAGTTTGCCGCTGTCGACGCCCAGGATGCGGGTTTCATTGCGGTACAACGCTCTTAGGTCGATGTCGACGTTTGGCGAGCCGACGACACTGATGACCACCAGCCGGCCGCGCAGCGCGAGCGAGGCCAGCGCGGCCTGTGTGGTCACGCCGCCGACCGCGTCGTAGACGACGTCGACGCCCTTGTCGTTGGTGAGTCGTTTGAGTTCGGCGGCGACGTCGGTGTCGAGGGCGACGAACTCGTCGATGGCTTGGGCGGCGGGGGTTTGCGGGTCGGGTTTGCGACGGCCCACGCCGATCAGCCGGGCGCCGAGGGCGTGCGCGATCTGCGCGACGGCGCCGCCGACTCCCCCGGATACGCCGAAGATGGCGATTGTTTCGTCGGCTTGCAGCTGGGCCGTCTCGACCGCGCCGGCCCAGGCGGTGATGAAGTTGACCCCGACGGCGGAGGCCTCGTCGAAGCTCAGTATTTTCGGCTTGCGCGCCAGTGCTTCGATGGGCACCTTGATGAGCTCGGCGTGTGAGCCGTCGCGGGTGAAGCCGACGTCACCGCCGGTGCCCCACACGTCGGCGCCCTCCCATCCGGGCGGGCCGCCGACAACCACGCCCGCGAAGTCGCGTCCCGGCGTGCGCGGCAGTACCGTCCAGTCCATCAGTCCGGCAACGTTTTTCACATCGGACGGGTTGACCGAGGCGGCTTCGACGCGGATCACCGCTTCCTGCTTTGTTGCTTTCGGGGCAGGCAGCTCGGTGACATGCAGGACGGTGGGGTCACCGAACGTGTCGAAGCGCAAGGCTCGCATGGGCTGTTCCTCCGTCACCCATGTTCGTCGGTATCGGCGATCTGGATGCCTTCCGAATTGAGGAGGTCGATGAGGTCGGCGACGTCAGCCGTGGGCAGGTCGACGTTGCCGCTCTTGTCGTACAGGAAGCGCTCGCGGTAGGCCCAGTACGCGGCGTCGGCAATGTCGTTGACCGCCTTCCAGTTCAAGGCCGCGCCGATCCCGACTCCAACGACGGGTGCGAGCTGGAAGAGTTTTGACCTGGCCAGCTTCTCGGTGAACTTGACGGCGAACTTCTGAGCCACCTTGGCGAAGGTCTGTTGGTCGAGCTCATGCCACGCGGCGTTTCGGGCTAGACTTTCGATCAGCAGCGCAAGCTGTTGGTAGGCAGCGGCTTTCGCCGATGAGGTTCCGGCTAGCCCCAGCCCGATGACCTGCATCATGAAAATTTCTTCGGCGGGCTGGGACGGGTCGTAGCCGTAGTACAAAGCGTCTTGCGCCACGACGCTGCTGCACGCGGTCAAAAGCACTGCGGCGTCGACTCCCATGGCCGTGACGACTGTCCCCAGTCCTGGCCCGGCCGCGACGCCGGCGGTTCCCGCCGCACCGACGGTCGCGACCGCCTCACCAGTGCTGATGGCGAGACCGGCTGCCGCACCTTCGACCGCTGCGGATATCGAGTAGGCGTGCCGCGTGAAAGCAAACGCCGCCACGTCGTCGATCGCTTTCAGGTCGAGCTTGCGGATGTCGTCGAGGTGGTCGACCTTATGGCCTTTGCGCGCATAGGCACCGATCACCAGACTGGGCGACGTTGTCATTTGACCGGTTTTGGTCATAGCTTTGCCGGCGTTCGCCGCCGTGGTGCCAAGCAGTGCCGCGCCGGAGTCGGTCACCTTGTCCAGACCCGACACCTTCAGCGCCTTGTTGACCAGCCCCGGGCCAATGCCACGCACGCTGTCCGGAATTGCGGGGATCAGTCGGCGCGACGGCCGAAGGGCGCGCTCTTTATGCGCGGTGACCTTCTTCAGCTGTTCTTGCTCGTAGGCAGATAGCGCCACCGCATCATCACAGCACAAGTGGGGTCACTGCGCCGCGCGCGCTCTGCGCCGAGCCCCGTCCTCGAAGTCGGCGCCGAGCGCTGCGTAGGCGCCGCCGTACTTCTGCGTCAGCCGGGCGCGGTCGGACTCGGTCAGCGTTGCCATCCGGTCGGGGTCGGTGTTGTCCGCCAGATCCGCCAGCTTCACTTCCCGGGCGATCGGGTGGTCGTTGATTTGTTGGTAGTACTCGGCGGGTGGTCGGTCACTGCGTCGGGTGAGCAGCTCGATTGCGTCGATGGCTGCCTGCGGGATTCCGCGATCGCTCAGTGCCGTCGCGTCGATGTCGGTGTCCTCGATGACGTCGTGCAGCAATGCTGCCACCACGGCGTCGGTGTTGGTCGGATCCACGTAAGACGCGACCCGGCGAACGTGCCCTATGTAGGGCATGCCGGCCTTGTCGACCTGGCCCGCATGCGCCTCGGCCGCGATTGCGTCTGCCACAGCAATGGGGTCCAACGCGCACGTCCTTGTTAAGGCAGCCGATTCGACGCGGCCAGCAACTTCCTGCCTGTAACCATACGTCCATCGCTCGAAGCGTTGAGCTGACTATTCTAATTGGAAGCGCTCTCCCGTCAAAAGCTGCAGGCGACAAATCGGACGCGCACCATCTCCAGTGACAGGATGTGTTGAGCTCGTATCCACTCGATCGAACGCGTCATTGCAATTCTCTTAAAACGATCCTCGACACTCGTACTCGTGTCGTGGAGCGACAAAACCACCATCATCATCGCGGCTAGCCGTGCAAGAGATGTCTCGGTCTTACGCAGCGCACATAGCTTGGCAATGGCGGATCCCCGCCCTCATGGGTGGATGCAAAATCGAATAGCTCATCGAGTCGTTCTGACAGCGCGCCAATCTGCGATACTGCGCGAGCTCCTGCTGAGTTACTCCCGTGCCAGTCGACGGCGCGCCATCCTCCCTTGGGGGTCCGGCGCCAAGAATTTACCAACGGTTTCAGCCGAGATTGCAATCGGTACTCAAGCGCTAGACCGATCCTGTTCGAATCGGAGGTCACCATAAGTTCTTCGGCCTCCTTCAAGGCAGGCCATGCCACCACGACTACGCGATCCCACGTCTCGGGAGGAAATGTTGTCGCAAGGTGATGGCTTTCACCAACGGGTAGATCGCGGAGCCGGCGCGACGCCTCTGTCGTCTGTCCGACGTAGACAGCCCCAATCGAGCCAAATACCGTAAACAACCGGCCCTTTGACTGCCTGAACAGCATCCGTCGCGCCGGCGAGCATATCCCCCAAGCGGTAAGCAAACTGATACCGGTGCTCCCGCCAAGCCTTGGATGCTTCTAGCGTATGAGTGAGTGTCGTCAGACTGGACAGCCACTGCACGAACGCGTGCTCTCGCTCGTTCGGTTCCATAGCGATGAAGGTAGCTGATGGCGCGCTTCGGACTCCTAGTCTGAGAAACCGCCGGACAACACGTCGTGCTGCGGTGGGCCTTTATGCTGGTTAGCTGGCATTACAGCCAGTGGGCGGTAGACACGAGCGGCCAAACTTCGCACGCGCCGCGCGAGTCGATCCGACATTGTCTGTGCCTGCTGTTTAACTTAAGGCCAACATCAGGACTGAACCTGGAGCCTTTGATCCGATGAAACTTTCCAGCGTGGCACCGTCGGCCGCCCGCCTCACTTCCTCTCTGCGGGATATCGGCTACGACTTCGTCAGCGCGGTGGCCGACCTCATAGACAACAGCATCGCTGCGGGCGCGACCGATGTCGGGGTCGAGATCGAATTCGCGGGCGAAGCATCGACAATCTACATCGCCGACAATGGTTGCGGGCTAAACGCGCGGGGCATGCTTGAGGCACTTCGATTCGGTAGCCGACGCACTTATGGCTCGGGCGATCTGGGTCGATACGGCCTAGGGCTGAAGACGGCATCGTTATCTCAAGCACGCTGCGTGACTGTGATTTCCAAATCGGCTGACCGAAAACGTCCACTTTGGAGGTCGCTGGACTTGGACCTGATTGCGGAGTTGGACGACTGGGTTCTAGCCGAGAATCCTCGCGATCATGCCATCGCGAGGAGCGAAGAACTGCTTGGCACTGGGACCGGCACAGTCGTGGTGTGGCAAAACCTAGACCGCGTGCTTCCCGCCTCTGGTGCATCTGGCGGCTGGGCGAAACGCCGTTTCGAGGTACTAGTCGAGAAGACCAAGCGGCACTTAGCGATGGTGTTTCACCGGTTCATAACCGGTGAGAACAACGCCCCTCGGATTTCTATCAGCGTGAACGGCGACAAGCTCTTGGCATGGGACCCGTTTGTTCGTCATGAACCGGGGACACAGCAACTGTCGACCCAGCAGTTCGAGCTTGAGAGCGCAACCGGAGTCGGAGCAGTCGAGCTCCGTCGCTACATCCTCCCTGGCAAGAGGACATTCAGTTCTCTCGATGCATTTGACAATGCGGCCGGCCCTCTCAACTGGAACCGGCAACAGGGCCTCTATGTGTATCGCGAGAATCGGCTGGTGCAGTGGGGCAGCTGGGCGGGCACTCGGGGCATCGACGAACACACGAAGCTTGCTCGCGCGAGTCTCGACTTCACCAGCAGCCTCGACGAAGTCTTCAATATCAACGTCGCAAAAATGCGGGTGTCCGTACCGGCCCAGCTCAAGCAGATGTTGGAACGGCCGGTAAGTGAATTATGCATTCTCGCCGATCGTGTGTACCGTCGCCACAATTCCGACGCAGCTGACGCGCCCGACGAACCGATGGAACGCGACAATAAAGCACCAGCCAGCGGCTCGCTTCCGGAGATCGGATTGGCCCTGAAGTCAGCAGCAATTCAGTCGGGTCACTACGAAACCTTTAAGAAGGTAATGGCGTTCATGCAGGATCAACACCCCGACCTTGCCAGGGGCCTAGGTTTCTAGGGACCGGCAGCTGCGCACCAGCTGCTTAGCGGGCAGACGCCGCATAGCGGCTTTTCCACCAGACAAACGTCGGCCGCCAGCGCAATAAGGCCCAAGTGCGCCGGCCGCGAATCGTCGCCGAAGCCGATCATGCTGGCTACTGCAATTCGCCCATCGGTCTGCACATTTCTCTTGTCGGCGTCGTTGCCTTGGAACCGACTGGCGACGCGCAAGACACCTTTAGTGATCAATACAGGCTCCTCGCTCTCTCTCCCGTCGTGATTAATTGGCAGAGCAAGCTCTAGTAGGTCCGCCACTGCAGACGGTATGGCCGGGAGGACTGCACGGTCGATGGTCGGTTGCCACAACGCATTTGGGGCAGCAGCCAGCTGTACGGCAAGCTGACGCACCGCCGAAATCCGCTGGCCGCGACCCACCCCCGACATGAGTTCGTCGAGGAGATCGACGGCCTCGTCATCGGGCAACTCTCCGGGGCGGATGTCGTGCCGCATATCGATGATCGGCCATACCGCATTCATCACTGTCGGCGTAGCACGGTCAAGAAGGAGTTCGGCTAAGAGGAACTTCCAACGGTTCCCAGTCTTGAACCACGGGATCGCGGCGATGGAAGCTTGCCGTTGAAACCAACGCGCCAACTTCGCGGAGGTCGCCCGAGTGGACAGCCCTGCCTTGGTTTCCGAAGCCAGGGAAGTCTGTACCGCATGGCCGATCACCTCTCCGATCAGAGGTGGAACTGCGTTACCGATCTGCTTGAAAGCCGCCGATGGTGGCCCAGCGAAACGAAAGTCGTCTGGAAAAGTTTGAATTCGGGCAGCCTCTCGCACCGTGAGCGTACGCGGCTGCCTGGGGTGGATGTACCAGTAACCGTCTTTCGCGATGTGTGCGGTTATTGTGCGAGAGAGATCGTTCTCATCGAGTTTCTTGTACTTGTCATCAAAGATGTCTTTGCGGTAGCGCTGGTACTCGGGCGCTAGGTCCGTGTACTTCGTCTTGTGGGTCATCGATTCAAACGCGGCGCGGTCATCCTCGCGTACGGGCCTAGTGATGTGGTCGAATAGCTTGCACGCGTCCGCCTCCGAGACGTTTCGCCGCATCCATGTTTGGTACTCAGTCCGGGGCCCAACGTAATTCGCCCATCCGAAGGCACCGCCGGCCGGACGCCAACCACCCTCAACTTCGGGCATATCACCAATCGCGTTCCACAAAGTGACCCGCTTCTCTGATTCTGCTGGCCAAGTGAAACGGACACGATCTTTGAGGGCGACCAATAGCAGTCGTTGCCGCATTTGGGGGACCCCGAAGCGCCAGCTATCTATGACCCGCGCCGACACTGAATAACCGATCTGTTCGAGTTCCTCGGTCATACTGCGCAAGATGAACATTTCGCGATCGAGGGCCATATCAGGAACGTTCTCCATCACGACGGCGCGAGGTCGTGCTAACTGAACGACTTCCAAAAAGGATCGCCACAAGTCACGGCGTTCGTCATGCGGGTCGGCCACACCCGTCAAAACTCGGTGCCGAATCATCGACCGCCCCGCCCTAGAAAATGGCTGGCACGGCGGACCGCCTGTCAAGACCTCTATCCTATTGCGCTTCAACAGCTTCGCGACCCGCTTAATCATTGCTGGATCCGCTAGGTCGTCGTCCAGCGACATACCGGCGAAATGATGCCGGTGTGTCTCGACGGCGAAGCCATAGTGGTCAACCCCTAACACCACCCTAAAGCCGGCTTCCTCGAAACCCAGACTCATACCACCGGCTCCACTGAACAGGTCCGCGGCCAACGGCACGCCGTGAGCCCGCAGATTGGCGCACAGCGCGGCCAGATCCTCGTCGGAGCGCGTGTGGCATGGATGGGGAGCAAGCTCGACGAAAGGCCCTCGGATCTGCTTAACCGCATATGACGATCCAGAAGTCGTCACTTGGCGCGCGGTCATACAGCCAGATTAAGTGAGGGTGACGACACCGTACTGAGGCGCGCCGTTGTGCGCCGAGGCGCAGCGGTCCGCCTGTGTCACAGGTGTGCGATCAGTCGGGTCGCCGGATGTCGTTCCGCGAACGGGCATTCGCAGCCCAATCCGCGGCCTCCTTCGGAGTTTGGACCCGCGCCAGCCAAAGTTTGTGAATCGTCTCAGCCGCTTCGGCAGGGTCTTCGTGTTCCCAAATGTGGACTGGTAGCCAGCCCAGACACCGCAGCTTCTCATCCTTCTCTTTATCTCTGGTCACATTTGCCTCAAGCTTCGCAGCCCACCACTCTGCATTATTTTTTGGCGCGGTGCCATGCGAGGGGCAACGGTGCCAGAAGCAGCCATCGACGAACACCGCTATCCGCGCGCGCGTAAACGCGACGTCGGGCCGCCCAGGCAGTGTCCGGACTTGCACACGGAAACGCAAGCCCCGCCCGTGAAGCTCTCTCCGGAGAGCCATCTCAGTACCGGTATCTCTCGTGGGCATTGCACTCATCTGGCGGCGGACGCTCTCGCTGAGCGGTAAAGGCGACGAGTGGGCTGCACGCGGCGCGTCCTCCGTACCCATTAGTCCTTTGTCCTCAAAGCTTCGTCTACAGCACCGAAATGCAGGATCTTCACGTGGCTCTTCGAAGGAGTCGACGCAGCGCGGATTCACTGCTTGCAGCGCTGACGTCCATTTCCGCGAGTTCAGTTGTGTCCGTAGGTGTCTGCGGCGGCCACGCCGTATCGGAGGTAGGCGCCGACTCCGCCAACACATAGTAAGTTCCACGTCTGACGCCGCGCCGCGCCAGCAGGCCCTCCTTCATCAGCGCTTGGAGTACCTCCCGTGCCTCACCTGAGGTAATCGGCACGATCTCTCGCAAATTGCTGTTTGTGACGCGACCAACCCTCCGGGCAATCCCGAGCGCTGTTTGGGCAACGTTCTCGAAATCCGGCGTCACGGTGCTGCTGGAAGAAATATTGGCAGCCTCGTCCTCGGACATCGTCATTCGTTCAATTGCGACGACGCCAGGACTTACCATTGGCACGTCGTGATGCTTGCCGCTCGTTTCAGCTTCCGACAGGCTGCGGTGGCGGCCCCCGGGATCGCCAGATTCGCGCGAGATGGCCGCAGCTGCAGCGTCGAAGCAACCTTCGACGACCTCATGAAGCTCGTTGTCGCGCAGCGCGGCAAAAGAAATGAAGGGCGTTAGGCGGAGCAGTCTCTTCATGGCATCACGCATCAGGTGCATGCGTGATTCGGCTTCGCCGCGGTCGACACGGTCGAGGAACTGCAACGCAATTGTTCGTGCCAGCCTCTGATCGCTTGCGATTGTAGGGCGCTCAGTTATGTTCACGAGCTCGTCTTCGCCCAGAAGAGTTAGGTCAACTTGGGGACCCATTATCGCGGCTCTCCACCAAAGACGCCTGAAGGTATTGCGGTTGACATCACCGATGAACCTGCGCGCATCGGCGTCTTTGCCGAATCTCCAAACAGCTACATCGAGGAGCCAGCAGCAGGTCAGGTAACTCCAGACCTCTTCGTGTGAAGCCTCGTTGAGAGACATCGGAATACGCTCGTGCAGCAGACGGGCCAGTCGTCCCTCGAATACGGAGAGGTTAGCAACGCGGCCTGGCATCCCGTACTGACAGGCGAGTTCTACAACTTCTTTGCGGAGTTCGAAAAGTCGCTGGTCGTCAATCCGCGCCCCCCCTACGGGGGTGAATGTGACTACCGGAGTTTGATCGGGCATCCGGCTGCTGATTTCGGGTAGGTCTTCGCCCAGATGGCTGTTCAGTAGCTCGAGTGCCGTCTGCCTGTCGATGCGCGGCAGGACGATCACGCGACTACTCCAAACTTTGCTTGTAACTCAGCGGAAAACCGGGCTGAGTCCTGAAGACTGCGCGACCGGAGGGCTGGGAGTTGGATGCCCGGCCAACACATCGAGATGAGTTCGAACAGCATGCGGCCTACAGTGCCGTCCTCGAAAGTTTCTGGTTCGTCCACGAAACGATCATTGCGCAACGCGCCGGCGATAAGCGATCTAGCAACATCAAACGTTACAAACGACCTTAGTAGTGCGGCTCTAGGGTCTGAACTGCCTGAACGCAGCAGCTCGGGCATAACTTCGTGGCCGCTATTGACGATAAGTCGCATACCGCCCAAGACCGGCGCTTCGAGTTCATCGGGGTCCCAGTCCAACGCCCAGGCCGCATTGTCTGGGTAATGAGGCAATGTCTTGAAATCGGCTGCCGTGATTGGGAACCGCGCAGCCCCACCTTCGAGCGAGATTTGCGTTTCCTCCTCCCACAAGATCGCACCGAAGCGGCGCGGAGAGATCGGCGACGGGGCGCCACCAGGGTTTCGCAAAACCAATCGTGTCCGCAGGGTCAACCGACCCCCAGACAAAGCGCCAGGCACACAAAGTGTTAAGGCAGTTCGCGCCAGTCCGCGCAGAGATCCCAGCTCGACCATCGGTCCGTCGCCCGTAGTACGAGTTCTGTTCGACGACCACGTCGTGGCGATGGCAAATGCTGCGTCATCTGGCAATGCGCACGAGCTGCGCACGCTGTCGAGGTCAACCTCCACGACCCGCACAAGTTGAAGCTCCGTAAAAGGATCCCAATGATCGACTCGATCACCAATTGCTACGCCGTCGGCAACACACCAAGGCTGGGCGACCATTGCCGAGTCTGGTGGCAACAAATATGGGGCGGCCCCCGCAGTCTTCACATGGCCTCCACTGCGAGATCCACTCTCATCATTTCGTCTCTAAGCTGAATCTCGACCGCCCACAACCCATCAACACCATCTGGGCCTACTGTCAATTCCCCGGCTGTATGGCGCGCCCCAGAAGGGTCGACCCAGCAATGAACGGTGGGTTTCACATATCCAACGGGAGGCTCTACTTCCACGAGTGCGCCATCGTTGGTCATGACTTCCACCGCAGCGGTCAGCCGGACTCGATTTCCTTTGGTGCGCAATTCAAATGGGTAAGTGATGACCGGAGTGCCGTCCATAGAGATCGCGGGGCTCGGGTCACCCGCAGCCCTAGTCTGAGGCGGTGGGAGCGGCCGCACCCGCGCCTCGCGGTCCCGTGCAGTGCCGTTCCAAGATTTATCGGTGTTTGGTTCAGTGCTCCGCGATGTAGTTGCGTCGACCCAAGCGTCTTGGGTGGCCGTGTCGATGACCCTTCGCCCCGGCGCACGGCGGCGGGTTCGGGTTTTGCTCTCACGCTTGGAAGCTTGCCTTCTTGCCCCCGGCCCCTCTTGGCCGGGCATAAGCGTCGCAAGAGCATCTGCGAATTCACCAAGCGGAATTGCGTCTGATTCTCGGAGTTGCTGTGCCGCAGCATCGTAGCCAGCTGCGAGCCGACAGTGGCGCTCGACACGTTCCAGCGCGATCTTGACGAACGATCTCCATTGCTTGTCCTGCACAGATCGATAAATCCAGTCGTCGTGCGTCGGAGGCTCGGCGGCTTTGAACATGTCGTCAACATCGAGCGCACACTTGAAAACGCCCGAATAACCCAACCTGCCACTCGCCGGCGTTGCACCCGCGAAGTAGTTCACGACCAGTTCGGGAGTTCGCATAAGCGCCACGTGGTGCACACCGGTCGCGGTTATTCGCGCCCCACGGGGAACCGGTCGGTCAGCCAGATCTGCAGGTGCCACTGGACCTTTCTGTATAGTCAAGCGGCCTAGACGTCGCACTGGCCGGAGACTGCGAATTTCGCTGTCAATCGTCAGATCGTCGCCATCATCTGTGGGCTCCTGGCGATGGCGGTCCATGGCTTCAACAAATCCGCGCAACCGTTGATGTGTTCGCGGGTTGGGAATCCGGATCAAGTTGCCGTTGTCACGAAGTGAGAACTCCATAGTGCGTCTTGCGCCGCCCAGGGTGTCGATCATCCTGGGCCAGAAATTCCAAGCGATCGCCTCGGCGACGAAGTCCATCGTGGCGTCGGTGCCGTCATCCGTCTCGATGCGGATTGAGGGCGCGATGACAAGGACCGTAGTTCCTCTACCATCTGCGCCAGCCCTAGCAGGCAGGCCGAGCAAGTCGGCGACCTCGTCCGCCTCGTCGCCGGTAATCGGCTCTGGCGCACCGCTTATCATGCGGCCCCACCAGTGCCTTCCGGTGTAAGGAACACCATCGACGTCGAATGTGTCACCGAGAGCGCAACCCAGTAGCCTCCGTTCAAACTCGCCAGGCGCTAGTTCGCACAGACTATCAATGATCACCGTCCTAGCCATGCTCGCTATGTAAAAGGCGGCCTTTCCGTACCCGAAAGACCCGCCGCCGAAATCCTTGTCGGGCGGCTGCCCAATATTGCGGACGAAATCAACGAAGTCCCGGGGCTCGCCCTGTCGGTCCGCACGGGTCGGTCCAGCGAGACCGTGCGTGCCGAAATCAGCAACATATAATGTGCACATCCCATCTCGAAGTTCTTCGGCAAGAGCGAGACCCGGGGGCGGGTCCACAAGCACATTGTCCCGCAATCGAGCGACCGTTTCACGGTCTAACGTCGCGCGCCCGATCTCGACACGGATGCCCTGCGAATCGGGCCGCTTTGCGTCCCAACAGTTTTGAACTGCTTCACGGATCAGCACTTCCAGCGGCTCGGTGTCCGGACGCCCGAGTTGATTTAGGATACCGATCGCGGCCAAGCCGCCCGTTGCGTTGTAGGGCTCTGAGTATCTTTGGAGCTTAATCACAATGCGGTTCCTAGGGTTAGCGAGGCCAAAAGTGCTTGGTACTCGAGCGGCCCGAGCGAACTAGCAAGTGCACTCGTCAGATCCACGACATAGCTGACATCGACGACGCCGCTCGGACGCTTACCCCCAACGAAGGAGTCAGGCACGATACGTGGCGTGCGATGATCCACCGGTAGGGTCACCCGCTCCCGAACCTCGAACGTCACGTCATCGGTTCCAGTTAGGTCTGCGGCTGCAATGCCATTCGCCATCAGGGCAGAAAATAGCTTCTGAGCTGAAACTCCCGCTCCGAGAAGTTCGTCAACGACGGCAGATACCCTTGTGCTCCCCCCGGGGACTTCCTCAAGACGTACTAGATGCAGGTGCAGGCTGCCTCCTTCAGGAGGCAGCATCTGGTCCTCGCCGTGGATCGTTATGCGGTACCCAGCATGGGAACGCGTCGTCTTGACTTCGATAGCCGTTGGACCGCTTCTAATGTCATGACGCTGGCCGAAAGGACCGACCCAGTAGCCGATATCCGTCTTGCCTTCGGTTTTGACCGCATCCCGAACAACGAGCAGCTCCCCTAGGGTTGCCGCTAACTTGTCGCGGCTCGGCGGACCGGTTGGCGGAATAAGGAACTCGCGCCAACCGTTGAGAACGTGCTCGACGGCCAGCTCGGGCGCTTCGCCACCTACCGATATTCGTTCAATCACCGCTGCCGCAAAATGATCGAAGACTTCCGAAAGCGCCGCGAATAAGCATGTGATGTCCAAGAACAGGCGACTTTCGCCGTCTACAAGTAGATTTCTGGTTGTGAGCGCGAGGGTCGTAACAGCCGGTGTGTTAACGATTTCCGCGTTCGTCGCGAGTAAGAGGTGCTGGCGCGACTGATCGTCGACGCCCACCAATACACCTTTCAAGGATTTTACGGGTAGGACCGCGAGCCCCGTCGCGCTGGGCGCTCCGTGGGTGGTGAGAGCGCTGAATGCTATTCTGACGTCGTCGATCACGACGACTCTTCTTCAGCCTCAACGGATTCGTCGGAGTCGTCTGGAACCTCAACTTCGATATCGGGCATTGATGCGACGTCTGCCGTGACGTATTCGACATTGGCTCTACTGCTACTGCTTTCAGGGAACACAAGCCCTATACCGACGACATGCGTTGCCGCGTTTAAAGGTTCGCGCGTCTTGACGGAACCACGTACAGGACGGCTATCTTTCGACACCGGATATAGCAGAATAAGGCCAGAGCCGTCGCCATGGCCTCCACGATCCGGAATGTTCCGAAACCTTGATAGGTCAGCGGGTTTCGTATCCACCTTCAGTGTCCCATCAGGAAGCCTGAGATCGATTACTCGATCGTGGCGACTCATGAGGGCCTTGATGTCAGCGTAAGTCGTACCGCCGATCTGCTGTAACCTAGCGCGGTTTATGCAACCCGTGTCTTTTCCATCGATGCCGAGATCGACGGTGCCAAGATAGTCGGATTCAGAACTGCGGCCCATAACCGCGACATTGAATCGCAGTAGTTCGCCTTCCTCACAACGATCTAAGATGTAGCGACTTATCAACGGGCTGTCGAGGTCTCGGCTATTCTCGTGGAAGTGATACGCAGACAAAAAGCTCACTACATTCTGTGAATCGATGCCCTCGAAGACGGTGATTCCAGGCCTCGGATGCCACCGCGGCACCGATGCCGCCGAAGACACGAGGTCGCGTGCTGCTCTGAGATTGTCGGCAAGCCACTCATCGTCTTTGTGATTGAAGAGAATTGTCTGCAACCGACGTCCGGCGTACGAGGCTTGCGCCGTCTTTGCGTGCTGCATCTTGGCAGCAGATGTAATGGCGAGGGTGGGATGGGTTCGGATGCGTATCCCGAACTGCTCTGGGGTGAGGTGCTCGACTTCCAACCTCTCTACGTCATAGCGAATTTCCTGTTCCACCGTCGCCAGGTGATGGAACCAGCCCCGCATCTCGTCAGTCATCCAGATACGGGTCAGATCGGCGTACCCATTGCGGTATCCGAACCAGCGCCCCATTTGCAGCAAGGTGTCGTAGGCAGAGGCGCTTCGAACGAAGAATGAGACGGCCAAGCCCTCCAGAGTCAATCCTCTCGAAAGTGTGTTACCCCCGACAGCGATGAGGACCCGCGGATTCGAGTCATCGAACGCGAGCCTCTCGACGCTGCGGGAGTTATCAGTTATGACTTTGGCGTCATCCGCAGCCGCGGGTAGCGCTTCCACCAGGTCTGACCACCCCACGGCCTCAAGCCGAAAATCGGACGCAGAAACCTTCGCGCATTCATCGGCCCATTGACGCTCGAGCGACTCCAAAAGCACAGTGTCTCCACGGGATAAACGCGCCCGTAGTGACACAAGATGGTCTGAAATCGCCTGCGCGGTCCGTTCATGAACATCGATGTGTTGGGAGGTGTGGACCAAGGCTGTGGCATGGCGATTTCCCTTGCCGCGAAGGCGCCTAGCTGCGGTGCTCATCAGAAAGTACCGCAACGCCTCGTCAAGGCTGTCTGTAATCCGTGGTTCGAATTGGTGTCGCTTCGCGGCGCCTTTGGGTCGGAGATCGTCGAGCTCTTCTTCGGGCACGGTGCGGATGAAATCGTTTCCGTCGTCGCCGACATCCGTGTCGTCGAAGTCAAGCGTTTCTCGACCGAATATCGCCTCGGGCCCGATGTACGGAAGGGGACGAGGAAGGTCGACGATGAAGTCGCGCGGGTAGAGATCCTCGTAGTCAGTCGGATCGACCAAGACGTTCGCGAAGGGTGTGGCCGTGTATCCGACATAAGCCGATTTTGGAACCTTGTTGACAATCTCGCGGATCAGCGCGTTGATCCGCGTCGGCTGCCGATCGGGCTTCGAAGTGTTGACCGTGGCCTGGTCAGCCTCATCATCGATGATCAAGACAGGGCATGCCGCCAAGACCTCCGGCCGAGCACCGAACAGCCAATTCTTGAGGGCGCGAAGCCGTGGGCCATTCTTCTTGACGACCGCGAGCACGCATTGCCGCTGAATAGACAGGAGCGCATCGACGTTTGCCGTTGGCCGAAAGTCTTCGTCGTCGGTTAAGCGGTGCCATAAGTTGCTATGAGGCTGCCAGAGCTGCTCATTGAGGCGATCTTGAGTTTGTTGACGTAAGGCGTCGTGAATTCCTGAAAGGATGATGAAAAGTCGGTAACCGGCGTCGGCAGCTTTTGCGATCACCGCAGTGAAGTTGGTGGTCTTGCCGCTCTGTACGTATCCGAGAACCAGTCCGCGACAATGATACTCGCCCTGGCCGGCGGGGTTGGGAAGATTTGCCACGACCTTCGTCGACGAGTTGTTTAAGTCGTTCAACATCTCGTCATCCCAGCCTTCAGTGCGCAGTATCTCGACGAGCGCCGACCAATTCCGGTCCTCCTCGCGTGGGCCTGGGTACCAAGTCTCGATATTGCCTGCAACAACTGAAGTTGGGACCTGAGCATTTTTTATCAGGACACTGAGCTCGCGAATTCTCCTTGCAGCCTCGTTGATACGCGCTACGTCGCCGATCTGCGACAACTCGGCAACCGCATCGTCCAGCGTCAATGACGGGCTATCGCGAAGGATTCGTGCGAGCATCTTTACAAACGGGTCTTCGGCGGCAAGCGTGTCCAAATCGGTTGTCTGCATCATCCCCGTCACAGTTCACCCCGCGCCGTATCTGAGCGCGCCGACATCGTGAGGCCGGGGAACACCTCGTCGAGAATCTTCAGCAGCTCGGCCGCTCTATCCAGATCGATGTGCAGAACTTGACTAGTGGTGCCGTCGGAGGCATACGTCTCGAGCTGAAGGAGCCCAGCCGTACCGGCTGATCGGTCATACGTCCAGCCACATTCCACCTTCGTTTTGAAGCGGATCGTTCGATCATTACGAAATCTAAAGCTGGTGATGAGCGCCACTCAAGCTCTCCATACCCACAGATCGTCGAACATGTTAGCTGGTGACTGCCTGCCGTGCCCGTTCATGGCTGACGCCCAGCTCATGAGCAAGATACCGCTGGACCTCAACCAACGCGCCGCATTTCTAGAAGGAAGTTGCGGCGAGTTGCTGAACCGATCGACGGCGAGGGCCCGTCGGCAGGCGCTACCACATCGGGATCGCTGACGTTTTCTCGGAACTTGAATCGGCGGATTCCGCGCCGCAGCATTCCTTGATTCATCCATCGACACTTTTGGTGCAGCATTCCGACTTTCGTCGTCGCATCGGATTCCCCGACTTGAACATGAAGCTGATCCAGGAACGACTATTCGAGGCCTATCGAGCACTACCTAGTCAGCCCGCGGATCCTGCTACCACACGAATCGCCCCTACGGCTTTGGCGGCAGCGCCGCCAGCCATCCATCCGTAACCAGCTCGATGATCTGACCGTCGGGGTCGCGAATGATTCCCATCATCTCGGACACCGCCTCGTCGACCACCGACCCCCCAAACTCCGGAACCCTCGCCAACACAGCAGCAAGATCAGAGACTGACAACGAAATGTGCGTCAGCCCAACCTCATCCATGACGCGCTGCGGCCCGGCATGCACCTGCCGCTTGGAGTAGTCGATCAACTCCAGCACGAAGCCGTCGCGCACTAGATACGTCGCCTTCACCCCGAGCGGCTCGGGAAGCTGCACCACCTGCGCGGTGAGATTGTCCGGCGGTTCGAGTTCCCACCAGAACTGAAACCCGAGGACTTCCTCGTAGAACCGGCGCGACCGCTGGGTATCCGCGACGCACAAGCCCACGTGATTGAAGGTCGTTCGGTAGCTGCTCATTGCTCCCACTTCAGTCGCCCGGCCCAAAAGCGTAATAATGCAAAGATAGCCAGGAAGGCAACGCATTGACTCACCGCCCCGGCGTCGCAGCAGACGCGATAGTCGACTTCGACCATCACTCCGACGAGTTCAACGAAAACGTGGACGCCGTTAACGCCGCGCTCAGGCATAAGTGCCCGGTCGCGTGGAACACGAACTACGACGGCTTCTGGTATCTCAGCAGCTACGACGCGGTGAGCACGACGGCAAGAGACGGCGGCACCTTCGCCCACAAGTACGAGCCCGACGCCGAAGACGGCGTTAACTACCAGGGCGAGATGGGCGTCCCGCGCCCCGAAGGTCAGCCGGCGCTAGGCATCGGCGAAATCGGCGGCGAATACCACCTGGCCCTGCGGCACGCGCTCGCCCCGTTCTTCTCCCCCGGTGCCGTCGAAAAGATGAGGCCGTTCATGGAGAGCAAGGCCCACGAGTTCCTCGACCGGCATATCGAAATCGGCGAGATGGATCTCGTCCTCGACTACGCCAGCCCGGTGCCGGCCATCCTCACGATGAAGCTGATGGGCCTGCCTCTCGACAATTGGAACATCTACGCCAGCATGTTCCACAACGTCATGGCCGTCCCCCAAGACAGCCCCGAATACGCCGAGGCCATCGCCAAAGTCCCGGCCATGATGGAAGAAGTCCTGCAGCACGCCGCGCAACGACGGGCCGACAAACGAGAAGACTTGACCAGCTTCCTGATTCAATTCGAGTTCGGCGGGCAGCACCTCACCAACGAGCAGCTGCTCAACATCCTCTGGAACCTGATCGCCGGCGGCGTCGACACCACCACGTCCCAAACCGCACTGACACTGAGATACCTCGGCACGCACCCGGCCAAAAGACAGCAGCTCATCGACCGCCCCGAGCTCTACCGCACCGCCACCGACGAATTCCTGCGCTACTTCAGCGTCAACCGCTCACTGAGCCGCACGGTCACCAAAGACGTCGAGCTCAACGGCCAACAGCTGAAGAAAAACGACCGGCTCATCATCAGCTGGCTCTCCGCCAACCACGACGAACAAGAATTCGAAAACCCCGACGACGTTATCCTGGACAGAAGCCCCAACCGCCACTTAGCGTTTGGGCTCGGACCACATCGTTGCATCGGCTCGCACCTGGCGCGGCTGATGTCCGAGGTAATGGTCAAGGCGGTACTCGATCGCATCCCCGACTACCGGGTCAACGACGACGAAGCCCACCAATATCTGGGCAACCCGAGCATGACGGGCCTGAGCAAGCTGCCGGTCACCTTCACGCCCGGAACCAAACGCAGCTGAGCGGCACTCAGTCCCCTGGTCCGCCTTTGTGTTTCTTCGGCCGCTTGGGCGGGGGCGGCGGCGGTTGCTCGAGGCTGCTGCTGGGTGTGGTGGTCGTGGTGAAGCTTGTCGTCGGTGGCGGCGGCATCGGCGTTGTCGTGGTGTTGACCGGCGTCGGCGGCCCCGAGGAGAACGGCGGATCGATCATCAGCAGGATCAACGCGAGCACGAACATGGCGACGGTCGCCGCGATCCACAGTTTGCGCCGCGAAGGGCCAGGACCCGCGGGCAGGTAGCCCGTCAGCGCGGGCAGCGGCGCCGGCATGACCCGAGTCGGCACCCGGACAGGCGGCGGCGAGTGGGCGCCGGCCAGCGCGGCTCGCATCGCATGCGCATGCTCAAACCGCCATGCCGGGTCGCGCGCCATCGCACGTTCGATCGTGGCGGTAAGGTTCGGTGGCGCATCCGGGCGCAGCGCGGCAATCGGCGGTGGCGCCTCGTGCAGAATCGCGTGGGCCAACGGACCGAGGTCCTCCTGCGGAAACGGCCGTCGCGCGGTCAGCGCCTCATACCCCACCACGCCGAGCGCATACAGATCGTCGGCCACCGTGGCCGGCTTGGCGGCCAGCCGGTCGGGGCTCAAATAGGCCATGCTGCCGATGATTTCGCCGGCCATCGTGTAGGCGGCACCGGATGTCTTGGCGATGCCGAAATCGGCGAGCTTGGGTTCGCCGGCGGCGGTGAACAAGATGTTGCCCGGCTTGACGTCGCGATGCAGGATGCCGATGTTGTGCGCCTCGGCAAGTGCGTCGAGAACCCCGTCGAGGACGGCGTGCACAAACGGCACCGGCAGCGGCCCGCGCGCGATGTGGTCGGCCAGCGACACCCCCGGCAGCCGCTCCATGACGATGAACGGCAACCCGTTGTGCTCGCCGACATCGTGCACCACGACGACGTGCCGGCCGGTCAGCTGCGCGGCCGCCCGCGCCTCCATCTCGAACCGGGGTCGGCTGTCCGGCCGCGCACTTGCTCCGGGATAGAGCAGCTTGACCGCGACGGGCCGGCTCAATTTCATATCCCACCCGTCGCGCACCTCGGCCATCGCGCCGCGACCCAAGCAGACCGCGCAGTTCGTAGCGAGCGCCGACGACAACCGCGCCCGTCGCAGTGACCACCTCGTTGGTGTCGTGGGCGCGGTGACGCGCAGTACCGTCGAGCTTCAGGTCGATTCCGCCTGTCGGAGAGCTGACATTCTGTTTTGGTTGCCGCAATGCAGCCTCCTACCAGGTTCGGGTTAACCAGAGATCCCGAAACCGAAACCTGCGGTAGCCACGCAAAACGCATGCCACCCTCCTTGACCAGCGGTCAGCCGAGGTCCACTGTCGATACATGAACGAGCCCGTCACGACGCTGGCCGACCTCAAGAACGACTTGGCGGGCCGGCACAAATGGACTCCGAGCAGCGGCACACAAGTCGACCCGGCGATCGTCGACGCCGACATGGCGGCCCTGGATCGCGACGGCTATGTCATCTGGGAGAACCTGCTCAGCGCCGACGAGTGCCAGCAGATCCGCGACACCGTCACCCCCTGGCTCGGCCACACCGGACGCAACGCCTTCGAAGGCCGGAAAACCCAGCGCATCTACAGCGTGCTGAGCAGGACTCGCCAGTGCGACCGAATTGTCGAACATCCGCGCGTGCTGGCGGTACTCGACCGGCTGTTGATGCCCAACTACCTGCTTTCGGCGTTGCAGGCCATCAACATTCAGCCCGGAGAGACCGCGCAGCTGCCCCACCACGACGACGGGTTCTACCCGATCCCCCGACCGCGAGACCCGTTGGCCGCCGCGACGATCTGGGCGATCGACGACTTCACCGCCGACAACGGCGCCACCGTCGTCTTCCCCGGCAGCCACCGCTGGCCCAACCGCCCACCCGGCCCCGACGACACGTCGATTCCTGTCGTCATGCCGGCCGGCTCCTGCGTCTTCTTCGTCGGAACGCTCTGGCACGGGGGCGGCGCCAACACCACCGACCAGTCACGGCTTGCCATCACCGCCCAGTACTGCCAACCATGGCTGCGGACGATGGAGGCCTTCGCACTGTCGGTGCCACAGGACGTCGCGCGACGACTCTCGGCCGACATCCAACGCATGATCGGCTACAGCATCCACCCACCGTTCGTCGGCGCGGTCGACGGCCTGCACCCCATCAGGCTGTTAGAGCAGCCGTAACCCCTCAGTACGCCAGGGTCGGAGTACGGCGGATCCACTCAGGCGTCTCCAATTGGTCGAGGCTGAAAGCCGCGAGGTCGGCGCGCGATAGCGTCCACCCTCCCGGCGGATTGCGTCCGTCTTCGATGCGGTAGTCGCCGCGCGCGCGAGCGTCGGTCAAACGCGCCGCGCGGACCAGGGTCCACTGCAAGTCGCTTTCTCGCACGATGGCCTCCATATTCTGCATGTCTGCGTACACCTCGCGCAGGAACAACGGACGAATCACTGCGCGGTAGACAAGAGGAAGCGCCGGGTCGTGAAAATTGACCCCGCGCGAGGAGATGCAGATAAATCGCGAGATCTGTTGCCGCTGTAGGGAATTGACGATGTTACGAGTGCCCGCCGAAAACAACCCGTCGGGATGGCGCCCCGTACTGGCAATGGCCGAGATGACGGCCTCTGACTCGTGGACGGCCGCGTCGACCGACCCCGGGTCGCGCACATCAGCGATGACGGTGCGCAATCGGCCGGTACCCGACCACTTCGCCGCGATGTCGCCGAGGGTCGCTGGGTTCCGGGCGACAGCGATGACGTGGTGTCCACGCGTCAGTGCCTGATCGACGATGTGGGTCCCGGTTCGGCCGGTGGCGCCGAATACCGCCACGGTGCTCAACGTCGAACCTTATTTCGCTCCAGGGTTCGATCGACCTGGTACACAGCGAGATCCGACGTCGAGTAGTGGTTGGCCACATCGATGTGTTCGCGGAACCGGTCGTCGTGAAACGCCGCGGTGAAGTGATCGGTCGACACCCACTGCACGAATTCAGTGAGGAGCTGACCGTCTTCGGCGATCAAGAAGCTGCCGGAGACGAAGCCCGGAAGGTGCTGGATGTGATCACGCGTCTCACTCTGGTTGTACTCGTTGATCCAGCGTTGCTTGCCCGGCACGGGGTCGATGGTGATGATGCCGGTGACCAGTTGACTGTCCGGGTGCGGCACCTCGATGACAGCGCGGCCCTGGCCATCGCCGCTCACCACGGCATCGACTCGGTACAGGCCGGTGCTGACGATGCTGAGATCCCCGTTGTCCCAACGCGCGGCGGCCGGGTGACCCGCGGTTGCCGGGTCGGCGAGCAGAGCCCTGGCGTCGGCTCGGTGGTCCCATTGCAGATATTGCACCACACGCTCGATGCCGGGCGTGGCCGACTGCCCTGCTGCGGTCACCCTGGTCAACCAGGCTCCACCGGCGAAATCGGCTGTGCCCGCGGTGAATTGCTCTGCAGCATCACACAAGGACGCCACCACCGAAGCATGGGCCCGGGACGCCACGTCGAACGTTGTCAGTACACCCAGGGTCGGCGTGGCGGTCTCGATGATCATCGGAGTTCGCGGTGGGCCGCGTCGGCGGAGACCCGCGAGTGCCCCGGAGGTTCAGGGAACATGAGACTCCTAGCTATGTCAGGTTCCTTACATAGACGACGGTAGCATAGATGTAAGGTTCCTAACATGACGGAGGCAGAGCAGGGTCCCGGATACCTGGTCAAACGAGTACAACAGTCCCTGCGACGCCATTGCGATTCGGCGCTGAAACCGACGGGGCTGTCGATGGCTCAGTACTCGGTACTGCGAGCACTCGCCGCCCATCCCGAGGCGTCGGCCGCGGAACTGGCTCGTCTCTGCTTCGTTACGCGACAATCCCTGCAGGACGTGCTGAATACCCTGCGGGCCGACGGACACGTCGAGCCGTCCAGCGCACCGGCGCGCGGTCGGGCACGCTCACTGCAACTGACCGCACGGGGCGCGCGACTCCTCGCCGGCGGGGACTCGGCGGTGCGCCACGTTGAATCGATGATGTTGCAGGGAATGTCGGCCGCAACGCGCAACCGACTTGCCGAACTCTTGATGCGATGCGCCGAAAACCTCGAAACCGCAGATATCTCCGCCGTCGAATGACGCGTCCGAGTGGCCCGGCCCCGGCAATGGCGCTCAACGAGGGCCATTGGCATAAGCCGTCGTCCCCTGCTCCGCATCTCGACGAGGGTCGAGTCACGCAGACATCCGGTTGCGCGCCCGTCGCGCCGACGTTACGGTCGAAGTTAGTCAACCCGACTTGATCAATCTATGCTGACTGTTTGACGTTGAAAGAGGCTACTTTCATGGCACATCCCAGCGCGGTCCTGCAGGGCAAGAGTGCATTGATTACCGGGTCAACCCGCGGTATCGGGGAGAAGATTGCACAGCGCTTTGCCGAAGCCGGCGCGCAAGTGGTGCTCACAGGCCGTACCGAATCGGCCGGTGTGACAACCCAAGAACGGATTCGCGCGTCCGGCGGTGAGGCGACCTTCGTCGCTATGGATATCGGGATCGAACAGGACGTTGCCCGCGCGGTCGACGGCGCGGTCCGCGCCTACGGACGACTCGACA
This sequence comes from Mycobacterium sp. pR1184, assembly GCF_041287235.1. NCBI lineage: Bacteria > Bacillati > Actinomycetota > Actinomycetes > Mycobacteriales > Mycobacteriaceae > Mycobacterium > Mycobacterium sp. pR1184. The sequence continues at coordinate 418,868 of NZ_JBGGKR010000003.1, read as the reverse complement.
TCCTGGTCAACAACGCCGCTCCGACCGATGTGGTCGCGGGTGGTGACAACGACGTCGCAACGTTGAGTACCGACAAGCTGAGCGCAATCATCACCCCGGGACTTTTCGGACAATTCTGGGCCTGCAAATACGCTTTACCCCATCTGAGCCAGACGGGCGCGGGCGCGATCGTCAACATTTCCGCGTCGAGTTCCCTGATCGGCGTGCCTAAGTCGGCCGGATATTCCGCGGTAAAAGGAGCGATGAACGCACTGAGCCGTCAGATCGCGGTCGATTTCGCCTCGGCGGGGGTGCGGTCCAACACCATCATCACCGGGCCGATTCTCACCGATAACGCCCAGACGCTGCTGGACGCGAATCCCGACGCCGCAGAGGCTTTCGCATCAATGCTGCTGACGCGGCCCGGACGGCCCATTGACATCGCTGAGGCGGCTTTGTTTTTGGCCTCGGATGCCGCCGGTTTCATCACGGGCATCGAGTTGCCGGTCAACGGCGGTCTGTTGGCTACCCGCAACATTCCGGCGGTCAGTCAGTTGCAGCGGTCATAGCCGCCAACGGCAAAACGCTCTTCTAGATCCAAAGGTGGTGGCGGGCATGCAATTCGCGTTCAAGACTCCTCCGCAGAACACGACGTGGCCCGATATGCTGCGATTGTGGCAGGCGGCCGACGAAATCGAGGTTTTCGAGTCGGGTTGGGTTTTCGACCATTTCTCCCCGCTGTTCCCCGACCCCAACGGGCCCTGTCTCGAAGGGTGGACCACTCTGACGGCGTTGGCACAGGCCACCACGCGGTTGCGGTTGGGGGTGCTCGTCACCGGCATGCATTACCGCCACCCGGCGGTCCTTGCCAATATGGCCGCCGCACTGGACATCATCTCCGGCGGCCGGCTAGAGCTCGGCATCGGCGCCGGTTGGAATCAGCGGGAATCCGACGCCTACGGAATCGAACTGGGGTCGGTCACCGAACGACTGGATCGATTTGAGGAAGCCTGTCAGGTGCTCATCGCACTGCTGACGCAAGAGTCCACCGACTTCAACGGCAGCTTCTATCGGCTCAAAGCGGCCCGCAACGAACCGAAGGGCCCGCAGCGACCGCACCCGCCGATCTGCATCGGCGGCGGCGGCGAAAAGCGGACCCTGAGGATCACCGCCAAGTATGCGCAGCATTGGAACTTCTCCAACGGCACACCGGATGTCTTCGCCCACAAACGCGATGTGTTGTTCACCCACTGCGCCGACATCGGCCGCGATCCCCAAGACATCAGGATCTCAGCACAACTCGCATGGAACGCAGAAACCGATCTCGCGGAGGTGATCGACGAATGCACAGCCCTGGGCGAGCGCGGCCTGGACTTAGCGATCGTCTATCTACCGACCCCGTATGAACCGGCCGAACTCGAAACGCTGGCTCATGCGATCCGCGACTCGGGGCTACTGACTTCCCGGTAGCAGCAAGCCAACTAACTCAAGGGGTTTTGATCAAGATAGCTTGGCAAAGACGCTGCTGCGGATATCCTGCAACATGTGAATGCGGACGATACCTACCGATCAGCTGCGCGCGCCGCGCACGATTTACGGGTCGTGTTCAGCAGGCTGCGCCGCCAGCTTCTAGCGAGCGCAGACAATTCGGGACTGACTCCGCCACAGCAGGCCATACTCAGTCGGCTTGGCAAAGAGGGGCCAATGTCCGCCGCCGACCTCGCACACGCCGAAAAGGTCCGACCGCAAGCCATCACACCCATCCTGGGTGCGCTTGGAGCCAAGCGGCTCATCAAACGACGGCGAGATCCCACCGACGGAAGACGAATACTGTTGTCGCTCAGCGCCGCCGGCGAAAAAGTGATCTCCGGGCGAAACCGGATCGCAGACGAATGGTTGACCACCGCGCTTTCTCGCCACTGCACCCAAGCAGAACGACAAACCATCATCGACGCGATGGCCGTATTGGACCGGGTGACCAGCGCCGCCGCAACCGATCCGCAGAACTAAGCAGCGATTCGAACCCGTTCCAGTAGGTATTGACAGCCTAGGTTGATCAAGTTAACTTGATTACTGGGTCGCTGCCGTTTTTGGTTGGGCGGCCCGGAATGGCTGTTGTGGCGACCACGTCTCGCCGACTCCGCGCGGGCGGCTGGCAGCCCTGAGGCAGCGATCATCAGACGGATAGGGATCTCGAAGATATGGATCTAGGCATACATTTCATCGATTTTCTGCCGGGCGCTCCGGAGAAGTTGGGGCCAACCCTGGCGGAGTCGGCCCACGTCGCCGAACAGGCCGGGGCCACTATGTTCACGCTGGCCGACCACATGTTCCAGATGGAAGGGATCGGCCAGGCAACTGATCCCTTCCTGGAGGGCTATACATCGCTGGGATTCGTTGCCGCGCAGACCGAAAAGATCGCCTTGGGCATGTTGGTGTCCGGGGTCACGTACCGCTACCCCGGCGTCCTTGCCAAGACGCTCACCACATTGGACGTCCTGTCGCAGGGCCGTGCTGTGCTCGGCATCGGCGCCGCCTGGTATGAGCGCGAGCATGTGGCGCTGGGCATTCCCTATCCGCCACTGGCGCGACGTTTCGAGATGCTCGAGGAGTCAATCCAGATCTGCCGGCAGATGTGGAGCGACAACGACGGGCCCTACCACGGTCGGCACTATCAGCTCGCCGAAACGATTTGCCAACCACCGCCCATTAGGCGACCCCCGATCCTCATCGGCGGCTCGGGGGAAAAGAAGACGCTACGGCTGGTCGCCCAATACGCCGATATCTGGAACAGCAGTGTGGCTACCGCAGAAGAATTCACGCGCAAAATCGATGTTTTGCGGCAGCACTGCGACGTGATCGGACGGGACCCCGCCGAGATCCGCAAGACCCTGATGATAGGACCGCATTTGGACCCGCTCAACGATCCGACAGGATTCTGGCGCGCGGTGGAAGGGTTCGCTCAAGCCGGCGTCGAGCTCATCAACATCGGTCCGCTGCCCGGCAATCCGGATCCAGTCGGCTATGTTGCCCGTCTGGGCGACCAGGTTGTCCCCCGGCTGGAGAGGTTGGGGTGATGATGTGAGTCAACACGTTGACGCCAGCGGCCGGCAGCCCGTCGTGAACGCTCGCGTCGTCGTCGTCGGGGTTGCCGGCAGTGGCCGTTCAGGAATCCTGACCGACAAAACGGTGCAGGCCGAAACCGTATCGTTCAGCGATGCGGCGACCAGGACCGCCCTCGAGTGGAAATCAGCCGACCAACCGCTGGATGAGGCGGCCGTGCTCTCTTGCCGGCTTTGGCCACTCACCGAGGGCGCTGCGTCCGACAATGCACCTTCAGCCGCTGGCCAAGGTGAAATCAGTTGGAGCATCACCTCGATCGGGCCTCACACGTACATTCCCTTGCATGCGACTTCCAGCGTGGACCACTGCCTGGTACTCAGCGGCACCGTCGCGATCGAGTCCGAGACCGGTGAGGCGTGGCTTCGAACCGGCCACGCGGTGACCATCGTGGCCGCCTTCCATGCGTGGCGTGCGGGACAGAACGGCTGCACGATTGCCACCGTGAGCCGGCAGGTCGGATAGTGCTGGTCACGGGAGTCACAGGAGTGTGGGTGGCGACAATTGGCCCGGCTGAGGCCAATTGCTGAAAGCCTCGGCATAGCTGTGGCTCATCACCTCAATCACGGTGCCCCACGGATCCGTGGTGTAGGCCAGCATCCAGGGCCGGCCGGGCACGAAGTGGTACGGCGCCGCCAGCAATGTGCCGCCTTGATCGACGATGCGGTCGACCATGCCCGCAACGTCCGGGTGGGTGATGCATAAGTGCCACAGACCACGGTCGAGCCAGGGCGCCGAATCCAGCGGCGACCGCGGCCCGCGCGTAGGCGGGTCGACGAACTGGAACAGTTCGATACCAACCGAATTGGTGCTCAGCAGATGGGCCTGCCGAGCTCGGCGAAACCTACTGCCGAACAAGCCGGCGGCCTCTGGGTGTTCGTCGGAATCAAGCTCCCGCGGGCCCATAATGCAGCGGAAGCCGAAGACCTTGCCATACCAGTCGATCGCCGCATCGATATTGGGGACGGTCACCCCCACGTGATTGATGGCCAGGCCGGCCGTGGTTTCCAGTGACATCCGTGATTCCTTTCGAGTCCATCCTCACCAGGGCAGATCGCCGGCGTCCCAACGTTTTTGAACATCGGGGTACAGTGAAGTGAGGTCGTGAGGCAGCGACGCCTTGACGTGGCGGGTCATGTCGTCAGCCAGCACCTCCTCTTCACCGTGCTGAATTGCAGCCAGCGTCTGGGAAGCGACGTCGCCGGGTGAAAGCTTCGCTGCTGCCACGGTGTCGGCCATATCGGTGTCGATCCACCCCGCGTGCACGCCGACGACGAGGGTTCCCTGCGCGCGCAGTTCGACGCGAATCGCGTTGGTCAGGGCCCACTCGGCCGATTTCGACGCCCCGTAAGAACCGTTGAACGCAGATGCGAACCAGCTGGCGATCGACAGCACGTTGACCAGCGCGCCGCCGCCTTGGCGGGCAAGCACGGGTGCGAATGCACGGCACATCGCCAGTGTTCCAAAGTAATTGGTCTCCATCTCGCTGCGTGCCGCGCTCAGGTCGGGTGACGCGAGCAACGGGCTTCGCAGCATCGCCCCGGCGTTGTTGATCAGCACCGTGACGTCCGGGCACCTCGATGCCGCGTCTCGGACGTCATCCGGTTTAGTGATGTCGAGACTGAACGGGACGACGCGAGCGTCGTCACAGTCGACCGCGCCAGGATTTCGGGCCGCCGCGTACACGCGGGCTGCTCCCCGGTCGAGCAGCTCTTGCACGAATGCCTTACCGAGACCGCGGTTCGCCCCGGTCACCAAAACGCGCTTGCCCGCAATAGTAACGCCGCCAGGCGAATTGACTGTTGCCTCGTTCATAACCAGCTCCCCCTTCGGGTTCGAGTCGTTGGGCTGACCGCTTTCCTAGGGCCGCCCATCAGCAAGCCCGGCGCCGTGGGTGGCCATGGCGTACAGCGCGACGTAGTCAGACTGGCCGTATCCGTGGCCGATGGCGGTCTGGAGCAGTTGGTGAGTGCTCGCGGCAATCGGCATCGGAACCTCAAGCTCCCGTGCCGCAGCCAGCCCAAGATCGAAGTCTTTGCGCATACCCGCTGTGGTGAAGGTGGGTTCGTAGTCGCGGTCGCGAATTGCTTTGCCCTTGGCCGACAACAACTTCGAGCCCAGCACCGACCCGTCGATGAAATCCAGAAAAACCGAGGGTGCCACGCCCCCCTTCTCCGCCAGAGTCGTCGCCTCGGCCAGCGCTTCGGTAAAGATACCCACCAACAAGTTATGGGCCAGCTTGACCAGTAGCGCCTCCTCGCGCGTGCCCGCGTAGGTCACGCCGGCTGCGATCGCCTCCAGATAGGGCCGCACCGCATCGAAAACCTCCGTCGGGCCCGACGCGACAATGGACCCGGATCCAGCGGCAATCGCGTCGGGGTTGCCGCTGACCGGTGCTGACAGAAACCCGACGTTGCGGCGCTCGGCCTCGGCCCTGACCTCAGCGGCGGCCTCGGCGGACACCGTTGAACAATTCACGATGATGCGCGGCGCGTGCTGCTGGCTCAACAATCCATCGGAGCCGACCGTGACGGCCAGCAGATCTGGCGAAGACATCACGGTGACGAACACGATGTCGCACCGGCCCAACGCGCCGAGAGTTTCCGCGCGGGAGGCGCCCAGGTTCACCAACGGCGCCGTTTTCGATGCGGTCCGATTCCAGACGGTCACCGCGACGCCGTTCGAGATCATGCGGGCCGCCAGAGCACTCCCCAATCGGCCGGTACCCAGCCAACCAATCCGAATGTCAGGATCCATGTTTGTCTCAGCTCCTCGTCCGTTGCCTGTCCGCTTTACAGTACATGAGTGTGCAGGATAACGCACAGCACAACCGAATGGCAGCGCGGAGTAAGCGCGACTTCTGTTCCTCTATCAGGGTTTAAGTGCGCACTGTGGCTGCTGTTGTGTACCCTAACCGGAAAAACAGCTGTACAACATAACGGACGGTCTGAGCAACTGTGACAGAAAACGGATCAACGGCTCCCACGGTCGGGGGGACGGCGACGGGCCTCGGCCCGCGACTTCGACAGCTCCGGAACGCGCGCGGCATCTCGGTGCGGGAACTAGCGCGCCGGGCCGGCTGCTCGGCGAGTCTGGTCTCGCAGGTGGAACGCGGAGTTACCACACCGTCCGCCAGCGTCGTCTACGCCTTGGCCAATGAGCTCGGCGTCTCGCTGGACGCCCTGTTCGGCACCGGCGACCTCCCGAAAACCGCGCCCGCGTCCTCAGCGCCAGGTGATGCGCTCGCGCCCCCACCCACTGCGTCGCACCACTGGGGTCGCGCGAGCGGCGCCAACGGGACGGGGATCGTGCAACGCGCGGGCGATCGCAGCGTCATCGAACTCTCGACGGGGGTCCGCTGGGAGCGACTCACTCCGACGCATGACGACCGGGTCGACTTCCTCGAGGTGGTCTACGCCCCTGGTGGCCAGTCCTGCGACGGTGGCCAGGCCGTACGGCACGACGGCCGCGAGTATCTGTACGTGCTGCAAGGAGAGCTGGAAGCCGTCATCGGCTTCGACACACTGCGGCTCGGTGAGGGCGATTCCTTGGCCTTCGACCCCGCGACGCCACACCAATATCGCAACCGCACAACGAGAATCGCGCGCGCTTTATCCGTCGTCGTGCACAATCCCGCGGGATGAGACGCCGCCGTTAGCCGGCATCGGGTAGGCCTGAATGGACGCCACCATCGTTCCTTCCGCGTCTGCCCAGTATTACCCGCCACGCGTCTGCTGTTCGAAGGAGACAATTGCCGCGCAGATCTGATGGGGACGGTCCTCCTGAATGAAGTGCTTGGCACCGCCCAGAATGACCGTGCGGTGGCGCGCGAACGCGGCTTCGAATCGCTGACGCTCGCTGGCCCGGAATCCGGTGTCAGCATCGCCCCATACGATCAGCGCCGGCTTGTCAGCCAGTGCGGGCAATCCGGCTTCGACCTCGGCGAGAAAGGCTCGGCTGGCGAGGATTTCGTGTGGGAACAATGCGGTGGGCACTCGGGATCGCGGTGTCGGGAACGGGCCCCGGTAGGCGGCCTTCTCGGCGGCGGTCAAGCTGCGGCTGACGCCAGAGGGCATGAGCAGCCTGACGAAGAGATTGAAGCGCTTGATCAGCCACCGGCTGACCAAGTTCCCCGCGATACGCGAGAACATGGCGATGTGGGTGACATCCTGGGCGGGCCATGCCCAGGTGTTGCCGATGATCAACGAGTGGATCAGGTCGGGGCGGCGGCCGGCGAATCCGAGCCCAATCGGGCCACCCCAGTCCTGCACCATCAACCGTATGTCATTGAGCCCCAATGCTTCGACGAAGGCTTCGACGATCGCGGAGTGCTCGACGGGTTTGTAACCGTAGCCTTCACGGGCAGTGCTGAGCCCGAATCCGGGATAGTCGAGGGCGATGCATCGGAAAGAGCCGGACAACTCCGCGATCATATGCCGATACAGGAAAGACCACGTGGGATTCCCGTGTAGGAGCAGCAGCACCGGGCCGGCGCCTTCGTCGACGTAGTGCACGGTATTGCCATCGATCTCCAGATAGTGGTTCTCATACGGGAACACTGTCGTGTCGAGCCAGGGCGGCACTTCCGGTGCAGCAGTCATGAAACTACTTCTCTCGTTTGATGTTTAGCGCTCAGCGTTCAGGTTTACTCTTGGGTGACAAAACGATTCATGATCGAGAAGGTGCCGTTGGGCATCAGCCGTGACATCGGATAGAGAAACTTCACCTGCCCGATTCGCAGCTCGTCGCGGCCTGTTGTCAGCCCACGGACAACCGCGTTGCCCACCGCCGCCGGGGTGATTTTCGGGCCGCCGTAGCCACGGGTCAGGTCGGTGTCAACGGTCGGCGGCAGCACTTCCAGCACCTGGAGCCGCCCCTTCCTGGTCTGCTGGCGCAGCGCCTGCGTGAACGCGTGCATGCCTGCCTTGGCCGCGGCATACCCGGGATTGGCCGCCAACGGCGCATAGATCAGGCCCGTGGTCACATTGACAATCGCACCCTCGGATCGATCGAGCAGCAGTGGCAGCAAGGCGATCGACAGGTGCATCGGCGCCAGCAGGTCAACGGCCACCTCGTCCTCCATCAACGTCTGAGCAGTCGAGCCCCGGAGGTCGATCTGGGTCATCGTGCCGGCATTGTTGATCAAAATGTCCAGTGGGCGGCCCCTGCTCAGCTGATCGACAAGCCTTGCCCGCTCGGCCGGATCGCGAAGATCGGCCGTCACGGTTCGGATTTGGGGGTCGATGTCCTGGACTGCCTGAAGCCGGGCTCCGTTACGGCCGACGATCAGTACGTCGGCCCCCGCGGTTCGCAACGCTTTCGTAATCGCCAAGCCGATGCCTGCGCCCCCGCCCGTCACCACGGCGAGCTTTCCGTCAACCTTCACCCGATGAACTCCTCGTTCGACGCCCATGATCGCCGCGATTCGACCTAACAATACGATACGGTAGCGTAGCGTTACAACAGGGGTCAAGATCGCGATAATGAGTCCGTGGAAAAACCGACCGTTACCGGCCTCGACAAGCGAGTCGAGCGCTCCGTCGAGGCAGTGCTCACGGAGACGTACCGGCTGCTGACCGAGGGCGGCATCGGCGGAGTCAGCGTGGAGGAAATATCCCGTCGTTCCGGCGTTGCCAAAACGACGATCTACCGACACTGGCCATCGCGCAGCGCCCTGCTACTGGACGCCTGCTCCAAACTCGGCGCGTCTCGGCCGATTCCGGACAGCGGCAGCTTCGACGCCGACATGGCCACACTGGTCCACGACCTCGCCGCGGACCTGCGGGGCGCCCAATGGGCGTCGATTCTGCCGTCGATCGTCGATGCGGCCGAACGCGATCCGGAGCTGGCCCGCGTGCAGGCCGCCCTACACGAAGCAATGATGTCGCCGTTCGTGGCCGTGACCGATCGCGCGCAACGACGCGGCGAAATCTCCTCAGACCGGCCCCCCACGGAGGTGGTCGCCAGCCTGGTGGGCCCGCTCTTCTATCGACGCTGGTTCTCCAAAGAACCGGTGGACGACGAGTTCGTGACACGCCTGATAAATGCGGTGGGTGGGGGTCACTGAGAGCAGTGATGGCATGGCGCACCCGCATCGGCGCCCAAAGTACTTACGGCACCGGCCTTCTCGGCCCGCCCGAACCGGTTACGACGCCGTCGCGTATTCCAGCACCCGCTCCGACGAATCGACGTGACCGTTGCTGATGATCTTCAGCCGATCGGGCCGGACCTGGTAGACAACACCGTCGACCGGATTGGTGACATCGAATCCATCGCCGACGCGTTCGGCGTTGGACAGTTCGATGTTGGCTCGGTCGCTGATCCGTTCACCGCGGTAATAGTAAGTACCACTGAGGTTTTGGCACACCACCGCCAGCGACTTGTTGGTGCGCACCACGGCGGCGGGCGGATTCCCCGGGTCACACCGGGCGGTCTCGCCGACGAACCCCAACCCGTCGGCACCCTTCACCGGCCGTGACAGCGTCGCCGTCTTGGGGGTCGTCGACGGCGCGGCCGACGGCACAGGTGGCGCCGCCGTCACAGACGTGGGCGGCGAGCCGTTGTGATCGCCACCGAACACCGATATCACGGCCAGTATCAATCCGGCGATCAACACCACCACGGCCGCCGCGGCGAGAATCAGCGGCGCATGGATGCGGCGCGCGGGTGCAGGCCGTGACGTCGCGGAAGGCTCCGCCGATGGCGGTGCATAAGGGCTGAAACCGGTGTCGTCCGGATTCGGATAGATCGCCGGGAACGGTCGGGTGCGGGGCAGCACCGGACCGGCAGCAACCGGCTCATGAGAAGGCGACACCACTTCCCTGGCCGCCCGGGCGAACTCGCCCGCGGAGCCATACCGTTGCGCCGGCTGCTTTGCCATCGCGCCCGCGATGACGTCGTCGAGGCCATGGCCGATGCCGCGGCGCATGATGCTGGGCCGCGGCGCCGGCAAGAACAGGTGTGCGTCCCGCATCTCCTGCTCAGCACCCTCGTACGGCGGTTGACCGGCCAGGCACCCGTAGAGCACACAGGCCAGCGAGTAGATATCCGCCGCAGGTCCAATCCGGCCGCCGCTGAACCGTTCTGGCGCCAGGTAAGCCAATGAGCCCGAAAGCGACGTGCCGAAGTCGAGCAGGTACGCGAAGTCGTCGCGCGTAAGCAGCACATTCTCCGGCGTCACATCGCCGTGCACCAGCCCGGCGGCGTGCGCGGCATCCAGTGCACGCGCCACCTGCCCGGCGATCGACACCGCACGCGACGGTTCCAGCGCACCCTGCTCGCGCAGCAGGTCGCGCAGGCTGCGGCCCTCGATCAACTCCATATCGACGAAGAGCACTCCGTCGATTTCGCCGACGTCGTGCACCGGGATGAGGTGCGGCTCCTGCAATCGCGCCGCCGTTTGGGCTTCTCGCCAAAAGCGTTGCTGAAAGCCAGGACTGCGCGCAATCTTCGCACGCACCAGCTTGAGGGCGACCATCCGATCGTTAGCGGTGTCGTACGCCCCGAATACCTCGCCGGTGTCGTCCGCGCCGAGGAGCGATCGCAGCTCGTATGCCCCGAACCGCGTACCCAGACGCGAGCGATACGAGGAGAACAATGCGTATTCCTTCCGCCGACCCCGAAGACAGTCAGCCTCGCGGGTTCCCGCTATCGGCCTCGACATAACGTGCGGCGGCTCACCACGCCGACGGCTATAGAGTTGATCGGCACGCACAGTCAGAAGGTGAGGCCTTCATGAGCGACATCGCGACCCGGCTGACAGAAATCGTCGGCGGCCACAACCTCCTGGTAGGCGACGCCATCCCCGACGACTACTGGCACGACGAAGAGTTGAATCACCCGCCGCAGCGGCCGGCATACGTCGCCAAACCCGCCACCGCCGAAGAGGTGGCGCAGCTGCTGAAAGCGGCCACCGAGCACCAGGTTCCGGTGACCGCCCGCGGATCCGGCACTGGACTGTCGGGCGCGGCACTGCCCCGTGCAGAGGGGCTGGTCATCTCGTTTGAGCGGATGAATAAGGTCCTCGAGATCGACACCACCAACCAGGTCGCCGTCGTCCAACCGGGCGTGACGCTCACCGAGCTGGACGAGGCCACCACCGCTTCAGGCTTGCGCTACATGGTCCAGCCGGGCGAGCTGTCCTCCAGCGTCGGCGGGAACGTCGGCACCAACGCCGGTGGGATGCGCGCGGTCAAATACGGGATCGCTCGCCACAACGTGCTCGGGCTGCAGGCCGTGTTGCCGACCGGCGAGATCATCCGCACCGGCGGCAAGATCGCGAAGGTGTCCACCGGCTACGACCTGACCCAACTCATCGTCGGCTCCGAAGGCACTCTCGCTTTGGCCACCGAGGTGATCGTCAAGCTGCATCCGCGCCTGGAGCACAGCGCCACGGTGCTCGCGCCGTTCGCCGATTTCGATCAGGTCATGGAGGCGGTGCCGCAGGTCATCGCCAGCGGCTTAGGCCCCTACATCCTTGAATACATCGACAACCTGACGATGGCCGCTCTCGTCCACACCCAGAACCTCGAACTCGGTGTCCCCGACCGGATCCGTGACAGCTGTCAGGCGTATCTCGTTGTGGGACTTGAGAACCGAACCGCGGACCGATTGGAAGAGGATATCGAGCGAGCCGGTGAGCTGCTCGCCGAGCTCGGAGCCGCGGATGCCTATGTGCTGGAAGGTGGTTCGGCGCGCAAGCTGATCGAGGCGCGCGAGAACGCGTTCTGGACGCTGAAGGCGATCGGCGCCGACGACCTGATCGACACCGTCGTCCCGCGTGGGGCCATGCCGAAGTTCCTCGAGGCCGTGCGTGGTCTGGCGACGGCGGCCGGCGGCGGCGCGGCGGGCTGCGGCCACGCCGGTGACGGCAACGTGCACCTGGCGATCTTCTGCAAGGACCCCGACACCCGCAAGCAGCTGTTGACCGACATCTTCGCTCTCGCAATGGAATTGGGCGGCGCGATCTCCGGTGAACACGGGCTCGGCCGCGCCAAGGCTCCGTACTGGCGCGAACTCGAAGACCCCGTCAAGGTCGACCTGCTGCACCGGATCAAGCTGTCTTTCGACCCGGCCGGCATCCTCAACCCCGATGTCGTCTTTGCCGCAGAACCTCAGTGACACCGCATCACCGATTTCGAATTCATTCCCGAATCGCTATCACCGGGGTACTTCTGGTATAGCCAGACAGCCCACCCCGTAACGACCCGAAGACTTTTCGGCGAAATCGTTAAAAGCACCACTATAGGGAGCACGGACGCCCGCACCGTGCCTTATTCTGCTTCGGACAACCGCATACGACAGGGCAGGAGAAATGTTCTCACTGACGCGACGCCGAACCGCGCTAGCTCTGTTGGCGACTGTCGGTCTGCTCGTGTTCGGCTTGCTGTTGTTCACCAGAACCGGCCCGTCAGATCGCGCGGTCACCGGTCCGATCGGACTCTGGATTATCGGCATGTTCTCCAACGGCTGCGCCGTCGCCGCCGCGCGGATCGGTCGGGGTCGCCAACGTCTCGCGTGGACCGTGCTGAGCATCGGGCTAGCCGGCTGGACGGCCGGCCAAGCGGTGTGGTGGTACGTAACTCTGGGCGGCATTCCCCCCATGGCGGGCGTCTCGGCGGCCAACTTGGGTTTCGTCATCTTGCCCTTGTGCGCCTTGGCCACCGCCGCCACCATTCCCAGCCGCGACGACTCCCGGTTCGGGATCGGCCTCCTGCTCGACGGCATCCTTGTCGCGGCGTCGTTGTTGATCGTGTTGGCCATCCTGGTGCTGGGCCATTTCGGCCAACCCGAACAAATCGTCACGATGCCCTTGATGTTGTTGGCCGCCGCGACCGCGGTGTACGCCGGGCTTTTCGTGATGTCGATCATCACCGTGCGCAAATCCGAGCCGGGCCGCAAACTCTCCCCGACATTTATGACCGTGGGCTGGGCGGCCATTGCGATCGCCGGAATCATCCACGTCTGGGAAGATCATCCCGAACGAGTGCCCCATGACGTCGTCATTTTCGGCTGGGCCGTCGGAATGTATTTCATCGCCCTTTCTGGAATTGCGTCTCGCCCCGGCCCCGAGCTCGATCTCGGCTTTTCTGAGCCGCTGCCGAGAATCTCGCTGTGGCTGCCGTACGGGCCCGTGTTGTTGGCCATCGCCGTGGGGGCTGTGCACTTTTGGCCCACGACCCGGGCCGAGGCATTCATTTTCTCGGTCTGCGTGCTGCTATTCATAGCCACGGTCGCCCGCCACTTGCTATTGCTCGACCGCAAACAACATCTGGCCGCTGCCCTGTCAGAAGCGGCCCTGCGGGACCCCTTGACCGGGTTAGCCAATCAGCGGCTATTCGACGATCGGCTCGCGCACGCGGCCCGGTTGCACATTCACCACGACGTCCCGGCCAGCGTAATTGCGCTCAATATCAGTGATTTCAAGATGGTGAACGACACGCTCGGTTATGCCGTCGGCGATGAGCTACTGCGCAGTGTCGGTGAGCGGCTCCAAGTCAATGTGCGCCCCGCCGACACGGTCGCGCGGATGAACGGGGACGACTTCGCCATCCTGGTCCAAGACCGCCCCGAGGTCGCCGCACAAGTCGCAAGAAAACTGGTCTATGCCTTCGCCGAGCCTCTCGAACTCGAGAATCATCGGCTGCACATACACCTCAACATCGGCTTGGCCTCAGCCGGAACCGAACCCGGCTCGGCCCTGATGCCGGCCGAGCTTCTCGACCAGGCCAGCGCGGCCCGCAGCTGGGCTCAGCACGCCAGCTCGACCGATGTGCAGACTTTCACCCCCGCCATGTTTGCCGAGCGCGGTAAACACCCGACACACGACGACGGCATGGCCCGCCTGCAACTGCTGGGCGAACTGCGACGGGCCATCGACGATCGCCTGCTGACGCTGCTGTACCAGCCGAAGTTCGACATGGTGACCGGATCCGTCTGTGGCGCCGAAGCATTGGTCCGATGGGAGCACCCAGAACTCGGCACGCTCGAGCCCGGCGAATTCTTGCCGTTGGTCCGCGACCACGGACTCATGGACGCCGTGACCGACCTGGTGCTGTCGCGGGCGGTCGCCGACGCGTCGGAGTGGTACGCGGCCGGGGCGGCTATCCCCGTCGCGATCAACCTGTGGGCGCCCTCGCTGGACGAAGACGCCCTGCCCGACCGCATCATGTCGGTGCTCGAGGCGCGCTGCATGTCCCCCAGTTCGCTCACGGTCGAGATCACCGAGGACCTGTTGGTGGCCGACCTGGCGAAGGCGCGCGCGGTGCTCGATCGCTTGCGCGAGTCCGGCATCCGGGTGGCGATCGACGACTTCGGCAGCGGCTACGCCTCGCTGACCTACCTGCGCGAACTGCCGATCGACGACGTCAAACTCGACCGCCTGTTCATCGCGCCGATTCTGCACGACGAACGCGCCGCCACGATTGCCCGTTCGGTGATCGAGTTGACGACGAAGTTCGGCATCGCCTCGATCGCCGAAGGTGTCGGAGACGCGGAAACAGCCCTGCGTCTCAAGGAATACGGTTGCGACGCAGTGCAGGGCAACTTCTTCTGTCCCCCGGTGCCTGCCTCGGAGATTCCGCGCGTTCCGCAGAACGCCACGCTCGCGGCCCAGTAATCACGACAAGGCATAGGGTTGCGCCGTGCACATTGACGTGATGACGGTTCCGCAACCGTTGACTCAGATCGGCGGCGTGGCCCAGCGCACTGAGGCCGCCGGCTTCTCCGGCATGCTGTTCACCGAAACCGGCCGCACCGCCTATCTCAACGCCGCGGTGGCCTCGCAGGCAGCTCCCGGACTCCAGCTGTCCACCGGTGTCGCGGTGGCCTTCCCGCGCAGCCCGTTCGTCACCGCCGCCGCGGCATGGGAGCTGCAGGAGGCGACCGGCGGCAACTTCCGCCTCGGCCTGGGCACCCAGGTGCGCACGCATGTCGTGCGCCGCTACGGTGTTGCCTTCGAACGCCCCGGCCCGCGGCTGCGCGACTACGTGCTGGCAGTCAAGGCGTGCTTCTCGGCGTTCCGTACCGGCAAGCTCGATCACCACGGCGAGTTCTACGACCTCGACTTCATCACGCCGCAGTGGAGCGCGGGCCCGATCGATGCGCCCGATCCGAAAGTCGATGTCGCGGCGGTCAATCCGTGGATGTTGCGGATGGCCGGCGAGGTGGCCGACGGCGTGCACGTCCACCCGCTCGGCGAACTCGGTTACCTCAAACGTCATGTGCTGCCCAACATCGCCGCCGGCGCGCAGCGGGCCAGGCGCTCACCGTCGGACATCGCGATCATCGTCCCGGCCATGACGATCGTCGGCGACAGCGACGAAGAACGCGACTCCCAACGCGAGACGGTGCGCACCAGCATGGCCTTCTACGGCAGTACCCCCAATTACGCGTTCATCTGGGACGAGGCCGGATTCGAGGGCACCACTGCCCGCATCCGCGAGAAGCAGAAGGCCGGCGATTTCGCGGGCATGGCGGCCCAGATCAGCGACGAACACATCGCGGCTTTTGCCACCGAGTCGACGTGGGATGGCCTGGCCGACGCGCTGACCCAGAAGTACGGCGGAATCGCCACGCGCGTAGCCCTTTACAACGCCCTGGGCGATGACGAGCGTTTCGAGCGGTACGGCGAGGTCGCCCGCCAGCTGCGTGGGTGACGCCGGGCCGCGAATTGTCGCTCAGAGGCGGGCAAAACGTGTGCCTCCCCCGCCGGCGGCGCAGTCACACTCGCCACATTTCAGCCCGAAGATCCACCGGTGAGCCGCTCGACGTCGAGCACTTCACCGCGATTGATGCTGACCCAATCGCGACCGTCGAGGTACGGACGCAGACTCTTGCCGATCAGCTCGGCGTCGGCCGCCGTCTTGGGCCGCTGCAGCTCGTACACATGCGGCAGCTCGGCCATTCCGGTCACGACGTCCCAGAGTCTCAGCGCCGCCGACCCCGTCGGCGGATCCACCAACACCGGACCGAACAGGCACTGTTCGTCGATGAACAGCGTCGGGACACCGTAGCCGCCCGCATCCACCACTGTCTGATGCTCGGCGCGAACCTCGTCGTGGGTGGTCGGATCGGCAAGTGCCGCATCAAGATTCGCATCGTCGACGCCGATGTCGCTCAACAACTTTCGCGCCACCGCGGGCTCGTGCGGCTTGCCGCCCAGGGTGTGCAGCTCGTGGCCGATCGCGGCGTACCACCGGTCGAGCAACTCCATGTCGGTGCGACGCAGCAGCGCGCCGATCCGCATCAGCGACCAGCCGTAGGACCAGTCGCGCTCCCACGGATGCTTCTTGCCGTCGGCCCGGTTGATATCTTCCAGGCTGAAGAACCGCCAATTGATGGTGATGCCCAGTTGGTCACGCACATCGCGGATCCACAACGACGTCTGAAACGCGAAGGGACACATCGGGTCGAAGTGGAAGTCCACGACGGTGTTCATCGCTTGACCCTACGACTTGGGGCGCACTCCGGTGGCGCGATACACGAATACCGGGTCCACCGGGAACCGCAGTGACGTGGTCGGCACCCGCTCCAGCACCTCGTCGGGCACACGTCGCTTGTAATGCAGTTTCATCGACCCGCTGAAAGCACGGTCCACGCCGCGCAGATCGATGTCGATCAGCAGACCCTTACGGGTGATCGTCGCGGCCGCCGGACCCTTGTTGGTATCCCAGGGGCAGTCGATCGACCGCAGATTGGCGTCCGCACGCGTCGGGAAGGTGGCGACGACCCGTGCGGCGCTCAATGCGAACGCGCCCGTATAGCGCGCGACACCCGAGGCCGAGAAGACGCCCGGGACATGCCCACTGAAATGCCGCACGACGCCGACCCGGCCGGCCAGAAAGATAAGCCCCTCGGCCTCGAGCTCGTCGTGCAACTCGGCGGGCACATTGGTCAATTGCGACCACTTGCGAAGTAAGCCAAGCACAGCCAGACGTTAGCTGAGGCAGTGGCCGTTCGCAGTGTTTTACTGCACAGTCACGATCGCGGTGTACTGGCACACCGGCGCGGTGTTCTTGCCCACGAAGCTCGAGTAATAGGTGGAAATCGTCGTTGTCCCCGGCTTGAGCGCCGTGAACATCCACACCTCGCTGCCGGGTGCGCCCAGCGCATCGGTGCTCGGCTGTACATACTGGTGACTGGTTTGCTCGATGATCGAACCGTCGGCGATCTTCGTGTCGACCTGCCACCGGAACGGGGTGCTGTAATTCGAGCCCAGCTGCAGTTTCAGCGTGTTCCCCACCGCCAACGTGACGTTCTGGGTGATGCTGTTCTGCTTGAGCACCTGATCCATCGGAACCACAAGGGACTTCGACGTCGGCGGGTTTCTGCTCTCGAAGTGGCAACCCACCAGCATCGACGAGACGAGGATCGCGACGGTCATCAATAGCCTGATCTTCACGACAGTCATCGCCTCCATTATGGCGGGGCGCAGAATGTTCCCGTTCGGCGTCCTGGCCGCGGGATTGTGATGATCACCATGTTGGCAGCGCGATTTTCCCTTACGGCAATCTTTGCCCTCGCCGCTCCCAGGTCGTCGTTTTCGGGCGCGCGTTTGCTGTGGGTCGGGTAGCTTCTGTGCATGTTCGGCATCATTCGGCCCTGCCGTCATCGACTGGGCAGTGAGCTCGCAGCAGCCTGGACCGCCCAACTGTGCGGATTGTGTCTGGCACTCCGCGACGACTACGGCCAGTCCGCGCGGATCGCCACCAACTACGACGGCCTGGTGGTCTCCCTTCTGGTCGAAGCGCAGTCCCCTGAGCAGCCCACCCGCCGCACGGCCGGACCCTGCCCGGGGCGTGGCATGCGGCGCGCCGAGGTGGCCACCGGCGACTGCGCACGGCTGGCCGCCGTCGTGTCCCTGGCCCTGGCCGCGGCCCGGGTCCGCGATCACGTCGACGACCACGACGGCATGGTCGGGGCCGCCGGCGTGCGACCGGCCGCGCGCCGCATCGCCGAGCGCTGGGTGCGCCAGGGCACCGACACCGGTCACACCCTGGGATTCGACACCGGCGTGCTAGTCGCGGCGATGGACCGCCAGGGACAGCTCGAGGCGACGGCCGGGCCGGGCAGCTCGCTGCTGCTGGTGACCGAGCCCACCGAAACCGCGGTCGCCGAGGCGTTCGCCCACACCGCACTGCTCGCCGGCCGCCCGGGCAACCAGGCGCCGCTGCGCGAGATCGGTCAGCTGTTCGGACGGGTCGCGCACCTGCTCGACGCGGTCGAGGATTACCACGACGACCTCGCCCGTGGTAAGTGGAACCCGTTGGCCGCCACGGAAACTCCGATGGAGCAGGCCCGGGTCCTGTGTGACGACGCGGCACTCGGTATCGAATTGGCCTTGGCCGAGGTCGAGTTCACCGACGGCCGGCTGGCCCAGCGGTTGCTGACCCGCGAGGTACGACGGGCGATCTCGCGTACCTTCAGCCGGTCCGGCCATCCCACCTGCGGCACCCCGCACGGTCAGCAGGAGGGCATCAACTTCGGCAACCAGCCGGTCGGCGCCGGCTATCCGACCGGCGAAAACCCCGAGGGCGAGACCCCTGACCCCGGCAACAAACGCAAGGGCGGGCGCGGTGACGGCGCCTGCATTTGCTGCTGCGATGGCTGCGACTGTTGCTGCGATTGTGGCGACTGCTGCGACTGCACGTAGGGCGCCTCGTCGAACCCATTGCGCCATTACATGTTTGTGACGTGTTTCGGCCCAGATAACTAGAGGCCGTCCGGTACGGCAGGATGGGCACGTGTTTGGGCTCGAAGTCATCGTTGCGCTCGTGTCGGCCGTCATCGTCGGAACGGTGCTGGGCCGTCGCTATCGCGTGGGCCCGCCGGTGCTGCTTATTTTTCTGGGCACGCTGCTGGGTCTGATCCCCGCGTTCGCCCACATTCACATCAACGGCGAGATCGTTCTGCTGCTGTTCTTGCCGGCCATCCTGTACTGGGAAGGCCTGGGCACCAGCCTGCGCGAGGTCCGCGCCAACCTGCGCATCATCGTCTTCCTCTCCGTCATCCTGGTGATCGTCACCGCGGTCGCCGTGTCCTGGACCGCGCGCGCGCTCGGCATGGAATCCCACGCGGCCGCGGTCCTGGGCGCCGTGCTCTCCCCCACCGACGCCGCCGCCGTGGCCGGCCTGGCGAAAAAATTGCCGCGCCGGACGCTGACCGTGCTGCGCGCCGAGAGTCTCATCAACGACGGGACGGCGCTGGTGCTGTTCTTCGTGACCATCCACGTCGCGATCGGCGGGGCCGAAATCGGCCCGCCCCATCTGGTCCTGCGCTTCGTCACCTCCTACCTGGGCGGTATCGCCGCAGGCTTGCTGGTCGGCGGGTTGGTCACCCTGGCGCGCAAGCGAATCGACGCGCCGCAAGAAGAAGGTGCCATGAGCCTGCTGACGCCGTTCGCGGCGTTCTTGCTGGCTCAGGCGCTGGACTGCAGCGGCGTAGTCGCGGTGCTGGTATCGGCCCTGGTGCTCGCCTACTCCGGGCCGGTGGTGATTCGGGCGCGTTCCCGGCTGCTGTCCTACGGCTTCTGGGAGATGGCAACGTTCTTGATCAACGGCTCGCTGTGGGTGTTCGTCGGCGTGCAGATCCCGGGCGCCATTCGCGGCATCGACGGCGTCGGCGGCGGAATTCGTCATGCCCTGTTCATCGCGTTCGCCGTCACCGGCGTCGTCATCGTGTCGCGGATCTTCTGGGGCGAGTTCACCACGTTGCTGCTGCGCCTGATCGACCGCCGTGAGGTGCAGCGGGAGCGTCGTGTCCCGTGGCGCCAGCGCTTCGTGACCGCGTGGGCCGGATTCCGCGGCGCAGTCTCGCTCGCCGCGGCGCTTGCCGTCCCCGCGACCACGCTGAGCGGGGCGCCGTTCCCGGACCGGAGTCTGCTCATCTTCATCGTGGTCGTCGTCATCCTCACCACCGTGCTGGTCCAAGGCATCACCCTGCCCGCCGTCGTTCGCTGGGCGCGCATGCCCGAAGACATCGCCTACGCCGAGGAACTCCAACTGGCCCGCAGTGTCGGCGCCAAGGCCGCGCTCGAGGCGCTGCCGGTGGTGGCCGGCGAACTCGGCGCCAGCCCGAAAATGCTGGGCCGCCTGCAAAAGGAATATGACGAGCACGCGGCGCTCGTGACGGAGTGCGACGACGGCACCTCGACCGGCGACCTGGCCCGGCGCGACGACATGATTCGGCGGGTGCGCCTCGGGGTGCTCGAGCACAAGCGCCGGGCCATCATCGGGCTGCGCAATCAGCGGGTGATCGACGACCTGGTGTTGCGCGAACTGCAGTCCGAGATGGACCTCGAAGAGGTGCAACTGCTCGACACCGCCGAGAGCTGACAACGCGTCAGAGGGTGTCCGTACAGTCGGCGACATGTTGCAGACGGTCGCGATCCGCGGGTACCGGTCGCTGCGCGAGGTCATCCTGCCGCTGGGGCGGCTGTCGCTCATCACCGGCGCCAACGGCGTGGGGAAGTCGTCGGTCTACCGGGCGCTGCGCCTGTTGGCGGACTGCGGCCGGGGCGAGGTCATCGGCTCACTGGCCCGCGAGGGCGGGTTGCAGTCGGTGCTGTGGGCCGGTCCCGAGCAACTCAAGGGCGCGCGGCGCTCCCGCAAGACCGAAGGCACGGTTCGCACCCGGCCCGTCTCGCTCGAAATGGGCTTCGCCGCAGATGATTTCGGCTATCTTGTCGACCTCGGCATCCCGCAGTCGGCCGGGCCGTCGGTCTTCGTCCGCGATCCCGAGATCAAACGGGAGATCATATTCGCCGGACCGGTGTTGCGGCCCAGCGCGACGCTGGTGAGCCGATCGCGGGCTTTCGCCGAAGCCGTCAACGCCGACAACGGTTTTGACGAACTGAGCCGATCGTTGCCCCTGTACCGCAGTGTGCTTGCCGAGTACGCCAACCCGCACGCGCTTCCCGAACTCGCAGCGGTGCGGGAGCGACTGCGCGGGTGGCGGTTCTACGACGGGTTTCGTGTCGACGGCGAAGCACCCGCCCGCCGGCCGCAGGTGGGCACGCGCACCCCGGTGCTGAGCGACGACGGCAGCGACCTGGCCGCGGCGATTCAAACCATCCTCGAATCAGGATCCGACGAGTTAAGCCGGGTCATCGCAGACGCTTTCGACGGCGCCACGATCTCGGTCGCGATACACGACGGGTTGTTCGACCTCCAGCTGCGTCAGCGCGGCATGCTGCGTCCGTTGCGCGCGGCCGAATTATCCGATGGCACACTGCGGTTCCTGCTGTGGGCCGCTGCGCTGTTGAGCCCGGAAGTGCCGTCGCTGATGGTGCTCAACGAGCCGGAGACCTCGCTGCATCCCGACCTGGTGCGACCGCTTGCCTCACTGATCCGCGCCGCCGCCGCGCAGACTCAGGTTGTGGTCGTGACGCACTCGCGGTCGTTGCTGAAGTTTCTCGACACGGTGCCGGTCGCGGACAGCGATCGCGGCGGGGCCGTGGAGATCGAGCTCTACAAGGACTGGGGCGAAACTCGCATCACCGGCCAGGACCTGCTCAGCACACCGCGCTGGGACTGGGGAAAACGTTGAGTGTGTCTCCTGGGTGACCGAGCAGCGTGTCGCCACCGTGGCCGCCGCACACTCAAACCCGTGAACGCACATCGAAGGACGGCGAATAACAGCCGAATTCATGGACTGTTAAGGCACACGTCAGGTCCATATCGTTGAACGCACACAACGGCCGCGTGTCCTCTGCTTATGCGCGTTGTACAGGTCGCTAACTTCTATGGCCCACGGTCCGGCGGCCTTCGTACCGCGGTGGACCGATTGGGCGCGGAATACAGCGCCAACGGGCATGAAGTTTTTCTGGTCGTTCCCGGGTCGCGCGCCGAACGTACCCTACTGCCGACGGGTGTGGTGCGAATCACTATGCCCGCCTGGCTGATTCCCTTCACCGGCGGTTACCGCGCCGTCATGCCGGGTCCGGTCAAGGCGCTGCTGGAAGCACTGCAGCCCGACGCGCTGGAAGTTTCGGACCGCCTGACGCTGCGGTCACTGGGCCGCTGGGGCCGCGAACACGGCGCCACGACCGTGATGATCTCCCATGAGCGGCTGGATCGCCTTGCCGGACAAATACTTCCGAAGCGACCCGCGCGCAGCCTCGCCGACTTTGCCAATGGCCGCACCGCCGCCGACTACGACACCGTCGTCTGCACTACCGGATTCGCGCGCGAGGAGTTCGACCGCATCGGCGCCAAGAACGTCGTCACCGTGCCACTGGGTGTCGACCTGAAGACCTTCCACCCGAGTCGGCACTCTGCGCTGGTCCGCCGGCAGTGGGCCACGCCCAACCAGCTGCTGCTGGTCCACTGCGGCCGGTTGTCGGTGGAGAAGCGGGCCGACCGCAGCATCGACGCGCTGGCCGCGCTGTGCGATTTCGGCGTCGATGCTCGGCTGGTCGTGATGGGCGAGGGCCCGATGCGGGCCAAGCTGCAGCGTCAGGCCACCGGGCTGCCGATCGACTTCACCGGGTTCGTCTCCA
The DNA here is from genome assembly GCF_041287235.1 of Mycobacterium sp. pR1184. NCBI lineage: Bacteria > Bacillati > Actinomycetota > Actinomycetes > Mycobacteriales > Mycobacteriaceae > Mycobacterium > Mycobacterium sp. pR1184. Next base: position 396,271 of record NZ_JBGGKR010000003.1, on the reverse strand, counting down.
ACCGGGAAACCGTCGCCGGGCTGCTGGCCTCGGCAGATGTCACCCTGGCCCCGGGCCCGCACGAGACGTTCGGGTTGGCCGCGCTGGAATCGCTGGCATGCGGCACGCCGGCCGTGGTCTCGCGCACCTCGGCGCTCACCGAGATCATCACCCCGGACAGCGGAGCGTCGGCCGACAACCACCCGGAGGCCATCGCCCGGGCGGTCGGCACGGTCATCAGCCTGCCCGAATACCATCGCCGGACCTCCGCGCGGCGCCGTGCCGAGAACTTCACCTGGCAGCGGGCGGCGGCCGGCATGCTCGCGACGTTGGGCCCCGCCATCGGCGGGCCGGACGACGACACCGAGAACACCGCCTAGAAGTCGGACGCACCCCACGAGCCCGCTGGATAGGGCGGCACGTGGCCGGCAAAGGCGCCGTCGGTGAGACTGCACAGCGTGTCGGTGATGGTTCCGGCATTCGCGATCACCGTCGGCGGGCTACCCGGTAACACGCGCGCCACCACCGCTTGCCAGAAGTAGCCCGCGCCGCCGTGTTCGTACCAGATGAACCAGTCGGCGTCGCGGTTGCCGGCGCGGATCAGCCGCCGGAACGGCAACGAGGGATCGTTCACCGAATCCGTCTTGTTGAACGGCGCGCCGACGTCGGCGATGGGCGGCAACAGTTTGACGAGTTCCGGCGGCAACTGCGACAGACTGTGCACTTCCGTCACCGGTGTCGCCAGCGTGCACTGGGTATTTGGCATCGCGTTGGCCGGAATCGCCGTCACGACAGCGAGCGCGACGCTTGCCGCGAGCGCTGTCCGATAGATGTTGCCCATATCGGCTCCCATCGACGGCGGGTGCTGATAGCCGACGCTACGCCGTTGTTTGTTGGGACGAAACGCTTTCGGTCCGAGCGCTAGGCTCGCTGAAGACGACGAGGAGGCGGACCGTGGAAGCGCGCGAACAGGTGTTGATCACCGCCACGGAACTGGCCGAACTGATCGAGGGCGGTAATCCGCTGACGATATTGGATGTCCGTTGGCGGCTCGACCAACCCGACGGCCGGGCGACCTACCTGGACGGCCACCTCCCGGGTGCGGTCTACGTGTCCCTCGACGACGAACTCAGCGATCACAGCGTGTCCGGCCGCGGCCGTCACCCGCTGCCATCGGGACCAAGCCTGCAGGCCGCCGCACGCCGCTGGGGTATCCAGCAGGACTCGTTGGTCGTGGTCTATGACGACTGGAATCGCGCGGGTTCGGCGCGCGCGTGGTGGGTGCTGACCGCGGCCGGACTCGCGAACGTCCGCATCCTCGACGGTGGACTGGGCGCATGGCGGGCTGCCGGGCGAAGCCTTCAGACCGGTGACGTCACCCCGGAGGCGGGGAATGTGACTGTGCCCCACGAGGATTTGTATGCCGGAGCGCTGCCTACCCTGACCGCCGAGCAAGCCGGCGCGGGCGCGGTGACGCTGCTCGATGCGCGCGCACCGGAACGCTATCGGGGCGATTCCGAACCCGTCGACGCTGTCGCGGGTCACATTCCGGGGGCACGGAACCTGCCCAGCGGCTCGGTGCTCGCCGCCGACGGCACGTTTCTCGGTGACTACGCGCTCGCCCAGCAGTTGTCCGATCGCGGCATCGACAGCACCGGCCCGTTGGGCGCCTACTGCGGCTCGGGCGTCACGGCCACCATCGCGGTCGCGGCGCTCGCGGCGATGGGCCGCGAGACCGCGCTGTACCCGGGGTCGTGGTCCGAGTGGTCTTCGGATCCGAGTCACCCCGTCGCTCGCGGGTCCGAATAGATCAGGCGCCCGGCCAGCACCGCAGAAACGCCGCCGTCACTCGCGCGGCGTTGACCGCGGCGACCCGGTTGTATACGAAGAACTGAAACGGGAAGCCCGGCAACCGAAGTGGATCGCCCGGTCCGTCCGACATTCCGCGGATCCCCAGGAACGGCACGCCGTGCGCGTCCGCGACGGCCTGCGCCGCCGCGGTCTCACTGTCGGTGGCATCGAAGGCCGGATCCGCCGCCGAAACGACCTTCGCGTTGCTGATCAGGCCGTGCCGCAGCCATGGCCACGCGGCCCGAAAGAAATTGCCGGTGTAGAACAACGAGCGGTCTGGCGCCTTTCGCGGTTGACAGCCGAACACCCCGCCACCGAGCGGGATACCCGGGAAGGCGCGCCCATTGTTGTTGTCGTAGCTGCAGCCGTCACCACCGATCAGCAGCCGCGGCTCACGGCGCATCCGTTTGGGACTTTCCAGTGTGACGGACAGGGTCTCGGCAGCAGCCAACATGTCGGCATCGACCGGATGAAATGTCTTGCCGTTGTCCATCGTCCAGCGCGCCGGTACGGCCACATCGGCAATGCCGGTCCGTCCGGCACCGCCGGCGACACCCGAAAACACCACCGCGCCAACGATGCTGGAGAAATAGGTCAACGCGGTATCGGTGGCCTCGGTGGCGTTGACCATGCCGATGCCGGTCATCGCCACGATGACCTTCCTGCCGCCGATCGAGCCGAGATAGAAATGCCGACGGTCGGCCACGACCACGGGGGCGACGTCGAGTGCGGTGTGCGACAGCACCTCATCTGCCTCGACGGGAAAGGCCGTCAAGACCAGCGTGCGCTGTTCGGGCGAATCCACCGTCACGTCGGGGCACTCCTCACGTTCGGCGGCACCCACCATTATCGCCTTTTTCGCTCGTTACGGTTGGCCAGAAGCTAATCTCAGGGCGCGACAAAGGAGTCTGCCCATGCTTGAGGTAATTGAAAAGGGACCGGGCCGCGATTCTGGGAAACCGCCGGTGCTCTTTGTCCACGGTGCCTGGCACGGCGCGTGGTATTGGGACGAGTACTTCTTGGACTTCTTCGCCGACAAGGGCTATCGGTCGCTGGCGGTCAGCCTGCGCAGCCACGGAAGGAGCGCCGAGCCGAAGCGAAATCTGCTCTGTTCGATCGCCGATTACGTCGACGATGTCGCATCCGTTGCCAACGGCTTGCCGACCCCGCCAATCGTAGTCGGCCACTCGATGGGCGGGTTCGTGGTCCAGAAGTACCTGGAGTCACACACCGCTCCAGCCGCCGTGTTGCTCGCCTCCGCACCGCCGAGCGGGGTCACCGGGTTCATGTTGCGCCTGGGCAGGCGCCATCCGTGGCATACCGCACGAACCTTGTTGACTACCAAGTCATTACACGGTGTTGGTGCCACACCAAAATTAGCTCGCGAACAGTTCTACTCGCGATACACCCCGGAAGCCGACGTGGTGCGCTACACCGCACCACTGTCCGAAGAATATGCGGGCAGATGGTTCCTCGATATGTTGTTTCTCAACCTGCCCAAACCGGAGCGGGTCAACACTTCGGTGTTGGTCCTGGGCGCCGAAGACGACGGATGTTTCACCCCGCGGGAAGTGCATCAGACCGCACGGGCCTACGGCACCACGGCAGAGATCTTTCCCAAGATGGGCCACAACATGATGGTCGAGCCCGAATGGGCCTTGGTGGCCGTGCGAATTCACGCGTGGCTGGAAGGCCTAGCCGCACCCCGTACTACACGGCAGGCGCTTGATGCCGTGAAAGAACGACGAGCGTAATCGGTCGGGCGGCCCGGTGACCGTCAGGGCCGGCACATTCGGATACAACTCTTCGAGCATGACGCGCAACTCCAGCCGGGCGAGCTGAGCGCCGAGACAGAAGTGCACTCCCCCGCCACCGAACGCAGCGTGACCGGCATCGGGGCGAGTGACGTCGAATTCGCTCGCCCGATCGAACACGTCCTCGTCGCGATTGGCCGACAGGTAATGCAGCAATACCCAATCGCCGGCGGGAATGTCCCGGCCACGGATTTCGACGTCACGGGTGACGGTACGACGAAAATGCATGACCGGTGAGGCCCAGCGCAGCAGTTCCTCCACGGCAGGCTTGACCGCCTCGCGATCACGGGCAAGCAGGGCCTGCTGCTCCGGGTGCTCTGACAACGCCAACACACCGTGGCTCAGGGTATTGCGGGTGGTTTCATTGCCGGCGATCGCCAGAAGCAGGAAGAACTCGTTCAGCTGGTCGCGGTTCAGCTTTTCGCCGTCGACCTCCGCGGCCAGCAGCGCCGACAAGATGTCGTCGGTGAGCCCGTACTTGCGCCGGTGGGCCACCAGTTCGCCGCAGTAGGAGAACATTTCGGCAGCGGCCTGCCCGAGGGCTTCCGGAGTCGGAGCGTAGTCGGGATCTTCGATGCCCAGGCTTCCGATGGCGTTGCTCCAACGGAAAACCTCCATCCGGTCTTCGGCGGGAACGCCGAGCACGTCGGCGATCACCTGTAGCGACATCTCCGCGGAAATGTCTGTGACAGCGTCGAATTCACCCTTGGCGGTGATATCGGCGACGATGTCTCGGGCTACCTTACGCATGCGTGGTTCCAGGCGCTGCACATTGCGGACGGTGAAGCCCTGATTGATCAACTTGCGGTACAGCACGTGCCGTGGCGGGTCGATGCCGGGCAGCAGCGCCGAGTTGGGTGCCGCCTCGACCTCCACCAGGGTGTTGCCCTTGCTGCTGGTGAAGGTATCGGTGTCGCGGCTGACGAGTCGCACATCGGCGTGCTTGGTGAGCAGCCACGCCCTGGGCAGACCGGGTAACTGCACCGGGTGCACCGGTGAGCCGCCCCGCAACCGGGCCAACGCGTCGAATGGCGCGCCGGCGACGAACGTATCGGGATCGAGTACCGCGGCGGCATCGCGATCGTAGGCGGTCTGCTGGTTCTCGACGACCAGCGACCCCACCACATTCGGCTTGGGAATGCTCATCTCAGACCTACGACGACGCCTTGATTCCGGCGACGATGACATCCAGTCCAGCGCGAAAATGGCTGGCCAGCTGGCGTTTCACGCGGGGCGTGGCGTCGGCGGCGCGTGTTTCCTCCAGAGCGATCGAGCCCAGCAGGTAGGTGTACAAAACTGTATGAGCCGCGGCCGCAGCGGTTTTGGTGAGACCCGACTCCGTGAGCAGGGCCCGGCTGTGTCGATCGAGACGGCGGGCGGGCTCGTTCCCGGTGCTGGTCTGCAGGATGCTCGCGACACCGGGGACTGCGAGGATCATTTCCCTGGCGGCGCAATAAAGCTCGACCAGCCGGATGTCCCATCGTCCTCCTTCCGGGACGGGGATTTCTGCGAGTACGGACTCGGCAACGAGCTCGAGCGCGGTCTGCTTACTGGGGACGTGGTAGTACACCGAGGGCACGGCCGCTCCGAGTTCAGCGGCCAGCTCGCGCATGGTCACGCGCTGCACCCCCACCCGCTTCGCCAAGTCCCGCAGCGCGACGACCACCTCGTCGCGATCCAGGCCGCCGTAGGCGCGGCGGGCGCCGGACGGCGCGGTGGCCTGAGTTCCGGTTGCGACCACTACCTCATTCCCCCATCAGTTTCGATCGTCGTTAAAAAGTGATTCGAGCACCGTTCGAATTTACCCGGTATCGGGGTGCCGTAACCAATGAATCCGCTATGTAATATTTGCCCAATGACGGGCCGGTTAGCGGGCAAGGTGGCGATTATCACCGGAGCAAGCACCGGCCTGGGCCCAGTCCTCGGGGCGGTGTTTGTCCGCGAAGGCGCCCGGGTACTGCTCGCCGCGCGGCGTGAGGAGCTGGTCCGCGAGGCCGCGGCGGCGGCCGGGTCCGGCGCGATCGCGATGCGCGCCGACGTCACCGACGAGGAGGACGTCGCCGCCATGGTGGCACGCGCGGTCGGCGAGTTCGGACACGTCGACATCCTCTGCAACAACGCCGCCGCGCCGGGACAAGACCGCTGGATCTGGGAGCAGACGCTCGACAACTGGAATGCCACCATCGCGATCGATGTCACCGCGGCGATGCTGTGCACCCGCGAAGTGCTCAATCAGTCGATGCTGCAACGTCGCAGCGGAGTCATCCTGAATTTCTCCTCTACCGCAGGCTATAACGGCGTCGTCCGCAAAACCCACTACGTCACGGCAAAGGCATCGCTGCGTGCCTTCACCAAGACCGTTGCCCTCGAAGTCGGTCCGCACGGCATCCGCTGCAACTGCATCGTGCCGGGCGCGATCGATACGGAGCTATATCGCAATTGGTTGCAGCGCACCGCCGACGAACGGGGTGTCGAGGTCGAGGCCGTGCGTGCGAAGTCCCTCAAAGACGTCGCGCTGCGCGATATTTCGTCGCCCAGCGATGTGGCCAATCTGGCGTTGTTCTTGGCCAGTGACGAGAGCCGAACCATCACAGGGCAATCGATCCCCGTCGACGCCGGAGGGTACATGCAGGGATGAGCACCCCAACCGTAAAGCTGTCGCTGTCCACGCCGGTCGTGATCACGATCCCCGGCGCCAGCGCGGCCTGGGAGCAAGACGCTTCGATCGAGGACCTGGCCCAGATCGCCGAAACAGCAGACCGCTTGGGCTACCACCATTTGACCTGCAGCGAGCACATCGCGCTGCCCGCAGTCGAACAACAGCGTCGGGGTATGCGCTACTGGGATCCGCTGGCGACGTTGGGCTACCTGGCGGCGCGCACGCAGCGGATCCGGTTGGCCACCAACGTGTTAGTCCTCGCCTACCACCACCCGCTCGAAATCGCTAAGCGCTATGGCACGCTGGACAAGGTCAGCAACGGCCGGCTCATCCTCGGTGTCGGCGTTGGCAGCCTCAAAGCGGAATTCGATCTTCTCGGCGCCCCTTTCGAGGACCGCGGACCGCGCGGCGACGACGCGCTGCGAGCGCTACGGGCGTCCCTGTCGGTTGCAGAACCTGCCTACCACGGCGAGTTTTATTCGTTCGACGGCATGGTCGTCGACCCGTGCGCGGTTCAGGCCCACGTCCCCATCTGGATCGGTGGACGCACGTTGCGATCACTGCGCCGCGCCGTCACCCTGGCCGACGGATGGGCTCCTTTCAATGTGACGTTGCAGCAGGCCCGAGAATGGCTGGGCCGCTTCGAACTTCCAGCCGACTTCGAGGTGGTGCTGCCGCCGCCGGCGCCGCTGGACCCGATCAACGAGCCCGACCGCACCCGCGAGATACTCGCCGACACCGCCGCCCACGGCGCCACCACCGTCACCACCTGGTTCACTCACACGTCGCCGCAGCACTACGTGGAGAATCTGCACGCGCTCGCCGAACTCCATCCCCCGGGCGGCGTCGGATGAACCGAGTCAAGGCAGGTGTTTTCAGCCTCACCGCCCCGGCAGGCGACGAAAGCGGTTACCTGCGTTGGCATTTGCTCGACCACATGCCGGAGCAATATCAACTCCCCGGCATCGTGCATGGATTGCGCTGGATCGCGGACGGCGAATACCTCAACCATCGTCTGGCGGCGGCCGGACCATTGGGCGAGGTCGGCAACGTCGTGCACTATCTGGTCGGCGACCCCGTCGAAGAAACATTCGATGACTTCGTGGCGCTCGGCCGTGAACTGCGGGAGAACGGTCGCTTCCCGGTCGCGCGGCCGTTACTGCAAATCGCGGGGCTGCGACTGTTGCAGTGGCACTCGGCGCCGCGGGTTCTCGTTTCCGCGGAGGTCGTGCCGTTTCGGCCGCACCGCGGCGTCCTGTTGATCGTCGAGGAGCCCACCGACGGCCGTTCGAACGAATGGCTGCAATGGCTGCACGCCGAACACTTTCCGGCGTTGCTCGCCACCCCGGGCACCGCGGGCGCCTGGACCTTCGGTTCGAGTACCGGATGGAGCCATTTACCCCGGGGATGGCGAACCGACCACCAATACATCACGGTCGTTTACCTCGACGAGGATCCGCTGAGCACAACAAAGGCCCTCGCACCGCTCGTCGAAGAACGTTGGCGAACCCAAGCGGTACGCCCCGTATTCGCCGGACCGCTGCGCACGATGATCCAGTGGGAAGCCTGGCCGTAGCCCGATGGGGAACCGGCACGCGCTGAACAGCGCCTCCGCGGCTACGGTAGGCACGGCGCGGTGCGCGCCTTCGGAGAAAGACCTCTAGGAGGACTTGCGATGAAGAATCCGGACGCTCGGTGGCCAATCAGCCGCGGTGTTGCCGGGCTCGGCGCGGTCGTGCTGGCCGTCGGCTTGCCGGCCTGTTCCAACAACGGCAGCAAGCCCGCGTCGCCGACGAGCTCGAGTCCACCTCCGTCGAACACAATCCTGATGCTGGACCAGCACACCCACACGATCACCTCCAAAGTCAGCTGCATCAGCTCGGCCTCGGCGCCGCACGCAACGCCGCCGGAATCGGGCGATCTGACGACGCGAATCAGCGTCCACGATGATTCGGCGTCGCTGTCCTTCGCGCTGTCGGACGAAAAGCCGCCAAGCGTTGACGGCTTTTCGATTTCGCTGAAAGTCGGAAACGGCGAGTACCAGCTGCCCTATCAACCGACCCAATCCGTCAACCAGGTGATGGTCACCAAAGACGGGCCGAATTACACGATCACCGGCAACGGCCAGGGGACCATGCCCGGCCAAACCGGCATGCGACAGATCACATTCGGGATACACCTGACCTGCCCGTGAACACCCGATTCGCCAAACATCGGTTGTCTAACCACGATCGCCTCTGAGATGCTGGCACCTTGGACATCTTCGCGGAGTGGCAAAAGGGCGGGACCGAACTTCAGTGGCGGTCGACTACAGCCGCCAACGACGGGCAGGAAGTGGGGGTGTTCAGTCGGCGCTGCGGCACGGCTGGGGCACCGCCGCTCGTGCTCGTTCACGGGTTTCCGACGTCGAGCATCGACTACTTCGAATTGGCGCACGAGCTGAGCTCCGACTTCGATATCTACCTGTTGGACTTTCCGGGTTACGGACTGTCCGACAAACCTCCGGAGCCGTACGTCTATTCGTTGTACGACGACGCTCGTCTACTGGTGCATGCGATCACCGAAGTGTGGCAGCTGACCGAATTTCGCATGCTCACCCATGATCGCGGCAGCAGTGTCGGCATGATCGCGCTGGGCATGTTGGCGGCGCTGGACCCGCCGGTGGCCCCGCTGGACCTCATCTTGACCAACGCCAACATCTACCTCCCGCTGGCGAATCTGACCCTGTTCCAAACCGCGCTGCTCGATCCTGAAACGGGGCGAGCCACCGCGGCGGCAACCACACCGGAGACGCTGGCGGCCGGCATGGGGGCAAGCACCTTCATGCCGAGAAGGAAATTGACCGACCCCGAAATCGAGGCACTGGCCAAGTGCTTTGCCCATAACGACGGGATCCGGGTGCTGCCGGACACCATCCAATATCTCAACGAGCGTGCCGCCGACGAAACCAATTGGCTGGAAGCACTTTCCGCCAGCCACGTGAACACCACCGTGGTGTGGGGACTGCACGACAACGTCGCGCCGCTGCGCGTCCCGAACTACGTATGGCAGACGTATCTCAAAGCCAAGCCCGGACGCAATCGCTACTGGGTGGTGCCGGGCGCCGATCACTACGTGCAATGCGACGCTGCCCGGCAATTGGCTCAGATTGTCCTGCTGACGGTCCAAGAAGAGGACATTGCGCTGCACACCCTCGGGAACCAGCCCGACGGTGCCGTGCTGGTGGATCAAAGCATTCTCTAGACGTTGCAGCGCAACCTGTTTCGAACGTGACGCTAGCTTCGCGATCGCTTTACCCCACGACGACGGGCAAGCGGGCCCAGCCTCGCACGCTCGCCGTATGCGCCCGTTGAGCGTTCGCGTAGTCGACTTCCCAGTCGGGCCAGCGCTTGAGGACCTCTTCGAAGGCCACCCGCGCTTCCAACCTGGCCAGCGCCGAGCCCAAGCAGAAATGCAGACCCTGCCCGAAGCTGAGATGGCTTCCGCGGCGGTGGATGTCGTAGCGATCCGGATCCGTGAAGTGATTTTCGTCGCGGTTGGCCGATGCATTCAACAGCAGCATGAACGACCCCTCGGGAACCACACGACCATAATGCTCGGCATCGCGCGCGACATAGCGAGCCTGCACCGGAGACGGCGGCTCGTAGCGCAGTGTCTCCTCGATCGCGCCGGGGATCAGCGCCGGGTCCGCGACGAGCTCATGGCGTTGATCAGGGTGATCCGACAACAGCTGTCCCATGAAACCGATTAAGCGGGCGGTGGTTTCGTTGCCGGCGCCCGCGATCATCGCGGTATACGCCAGCACCTCGGTCCGTGATAGCGGTCGCCGCGTCCCGTCCGGCTCATCGATCTCGGCGCGCAGCAGTTCGGTCATCAGGTCATCGGAGGGATGACTAGCCCGCCATTCGATGTACTCGGCGAACAGCGCGATGGAATTCGCGAAGACATTCGCATCGATTGCGGCGGGGTCATTGTCCTTGGATAATTCGATGTTGGCGACGCTGCGGTCGCGGATCTTCTCTTGATCCGCTTCGGGGATGCCCAAGAGATAGCCGATGGTTCGCATCGGCATCATCGCGCCGAGGTCCGCGATGAAATCGAACCCGGTCCCCCCGACCAGGGGGTCCAGCTCACGGATACAGAATCCACGCACCATCGACTCCACGGCCAACATTCGCCTGGGCGTGAAAACACGGGACAGCAGCTTGCGGTGCAGATCATGCAGCGGAGGATCTTCGAACAGCAGAATGCCCGGCGGCACTTCGATATTGGCGAACAAGATATCGGCGGTGGTGCCCCGACCGGAGCGGTACGTCTCCCAGTTCGGCAGTTCGCGGACCACGTCGTCGTACCGGCTCAGCGCGTAGAAGTTGTACTTTTCGTTGTAGTACAGCGGCGCTTCTTCACGCATGCGCTTCCACACCGGATACGGGTTCGAGTCGATCTCGACATCGAATGGGTCGTAATACAACTCGACGGCATTGGCGCTTGTCATAGTCGGATTCCTAACTCAGTCGTTGCGGTGCAAGAAGCCGTGCAAGAGCGCTTGAACGAGTTCCTCTACGATCACCTCGCGCGGCGGCGGCGTGTCCCCGAAGTAGGTCGAACGCAGGGCGGCCATCCCCGCGATCATCGAAACCGTTGAGTGGGCTGGCAAGTCGGGATGGTCGGACCGTAACCCGCGCAATTGCATTCCCTCGACACTGATTTGGCCGAGCACCGAGACCGCCCCGCGGATCTCGGCGATGCCGGCGTCGGCCTTTTCCTGTTCACTGAGATTGTCGGCTGCCATCAGCGTCAGCAGCAGACCCTGGTGTTCGACGAACACGTCGTAGAGCTGCGATACGAAAAGCCGAGTCAACTCGTGCTCGTCGGTCTCCTCGGGGACCACCGACTGCCAGGTCTTGCCGAATTCGTCGACGAAGCTCACGAAGGGCACGACGAGCGCCTCGCGGAACAGCGCCGCCTTCGAGCCGAAATTGCGGAACAGCAGGTGCTCGGTGACTCCGGCGGCCTGAGCGATTTCGCGCGTTGTGGTGCTGCGATAGTCCTGGCCGGCGAAAAGTGTCCGGGCGGCGTCGAGCAACAGCCTGCGCGGCTCTCCCCGGGGCCGACGCCCCACCGTGGCCGGTATCGGCTGCTTAGTCGCTCGCTGGGGCACCGATGTCCACTCCTCCGTATTTCACGCCTCGGGATAGTATCCACTACCTAGATAGGATAGTATCCACTACCTTAAAGATGCGCATCATCGAAGGGGTCACCATGGGCGCTGTCATCATGCTCGGCACGCTGTTCGGCCTGATCATCCTGATTTTCGGGCTGGTGCTGCGCTTCGATCCCGAAGCCCGGCGCGCGCCCGGCGAAAAGGGCCGCCAGTGAACACCGAGATGACGCCGGTGATGGCTGGGGCTCAGTACTTTTCGTACGCGGCCAGCGTCACCTTCCTGGTGATCGGCAGCTATCTGAGCTACCGTCGCGGCCGCATCCATCCGCTGTTGTTGCTCGGCATTTCGGCGATCTCGTTCTCGTGGATCGAGTCACCCTACGACTGGGCGATGTACGCGCAGTTTCCGCCGGCGCTGCCCCGCATGCCTTCGTGGTGGCCACTGAACGTGACGTGGGGTGGGTTGCCGTTGGCGGTGCCGATCGGCTACGTCTCCTACTTCATCATTCCCGCCGTCACCGCGGCGGCCCTGGGCCGCTGGCTGAGCGCAAAGTTCAACTGGCGCAAGCCTATTACCCTTCTGGTGGTCGGTCTCGTCGTCGGGTTCTGCTGGGCACTGTTCTTCAACGGGTTCACCGGAGCCCAGCTCGGAAATTTCTACTACGGCTATGTGATCCCGGGCCTGGCGATCTTCGAGGGGACCAAGCACCAATACCCGCTGTACGACTCGCTCGCGATGGGCATCCAGATGATGGTCTTCACCTATCTGCTCGGCCGCACCGATGAACAAGGACGCAACATCATCGATATGTGGGCCGACAAGAGATCGAAGAGCCGGGGGCAGTCCGCGGCGCTGTCCATCGTGGCCGCCGTCGTCGTCGGACACCTCGTGTACGGCGCGGTCTTTGCGCCCCATCTCATTACGAAGCTGGGCGGCTATGTGACCGCGGGCCCGACCGAGCAGCTCTACCCGGGCGTACCCAACCAACCCAAGTAAGCGCGTAGCCGTCAGCCCAGCGCCTCGGGCAGCACCTCTTCGCCCACCCGTTTGAGATACCGCCACGCAATGTCGGGCGCCAACCCGCCACACAACGGCGACAAGTTGAGCACCTGACCGGCACGGACCCGCGAAATTGCTTCCGGCACAGAGATAATGACGTGCGACGTGGGCTTGGCGCGCAGCTCGTCGACCGTCTTCACATGCGAGAAGCCCGCCGTCGTCTCGTCCCCGGGATTCCACGCCGCATAGGTCTGCACGTCGTGCAGCAGATGCTCCCCGATCTCCTTCCACGCCCGGTCCAGATCGTCGGCGACGAAAACGACCGAGGGGGTGTTGCGGTCGGGAAACATCGTCGGACCGGGCTGATGGCCGTGCTCACGGCAGGCCTGCTCGTAGGCCTCTTGCATGCCGGGTTCGTTCGCATTGCCGAGCATGCCCAAGCCGTATCGGCCGGCACGACGGGCCGCGGCCACCGTCCCACCGCCCCACATCAATCCCGGGCCGCCGGCGGTGAGCGGCCGCGGCGTCACCGTGATGCGCCGTCCGTCTTCCTCGACCGTTTCACCGGCCAGCAGCCGCCGTAGCAGCGACAGCTTCTCGTCGCAGACGCGGCCGCGCTTCTTGATCGGCACGCCGAAGTGCTCGAATTCCTCGGGCCGGTAACCCAGCGCCAGGATGTACGACGCCCGCCCGTTGCTGATGATGTCGAGCACCGCCATGTCCTCGGCCAGGCGCACGGTTTCATAGAACGGCAGGATCAGAATCAGGCTCAGCGCCAGCCGCTGCGTTCGCGAAGCCACCGCTGAGGCCAGCAGGAACGGGGACGGCAGGTAGCCATCGTCGGAGCCGTGGTGCTCGCAGAGCACGGCGGCCAGACCACCGTGATCCTCGGCCCACGCGCACATCTCGGGCGCCGCGGCGTAGAGATCCGCTGGGGGCGCGGCCCACTGCGGGTCGCGCATGTCGAAGCGCAGTGTGTACAAGGCTGACTCCTAGATGGCCTAATCGTTGTGATGCACGTTACACGTTCGGTCGAAGGCGTAAAGCGGCAGCGTGGTCTACGCCGAGTGTGAATCCTGCGACGCGACACGCCGCCAGAGCGTCGTCATATTCACTCTCGCTGCCCGGTTGGTCCGAAAGTCCGCACGGCGGCCGCGGCGCGTTCGACAGCGAGCAACACGCCGGTCGACCCTCACCCCGGACATTAACCTAAGATTTGTTCTTTAGGATAGTACGCACTCTCTTAAACCCTTGACCCTGCGGGCCCCGGCTGTTAGCTTCCGATTCGAACGTTGGGTTACCCGTCGCCGTAAGGGCAACGGCCGCCTCAGCTTTCATTGCGCACGGATCTGAGGAGGAGCAACATGACGGCTCAGCGCGTAGTGGTGTGGGCGACCGGCGGAATCGGTTCGATCGCGATTCACGCCATCCAGCGTCGCCCGAATCTTGATCTGGTGGGGGTGTGGGTGCACTCCCCGGAGAAAGACGGCAAGGACGCCGGCGAACTCGCCAACGGTGAGCCGATCGGCCTGACGGCCACCACCGACGCCGATGCGCTGATCGCTCTCAAGCCGGATTGCGTGATCTACGCGGCCAGTGGCCCCGAACGCGACGCCCTGGCCATCCCCGACTACGTCCGACTGCTCGAGGCCGGAATCAACGTGGTCACGACCAGCACGACGCGCCTGGTCAATCCGCACGCCTACGAACCCGCCGAGTGGCGCGACCAACTGGTCGCCGCGGCCAAGCAGGGCCAGGTGTCGCTCTACGCCTCGGGAATCGAGCCGGGCTTCGCCGCCGACTATCTGCCGTTGGTGTTGTCCACGCAGTCGTCGTCCATCGACAAGATTCACGCGTGGGAGATCGGCCTGTACGACGACTACGGCGTGCCCGACATCATGAGCGACGCGTTGGGCTTCGGCCGGCCGCTCGACTACCAACCGTGGATCGGCTTCCCGGGCGCGATCGCCGGCGAATGGCAGGGGCAGATCCGGTTGATCGCCGACGCGCTGGGAGTCGAAGTCCAGGAATTCCGTGAGCATTTCGACCGCGCGGTCACCAACCGGACGCTGGAGGTCGCGATGGGTACCGTCGAGGCGGGAACCTGCGGCGCGCTGCGCATGCGAGCCACCGGGATCGTCGACGGTCGCGAAGCCATCATCATCGAGCACGTCACGCGGCTCGCGCACGACGTCGCCCCGGACTGGCCGGAAGGCATCGGCGACCTGTCCTACCGCGTCCAGATCAGCGGTGATCCCGATATCGACTGCACGCTCGCGGCGACGCTGAAGGATCCGCGACAAGCCGGCGTCGGGGGCATGACGTCCGGAGCGGGCGCCATGGTCGCCACCGCCATGCGCGTCGTCAATGCCGTGCCCTATGTCGTTGCCGCCGAGCCGGGACTGTTGAGTTCGGTCGACTTGCCGTTGACGATCCCCAAGGGCGCGTTTGTGACCGGTTGAGTCGGCACGCGGCACCCGCGGCTTAGTCTGGCGGGAATGACGGTCAATCCACTCGAGGAACTCACGCTGGAGCAACTGCGGCTGCGCACCAGCATGAAATGGCGCGCGCATCCCGCCGATGTCCTGCCGCTGTGGGTTGCCGAGATGGACGTCACGCTGCCACCAACCGTCGCCGATGCCCTGCGCACGGCGATTGACATCGGCGATACCGGCTATCCGTCGGGCACCGCACTCGCCGAGGCCGTCGCTGAATTCGCTTCGCGGCGTTGGCAATGGCACGACCTCGAGGTCAGCCGTACGACGATCGTCCCAGACGTCATGCTCGGAATCGTTGAGACACTGCGGCTTATCACCGACCCGGGCGATGCGGTCGTCGTCAATCCGCCGGTGTATGCGCCGTTTTACGCGTTCGTGTCGCACTCGGGCCGGCAGGTGATCGAGGCGCCGCTCGATCCTGCGGGCCGAATTGCGTTGGACGTGTTGGAGGAGGCGTTTATTCGGGCGCGGGCGTCGGGCCGCAAGGTCGCGTATTTGCTGTGCAATCCCCACAATCCGACGGGCACAGTACACACCGTCGATGAGTTGCGCGGGGTGGCCGACTGCGCCCGGCGATCGCGGGTGCGGGTGGTCGCAGATGAGATTCACGCGCCGGTGGTCCTGGCGGGATCGCACTTCACGCCGTACCTGAGTGTTCCGGGCGCCGAAGACGCGTTCGCCCTGACCTCCGCCTCGAAGGCGTGGAACCTGTCGGGACTCAAGGCGGCACTGGCCATCGCGGGGCCGGAAGCGGCGGCGGATCTGCAGCGGATGCCGGAAGAGGTCAGCCACGGGCCGAGCCACCTGGGCGTCATCGCGCACGCGGAAGCCTTCCGGACCGGCGACGAGTGGCTCGACGCGCTGCTGCGGGGCCTGGACGCCAACCGGACGTTACTGGGCGACCTGGTCGCCGAACACCTTCCAGAAGTGAAATATCAAGGCACACAGGGCACTTACCTGGCCTGGCTCGATTGCCGGCGTCTCGGCTTTACCGAAGAGGCCGACAACGGCCTCGCGGTGGTGGCCGACCTGTCCGGGCCGGCTCGCTGGTTTCTTGACCACGCCCGTGTCGCGCTCAGCTCCGGCCATGTGTTCGGTAGCGGCGGAGCCGGCCATGTGCGGCTAAATTTCGCTACCTCGCAAGCAATTCTCACCGAGGCCGTTTCCCGCATGGGCCGTGCCCTCGACGACAACCAGTAACGCTGCGCGACAACTGCTTTCGGCTGTATGCGAATTTCTTCGGCCTCGGGGCCCCAAATTGCGGACGGCAACGACTTCCGCTCGAATTTCGCCTTGGCGCCTGGGCGTCCGGACGGGCCAGGTGTCAACGGCGGGACACGTCGATGACTACGTCTGTTATCAGCACACGCTCCGACGCAGGCACCCGGTTGCAATCCCCTAGCGCGTATTGCTGAGGTCCGCGATCAGCAGAAGCCGCGCCGGCCGGCCATAAATTCGCTAGTTTAGTGGCCTGCCCGGTTCTCCCCCAATGAAATTTCGTACTGGACGAAGTGGCTTAGCGGAGAGAGGCTAGCAGGGGTGCCCGTTCACCGGAGGAGCTGAATATGGATGTGCTGCGAACCCCGGACTCCCGATTCGAAAACTTGGAAGGCTATCCGTTCGTAGCGAATTACATTGACGTGACGGCAAGCGATACTCCGCCGGTGCGCATGCACTTTCTCGACGAGGGGCCGGCCGACGGCCCGCCGATTGTGCTGCTGCACGGCGAGCCCACCTGGAGCTACCTGTACCGCACGATGATTCCGCCGCTGGTTGACGCGGGAAATCGGGTGCTCGCGCCCGACCTGATCGGCTTTGGCCGCTCCGACAAGCCCAGCCGGATCGAGGATTACACCTACCTGCGCCATGTCGAGTGGGTGACGGCGTGGTTCGAGCGTCTCCGCCTGAAGGAAGTCACCCTGTTCGTCCAGGACTGGGGATCGCTGATCGGTCTGCGCATCGCCGCCGAGCAGGGCGAGCGGATCGCGCGGATCGTCGTGGCCAACGGCTTTCTGCCCGCCGCCCAGCGCAAGCCCTCGCCGGGATTTCTGGCGTGGCGGGCTTTCGCACGCTACTCCCCCGTGCTGCCCGCCGGTCGCATCGTCGCGGCGGGCACAGTCCGCAGGGTCCCGCCCAAGGTGCGGGCCGGCTATGACGCCCCCTTTCCGGACAAGACGTATCAAGCCGGGGCCCGGGCTTTTCCGCAGTTGGTGCCGACCTCACCCGATGATCCGGCGGTTCCGGCCAATCGCGCGGCCTGGGATGCGCTGGGCCGATGGGAGAAACCCTTCCTCACCATCTTCGGAGCTCGCGACCCGATCCTGGGGCAGGCAGACCGCCCCCTGATCAAGCATGTCCCCGGTGCCGCCGGCCAGCCGCACGCCCGCATCCGGGCCAGCCACTTCATCCAGGAAGACAGCGGGCCCGAGCTGGCCGAGCGTGTCCTGGCCTGGCAGAAGCCCTTGCTGTGAGCCGGTCGCCTGGCTAATCGCACGAATCCGCGCATGACGACCCTGCGGACCTGATCGACCGCCGAGTGTTCTTTTGTCGGGGGTCCGCGAGTGCAACGATCAGCCAATGGACATGATGACGATGGGCCTGATGGGCACGGTTGTGGGCGCTTCGGCCATGGGCTTCGCGGGCATCGCTAAGTCGACCGTCGACCACCTGCTTCCCGGCATGGCGGTAAGCGGCACCAACAAGCATCAGATGCGGTGCCAGATACATTCGCAGCGATGCGAAGCGATCCAGCAGTGGCGCAGCGGCTTGGCCGGGGCTCGAGATGCCTACCGACAGTGGTCCTGCGGACCTCGGGTCGACGAGCCGCCCAACGTCGTCGGCGACGAGTGGTTCGAGGGCTTGCGGCCGCACCTGCCGACCACCGGCGAAGCGGCCAAGTTTCGCACCGCCCACGAAGTCCACTGCGACAACCCGACTCTGATGCAACTGTCGCTGGAGATCGGGCGCGTCGAAAAGGAGTGGACCGAAGAGGCCAAAGGCCGTCGGCGCCGCAGGCGAACCCGCGGGTAGCACCTCGTTGGCCGCTGGACAGCGCAGCGCAGTAATCGGCCTCAGTCGAAATCACTTGGGGCTGAATCAGTTCGGCGGCGTTAACCGGTGACGGCCAGGACCGCTTCCGCGAGCTCGGGGCGACAGACCAGCACATCCGGCAACTTCGGGTCGGCCTGGTTGTAGAGCAGCGTCGACCCGTCGATGCGGGAGGTGTGCAAGCCGGCCGCACGCGCCACCGCGACGGGGGCGGCCGAGTCCCACTCGAATTGTCCACCGGCGTGGACATAGACATCCGACAGCCCCTGGATGACCGACGCGACTTTGGCTCCGGCAGAACCCATTTCGACCAGTGTGCCGTCCAACGCGTCGCGGACCGCCAACGCGATAGCCGGTGGACGAGTCCGGGATACGACGACGCGCGGCTGGGCCGGGGCGGCCGGCGGAGCGGCAACGTCGGGGGTCGCCAGCGTGACACCCTGAGCCGGCAGCGCCACGGCGCCGGCGACCAGCTCGCCGGCCTGCCAGAGCGCGACGTGCACCGCCCAGTCGTCGCGTCCGAGCTCGGAGAATTCCCGCGTGCCGTCCAGCGGGTCGACGATCCACACCCGCTGCGAGCGCAGCCGCACCGGGTCGTCGGCGCCCTCTTCGGACAACACCGCATCCTGGGGCCGCTCCGCGCCGAGTGCTTGCATCAGAAAATCATGGGATCGCTTGTCCCCCGCCGCTTTCCGCTCGCTGGCGTCGGCGTCGGCGAATTCCTCGCGCACCCCGAGCAACAGCTGCCCCGCCTCGGTGGCCAAGCGCGCAGCCAGTGCGTGGTCGTTCATCGGTTACTCCTAACCCGTCGCGAGAGCTCCATACTTCCCTATGTTGGTAGCGTTGACCAAATTTACCGTGCCAGGTGGCCTGCCGCAGGCGGCACCCGCCATCGGCATCTGACATAACCTGGAGAACGTGAGCGGCAACGTCTCTCCAGCGGGCGGGTTGCGGCACATTCCGCGGGGGCGGCTAACGGCGATCGGCATCGTCGTGGCCCTTCTACTGGTGGGTGTGCTGATCTTCGCTGTCGTGAAATTGAGCCAGGGTCAGCACAGCACTACGGCCCAGTCCACCAGCCAACCACCCGCCCCGCCGGACAGCTACGCCCTGCCGGGCTGCTACAACCTGTCGGTCCAGCCGAGCGCACGTCCGAAAAAGCTCAATGTCCTGGGATGCGCGAGCGTTGCCGTTGCGCTGCAAGACATGTCATGGAGCTCCTGGGGGCCGCAGGGCGCTGACGGGACCGGAACCGCCGTTTTCAAGTTGTGTGATCCGAATTGCGCCACCGGCACCCAGCTCACCGAACCGGTTGTCGTTCATGCATGGAATGCGCAGAAGCCACGTCCGGATGCCATCTGCGTGGCCGGCCTCAAGATCTTCAGCGACATGATCCTGGCATTCCCCAAGGACGTCCCGCCGCCCAACGCGCAACCGATCGACACTCAATACAAAGGGATGCCCGCGGTGCACTTCGTCAACTATTCGCCCAGCGATACCCGCCAGACCGAGTTCATCGGCTACACGTTCTGCAACTGAACATCCCGGCTCCGAGGCACACAGCACGTGCGGAAGAGCACGTTCGGCAAGCGAAAACTCGCTCAGACCTCGACGACGACGGCACCGCCCTGGCCACCGCCGGCGCACATCGCGGCAACACCGATACCGCCACCGCGGCGAGCCAACTCGTAGACCAGCGTCGTGACCATGCGCGCACCCGAGGCGGCGATGGGGTGGCCAAGGCTGCAGCCACTACCGGAGAAGTTCACCTTCTCCTCGTCGAGGCCGTACTCCCGGCACGCCGCGATCGGCACCGAGGCGAACGCCTCGTTGATCTCCCACAGCGTCACATCCGACGGCGACAAGCCGGCCCGCTGCAGCACCTTTCCGATGACCTTCACCGCGCCCAGACCGCAGTCCCGGGGCGCCACACCCGCAGCCGCCCACGCCTTTACCGTGCCCATCACGTTGAGCTTGTTGGCTTTGGCGTAGTCGCTGTCGACAAGCGCGACGGCCGCGGCGGCATCGTTGGTGCCGCTGCTGTTGCCCGCGGTGATCGAGAAGCCTTCGATCTCCGGGTGCAGCACCTTCAGGCCGGCAAGCTTCTCGATGGTGGTGTCACGACGCGGGTGCTCGTCGACGGCGAACTCGGTGACCGAGCCGTCAAACTGGGTGATCTTCAGCGGCAGGATCTCGTCGGCGAACTTCCCGGCGTCCTGGGCCGCGACGGCGCGCTGGTGTGATCGGGCCGCCCAGGCGTCCATCTCCTCGCGGGTGATGCCGACGCTCTGCGCGGTGTTCCAACCCACGGTGATCGACATGTCCTTGGCGGGCGCATCGGGCGTCTCGACGTGCGTCGGCGGCATCCACCGCTCCTCGAACTTCAGCTCAGGTCCCGGGATGCGCCAGTTCGTCAGCGGCGTCATGGACAGCGACTGCACACCGCCGGCGATCAGCACCCGCTCCATACCCGAGCCGATCTGCGCCGACGCATTGCCGATGGCCGTCAGGCTGCCCGCGCAGTGGCGGTTGACCGATTGACCGGGGACGTGCTCGAGACCGGTAGCTGTCGCGGCGTAACGGGCTAAATCGCCACCGCCGTAATGTGATTCGGCGAAGATGATGTCGTCGATGTCTGATGGGTCGACGCCGGACCGACGGACCGCCTCCGGGAGTACCGCGGTGATGAGCGTCTCCGGCGGCGTGTTGACCAGCGTCCCTTTGAACGACCGGCCAATGGCCGTCCGGACAGCTCCGACGATGACGGGTGTACCCATGTTCTTAACCTCGCTGCGGTGGGCGGTCAGACGACGCGAATCGTATCAAATACTGTATAGGCAATAGTAATGGTCTAAATTCGGTACGCCGGCGTCTGTGACGGCGCTAACAATTAAGCGTTTCGCGTAAAAGACGGAGGCCGACCGTTGAAGACCAAAGGTGCGCTGGTCTGGGAATTGAACGAGCCGTGGTCGATCGATGAGATCGAGATCGGCGATCCCCGCCGCGGCGAGGTGACCGTTGCGCTCGAGACGGCCGGCCTGTGTCATTCCGACCAACATCTGTTGACCGGCGACTTCCCGATCCCGAGTTTTCCTGTCCTGGGCGGCCATGAGGGCGCCGGAATCATCATCGAGATCGGCGAAGGCGTCGAGAACCTGGCCGTCGGTGACCACGTGGTGATGTCGTTCATCCCGTCGTGTGGGACATGTACGCCGTGTCAGACCGGGCTGCGCAACCTGTGCGACCTCGGCATGGGCCTGCTGTCGGGCCAATCGGTATCCGATGGATCCTTTCGGGTGACGGCCAAAGGACACAACGTCCTGCCGATGTCGCTGCTGGGGACCTTCTCGCCCTACGTGGTGGTGCATCACACCTCGGTGGTCAAGGTCGACCCGACGATCCCGTTCGAAGTCGCCTGCCTGGTGGGGTGCGGCGTGACCACCGGCTTTGGCTCGGCGGTGCGCAGCGCGGCGGTCAAAGCCGGTGAGGACGTCGCGGTCATCGGAATCGGCGGTGTCGGTATCGCGGCGTTGCAAGGCGCCCGAATCGCCGGCGCCCGAAGGATATTCGCGATCGACCCGGTTGAGTGGAAGCGTGAGCAGGCGTTGAAGTTCGGCGCCACAGAGGCTTTCGCCGATGTCGTTGGCGCCTTCGGTCGCATCGCGGAGGCAACGCGCGGCTTCATGTGCCACAAGGTGATCGTCACCGTCGGCCGCACCGAGGGCGGCGAAGTCGAATCCTGGATGGGCCTGACGGCCAAGGGCGGCGTGTGCTGCCTCACCGCGATGGGCAACGTGATGGACACCGACGTCACGCTCAATCTTGCCGGGCTATCGCTGCTCCAGAAAAGCCTGCAGGGCAGCATCTTTGGTGGCGGCAACCCACAACACGACATCCCGGCGATTCTTGAGCTCTACAAACTCGGTCAGATCAACCTCGACGACATGGTGACCCGCGAATACCGCCTCGAGCAGGTCAACGACGGCTATCGCGACATGCTTGACGGGCGCAACATCCGCGGTGTCATCCGATTCACCGACGCCGACCGGGTGTGATCGCGCCTGGCGGGCCGAACGTCGAGATGCTGGGCGACTGTTGACACTTTCCACCCGATAACTCGGCGTTCGCCGGGCGTGAGCACAATGAGTCCATGACGACCAACTCCGTAGCCCAGCGTGAGGCCCAGACCGCCGCATACCGTGTCGCCGCGATGTTGATGAGCATCGGCACCGTGCATTTCCTCGCCCCCAAACCGTTCGACACAATCGTCCCCGTCGAGCTGCCGGGAGATCCGCGCTTCTACACCTACGCATCGGGTGTCGCCGAGATCGCCACCGGCGCCTTGCTGGTGCCGCGACAGACCCGGCGGTTTGCCGCGCTGGCCGCGGTCCTGCTGTTCATCGGGGTGTTCCCGGCCAATGTCAACATGTGCCGGTTGTGGTGGAACAAGCCGTGGCCGATGCGCATCGCCGCCTTCGCCCGTCTGCCGCTTCAGATTCCGATGATCACCACCGCGTTGAAGATCATGCGCAACAGCTGATCGGAGCGTTCGATGAAAACCACCGGACTCGCGGTGCTGCTCGCACTGGCGGCCGCCCTGATGATCGGTATCGGAGACGTCCTAGAACAGCGATCCGCTCGGCAGGTCACCGACAAACCGGTCAGCACCCCGGCGCTATTCCATCGGCTGCTGCGCGACCGCCGTTGGTG
Organism: Mycobacterium sp. pR1184; assembly: GCF_041287235.1. NCBI lineage: Bacteria > Bacillati > Actinomycetota > Actinomycetes > Mycobacteriales > Mycobacteriaceae > Mycobacterium > Mycobacterium sp. pR1184. The sequence continues at coordinate 373,548 of NZ_JBGGKR010000003.1, read as the reverse complement.
GCTAGGCAGTCTCGTGGCCGCCGCCGGGTTCGGGCTGCAGGCCGCTGCGCTCGGCCTGGGGTCGGTGGTTCTAGTGCAGGCGCTGTCGGTGACTTCGCTGCTGTTCGCGCTGATCATCAGCAGCACGGCGAATCACCGCAAAATTTCACGCTGGCAAGCTATTTGGGCCCTCTTCCTCGTTGCTGCCGTCGCAGTGGTGGTGACCGTCGGCAACCCGCAGGCCGGCACTCCCCGCGGGTCCATCAAGACATGGACGATCGTGGCCTTGATCCTGGGCCCAGCCCTGATCGTGTGTGTGATCGCCGCTCGCTTCTCCTCGGGTTGGCTCAGCGCGCTGCTGCTGGGGCTCATGTCGGGGGCGTTGTGGGGCCTTTTCTCGGTGCTGACCAAGGGCGTGGTCGACCAACTCGGCCGCGGCATTCCGGAGTTGTTGCGAACCCCCGAGTTGTACGTGTGGGCGGTGCTGGGGGTCGCCGCGACGGCCTGGGAGCAGTCGGCGTTTCGGGCCGGCCCGCTGACCGCCTCGCTGCCCGCGGTGACGGTCGCCGAGCCTATCGTCGGCTCGGTGCTCGGCGTGACCGTGCTGGGCGAAACGTTGAGCACCAACCATGTCGGCATGGTTGCGCTCGGGGTGTCGGTCGCGGTGATGATCGCCGCGGCAGTGGCGCTGGCACAGAGCCAGGCCGCCGCAGCCCCGGCCACCGATACGTCGGTCGACGCGCGATCAGCGTCGCCGAGAACCGATCCTGTGTAAGGTCCCGTCGGGATCGACGTAGGCGAATTCCCTTAAGCCGTAATCCGTGTCGACTGGCTCCACTAAGCGGCCCTCGAGATCCTGCAGCGCAGCCCACTGCTCGTAAAGGGCGTCGGCGTCGCTGACATAGAAATACACGCTGGATGCCGTGCGCAGCGGATCGTGTTCGGCCCACTCACTGAGATGCATCGACACCGAACCGCGGTCGACGAAGCCGTAGCGCTCCGGGCCTTCATAGCTGCGGGCGTCGAACCCGAGTCGGCGGTAACGGTCCAAGGCGATGTCGAGATCTCGAACGGGAATGATCGGGGCTACCGAGGCGAAATCGATTTCGGGCACACCGTGAGTCTGTCAGCTCGTCGTGCTGACGGCGCGTGCGATTGCTGTCGTATGCTCCACCGAGTCGACCGCAGCAGGAAGGCACTCAATGATGAGTCAGCTATCGGCGTTCGCCGTAGTCGCCGCCACCGTAACGCTGACGGCGGCGTGCGACAGCAATGGGGGTGGCACCGGCACCTCTTTCCCATCGTCGACCGCCACGACCGCGTCGAAACAGGCACTCGCGCCGACGGCACTCGTGGATCTCTTGCTCACTCCGGCCGAAGTCGACAACGTTCTCGGGGTGAGCGGCTCGCGGACCGACAAGGTGTCCGACTCGCTGCAAGAAGACCCCACCGCCGGAATGGGCCCGAAGGGCTTCAGGTTCCCAGACGAATGCTTGTACATCACCGGACCTGCCCTCGCGCCGGTATTCGCCAACAGCGGGAGCACGTCGGTGCACGGCGAGAGAATTACCGAGCCCTCCCCCGGCGGATCGACTGAGGCCAGCCCCGACGCAAACCAGTATGTGGTGATGTTTCCGTCCGCCCAACAGGCGAATGCCTTCTTCAACACCTCTGCCCAGCGCTGGCCCGCGTGTGCCAACCGCCAAGGCACTGTTCCCGACGGCGCGAACTCCCCGGGCTTCCAGTGGACGGTCGGACCGGTTTCCAATGACAACGGAGTTCTGAGCACGACCGTGTCCGTAAACCTCACCAAGGATGGCGAGCACATCGTCAAGACCTGTCAGAGGGCGCTGACGGTACGCAACAACGTCGCGATCGACGTTGACGGGTGCCGCCCAAACCCGGGCAATGTGGGCGTCGACATCGCCAACATGATCGCCGGCAAAGTCGATAAGCAGTAGACGTCGCGCGGTCCGCACGAATTCAGTAGTTCGCGCTGCGATCTCGCGTGACGTATTGGATCCGTCCCGCTGCCCGCAAACACCACGGGACCCGCGAAGCTGTCGTATGCTCCATCCGCAAACACCTCTGAACAGCCGACGCACACAGTGCGCGCAACGCTGTCGATTCGACTCGAGCAGGAAGGCACCAACGATGCGCCGATTTGCAGTCGCCGCCGCCGTCGCCACTACCGGGATATTGGTCGCTGCCTGCGGCGGTAGCAACGGGGGTGGCGCGGCTTCCTCGTCGTCGACCACCACTTCGTCGAAGCCTCCCCTGGCGCAGGCCGCGCTGGCGAGCCTGTTGCTCACTCCCGCCGAAGTAGACAGTGTTCTGGGCGTCACGGGTTCGAAGAACGACAAATCGTTCGACACGCTCCAAGAGGACAAGAGCACCGAGGTGTTCCCCAAGGGATACAAGTTCCCGGCCGAGTGCCTCTACATCACCGGTGTGGGTTTGACGCCCATATACACGGGCAGCGGCAACACCGCGGTGCACGGGGAGCGTGACATTGCGCCGACTCCCGAGGGATCGACTGATCCGAACCCTGACATCAGCCAATTCGTGGTGTTGTTTCCGTCCGCCGACCAAGCGAACGCCTTCTTCAACACGTCGGTGCAGCGTTGGCCCGCCTGCGCCAACCACCAGGAAACAGTTCCCAGCGGCGGCGACCCGGACGCTCCGGATATTCAATGGAAGGTCGGACCCGTTTCCAACAGCAACGGAATATTGAGCACGACGGTGAGCGTGACCCTAAGCAAGGGCACCGAGTCGATGGGCCAAACCTGTCAACGAGCGCTGACGGTCCGCAACAACGTCGTGATCGACACCGAGGCATGCCGCAAGGATCCGGGGGACGCGGGCGTCAGCGCCGCCAAACAGATCGCGGCCAAAGTCGACAAGCAGTAATCATCGCGCGTCAGTTCCCCTGGCGTTCAGGCGATTCGAGCAAGCCCGACACAACGACAGCGACTTTGGTAAGAATGTGTTGCTATGCCTCGCTCATTCGACATCTTGACCGAATCGCCCGCCAGTGTTGAACAAATCCACGCGGCGTTCAGCAGTGAGGCCTATTGGCTGGCCCGGATCGCCCTGGGGGACGCCGCGACCACCACACTGGACTCGCTGGATGTCGACCCCGCCGGCAGAGTGACAGTGCGGGTAACTCAGCACGTAGGACGCCAGTTATTGCCCGGACCGGTCGCCAAATTCGCACCTGGCGAGCTGAAACTCGTCCATGAGGAGACGTGGAAACCTAACGGCGACGGCCAGGTTCTCGGGGAGGTTAACGTCTCGACTTCGCCAGGGGTAGGCGGGGCCCGCGCACAAGCATGGCTGGAGCCCATCGATGCCGGCACACAGTTGCGGTTCGCGGTCAAAGTGCACGTCAAAATCCCATTGGTGGGCGGCAAACTCGAAAAGACTCTCGGTGCGGGTTTATCCGACAGCATCCCCGCGGTGCAGCGCTTCACCACCACCTGGATCGCCGGGCAGTCCTAGGCGGCCTACTAGTTCGACGCTCACCCCTTGCCATGCGAGTGCGTCGCGGTGTTAGCTCTGTACTCGTTAGCAACCAACGCTGCTTGCCTAATGAGAGGCTTTGCCCAATGCTTCGTCAAATATTCGCCGTGGGAGCTATTGCACTAGGGATAGCGGGGACGCCCGCGGCCCACGCGGTCCCGTCCACCACCACAACGTCTCCTGCGCCGGCGACAGGTTCGAGCGTGTACTACCCGAACTGCAAGGCCGCCTGCGATGCCGGTGCGGCTCCGATCTATCGGGGACAGCCGGGCTATCGGGCTCCTCTTGACCGTGACAACGACGGCATTGCCTGCGAAATATGCCACTGAGAGTCCACCCGTGCTCCGATTGATCGCCACCATCGGCATGTGCTGCGTCGCCGTGACGGCGTGCGGCTCGCACCAGGCTTCCGGCCCGAGCACGTCTGGTTCCAGTTCGGCGAAACCGTTGGCCAGCAGCAGCATTGCCGCGTCTGCCCCTAACACGACGACCGTTGTGCCGGCGACAACGGGCAGCGCACCGCCCGATTGTGTCGGATTGTCGATCTGCACACCGCCGCCGCCGGACGCCGAGGGAAATCCCGCGTGTTACTACTCCGATGGCTGGCAATCGAATTCAGCCGGAGCGGGAATCGAAGTCTGGTACTTCCATGAGCCGCAGAACATGTCGAAGCCAGACAAGGTCACGGCAATAGTGCGCAAGAAAGACGGCACCAACGAGTCTCAAGATGCCGCGATCGAGGCCGGTCAACAAACACACCGCTTCGAATTTCCGACCGTTGATAAGTCCGCCGTTCAAGAGGTACTGCTCGCGTCGAGCAGTGGCCGCTGCTTCGTCATCGGCAGTTAGACGCGTACCCGGCTCTCCCCCTTGTGTTTTCGCATCCTTGAGAGGAACCTGCTTCCTGCTGGGAGGGTAAACCTTTCAACCGCAGGGTGTTTGGACGCCGGTCATCTAGGTAGGCTGCGTCGTTAGTGCAGGCAACGGATAGAGGAACACCAGATGACCCGCATACGTACCATGACGCAGGCAGACGCCAATGCGGCCGCGCGGATCTGCTACAAAGCGTTCAACGCGATCGCGGCACGGCACAACTTTCCGTCGGACTTTCCCTCGGTCCAACATGCTCACGATCTCGTCGGTGCGTTGCAGCCGCACCCCGGATACTTCAGTGTCGTAGCCGAATCCGATGGCCAGATCGTTGGCAGCAATTTTCTCGACGAACGGTCCGCGATTTTCGGAGTCGGTCCGGTCAGCGTGGCTACCGATGTCCAGGACGGCCGCGTCGGTCGCGCCCTGATGCAGGCCGTGTTGGACCGAAGCGCCCAGCAGCAGGCATCGGGAGTGCGGCTGGTGCAGGTTGCGTATCACAACCGTTCGATGAGCCTTTACACCAAACTTGGCTTTCAAACCCGTGAGCCCCTCGCCGCAATTCAGGGCAAGCCACTATTGATGCAGATCAGCGGATTCGACGTGCGCAGGGCTCACGAAGGGGACCTGGCTGACTGCGACAAGCTCTGCTTGCAGGTGCACGGCCACGATCGAAGCGGCGACCTGCGCGATGCGATCGCACAAGGATCGGCCAAGGTCGTCGAGCGCGACGGCCAAATAACTGGGTACACGACCGATGTCGGGTTCACCGGCCACTCCGTCGCCGTCAGCAACGAGGATATCCAGGCGTTGATCGCCGACGCAGAGAAGTTCTCCTGGAATGGATTTCTTGTTCCGCTGCGCAACGCCGAGCTATTGCGATGGTGTTTCGACCATGGCTTACGAGTCGTCTACCTGCTGAACATGATGACGCTTGGCTACTACCAAGAACCCCGCGGTTCCTTCCTCGCGTCGATCGGCTACTGACGAGCGCCGGCAACCCGCCCTGCCGCGACCGCCATGCCGGTGGCGACCGAATCGAAGACCTGCGTGACGAGGTCGACCACATCGTCACGCGTCACGCCCAATTCACCGTCCAGCCAAGCGAGTAGGTAAGCGTCGGCAGCCGATACGACACCGACGCCGAGCAACAATCGCCTACGGTCGTCGACGCCCTGCACCGCCGGCAAGAGGTCGGCGACGAGCCGCGCCAGCTTGCGAAGCCCTTCCTGGCGTTGGACCGCAACCATCGGCCCACCGGAAAACACCTCGCGAAGCTTGATGCGCGCATGGCCGGGGTTGCCGTCCAGGCCGCGGCTGAGCGAGTCGATCATCGCCCGCGCCCCTTGCGAGCCCCCGGCGGTGGCGTCGATCGCGGCGCGGCATTCACTGACTTCCTCCTCGATGAGTTGGTCATAGACGGCGGCCAAAAGCGCGTCCAGATCGGCAAAGCTCTCGCCGAAATACCGATCGCGAAGTCCCGCCCGACGCAGCACCGCGCGGATGGAGGTGCCGGCGTAGCCGAGCTCGCCGAACAACTCGATGCCGGCATCGACCAATCGCGCGCGCCGCTCGGCGACCCGTTCCGTCGCGGTCTTTCCGTCGTAGTCCCTCATACGCAGCTTTCTGATTGCGCGCGTCCCATGATGAGAAAGCATAGGCCACCTGGGCACTTCCGTCTTCCCCATGTGAGGACATTCACCATCTGATTGTATATGTCCCCAGATGGGCGTACCGTTCGGCACATGACATCTGCACCGCTCGTTTCACCACACAGTTCGTTCGACTACGTCATCGTCGGGGCCGGTAGCGCGGGATGCGTAGTGGCCAATCGACTGTCCGAAGACCCCTCGGTTCAAGTACTTCTGCTTGAAGCGGGCCCCGAGGACACCCAGGACGCGATTCGGGTCCCTGCGATCTTCAGTTCCCTGTTCGGGACCGAGGTCGACTGGGATTATCGCCTCGAACCACAGACGCACTATCAGGGATCCACGACCTACCCTCGCGGCAAGACGCTGGGCGGTTCGTCTTCGATCAACTTGATGGTCTACATCCGCGGTGACCGCGCGGACTTCGACGGCTGGAGCGAACGCGGCTGCGCTGGCTGGGACTACGCCAGCGTGCTGCCCTACTTCATCAAGGCCGAGAACAACAGCCGCCTCGGTGAACCGCTGCACGGTCGCAGCGGTCCCCTTTACGTCGAGGACCGGATGTTCACCCATGAGCTCTCGCACTACTGGATCAGCGCGGCCAGTGAATGGGGCCTGGCGGCCACCGACGACTTCAACGGCGCATCCCAAATCGGTTCGGGTGCTTACCAAGTCAGCTGCCATCAAGGCTGGCGATGGTCGGGCGCGGATGGATATCTGAGGCCGGCACTCGGGCGGCCCAACCTCACCGTGCGGGTCAATGCGCAGGCGACGCGGATTCTCGTGGATAGGGGCCGGGCGACCGGTGTGTCCTACGTTCACGATGGCGCCGAGGCAACGGCCTACGCCGCGGCGGAGGTAATTCTGTCCGGCGGGACGATCAACTCCGCACAGCTGCTGCTGCTGTCGGGCATCGGCCCGGCCGATGCGCTGCGTTCACTCGGCATCGATGTCCAAGCCGACCTGCCCGGTGTCGGAGAGAACCTGCACGATCACACGATGACGCCCATTGTCTGGGGGACTCAGGGTTCGACGGATCTGCTGGAGATGGCTAACCCGGAAAACCTCGAACTCTGGCAGAACCGGCGCGGTGGCCCGTTCTCCTCCAACGGCGGCGAGGTGGGCGGATTCCTGTCCACCGCCGGCGATGGCATGCCGAACATCCAATTCATCGGTGGACCAACATCATTCGTTGACCATGGACACTTCAGTCCGCCGCTGCCGAATTTCACGATGAACGCCGCACCCACCCACCCGCGCAGCCGTGGCCGGCTCTGGCTGGGCTACGCCGATCCGCTCAAGCCGCCCCGTATCGATCCGGCCTACTTCTCCGACCCAGCCGATGTTCACGACGTCATCGCGGGCCTGAGCGCGGCCATCGAGATCGCTCACCAGCCGTCGTTGAGGAAGTTCTTGAAGGGAATGAACCTTCCCGCCGAGGAGAACCTGGACCAGCGCACCCTGGCCGCTCACGCCAGGAACTGGTCGCAGACCGAGTACCACCCGGTCGGCACCTGCGCGATGGGAGTCGACGAACGAGCGGTCGTCGATCCCGAACTCAAAGTCCGTGGTATCGAGAGACTTCGGGTCGTCGACGCATCGGTGATGCCCGCGATCATCAGCGGGAACACCAACGCGGCGACCGTCATGATCGCCGAGAAGGGTGCCGATCTCATCAAGAATTCCCGGCACCCGAACTCCGAGACGCGGTGCTGACAGCGCGCCGAGTACCGCGTCTCCGCTACTGCGGCAACACCTCGCCGTGGGTCTCGGGCGCCAGCGGAATGATGAGAAGCCCAATCACGAATACGATCGCCGTCAACGCAACGGGCAAGCCCAGGGTGTGCGTGTGCAGCACTGCCGCGCCGAGCACGAAGTTCACGCCGGCACCGACGAAACGGCCGAATGACGTGCAGAATGCGAACGCCGTTGCGCGTACCCGTGTCTCGAACTGCTCGGGCAGCCAGAGACTGAACAGCGCGAAGTTACCACCGAAGAAACCGAGCACGAATAGCCACGCGATAAACGGCCCGAGGCCGTTGGGCAGATAAAACGCCCAGCCGAAGCTGCCGGTGATCGCGACGGCCATTCCCGCGAAATAGAACGCGGCCGTCTTCCTGCGTCCGACGCGCTCCGCGATCAGGGGCAAGACAAGACAACCCAGGATGGTTCCGATCGACAACAGGCCCGTCGCCCACGAAGCGGTCTTGGTCGCGTCGCTCTTGCCCAGACCGGCATGCTGGGCGAGCTGAATCACGGCCGTCGGTTCGTACACCGTGCCCGCCCACAAGCCCACGATCGCAATCGTCAACAGCGCGCATGCCACCCAGGTGCGGCGCCGGTAGTGCGCGCCGAGGATTTCGCGCAACGGGTTCACGTGAACCGAGCTGCCCGCGTCGGCTCGCTGCCACTTCTCGGTCTCCTTTACTCGGGTCAAGATCAGAATCGCGACCACGACCGGCAGTGCTCCGGTCAGAAACATTGCACGCCAACCAAACTGGACACCGACGGTGTAGTTGAGCGCCGCGGCCAGGAAGAAGCCGGCGTAGTAACCGGTCTGCAAATAGCCGGCGCCCATCTTGCGTCGATCCTCGGGCCATGCCTCGGCCACATAAGTCCCGGCAAGCGCCCATTCGCCACCGATCCCGACGCCGGCGATGAATCGGAAGGTGGCGAGCTCCCAGACGTTTTGCGCCATGGCGGAAAGCCCGGTGAAGATCGCGAAGGTGAAGATCGTCGCCGCCAGCACCCTGGCCCGCCCGAAACGATCGGCGATCGGCCCCCAGACGAAGGACAGACCCCAGCCCACCAGAAACAGGGCGAACAAAATCGAGCCCACCAACCCGACATTGGCCGGCGTCGCGGCCATGCCCGACCGCGGCAACAACTCAGTCAATGCGGGCGTGAGCACCAACGCGTAGATGAACGAATCCATCCCATCGAGCGTCCATCCGGTCCATGCCCCCCAAAAGCCCACGATCTGTGAGCGGCTGAGCGGGGTGCGATGGCGCGCGGGCACTACCTGTTCTGTCGTTGAACTCATTTCGCCCTCTCGCTGAAAACCATCGACCGAACGGCCATCGCGTGAGCACGCAAAGTGGCAGAGCTGAATTCGCTTCGGCATTGCGCAATTCAGACGCGGTTGCGATGGCAATCGTGTCACGACAGCCTATTTCGAAGCGACGCGCCAGCGAAGGCCCACCGCGAGCTCATTCTCAGAAGGCAATGCGTGTTGTCGTTCGTCTGTCGAGTTTCGATCGAGGCATCCACAACCAAACCGCGTGGTGGCGCTACATTGAATACTCGCCTACCAGGTTCACCGCGGAACGGGGCCACCATGGGATTCATCACGCCGGACCTTCCCGACGTCGACCACGACACCTGGCCCACGCTGCCTCGGTCCACGCGAATGCAAGTGGTGACCCGGCACTGGGTGGAACACGGCTTCGGCACGCCGTCGGCGATCTATCTGCTGTATGTGCTGAAGATGGCCGCCTATGCCGGCGGGGCCGCGGCGGTCATCGCGTTGACCCCGGGACTGGGTGGCCTCGATCGCATCGCGCAGTGGTGGACCCAGCCGATCGTGTACCAGAAGGTCGTGGTGTTCACGCTGCTGTTCGAGGTCCTTGGCCTGGGCTGCGGATCCGGGCCGCTGACAGCACGGTTCTGGCCTCCGATCGGAGGTTTCCTGTTCTGGCTGCGACCCAAGACGATTCGCCAGCCACCCTGGCCACGCGCGATTCCCTTCACCCGCGGGGATAGTCGTTCGATCGTCGACGTGGCCCTCTACGCGATCGTGCTGGGCTCCGGCATCTGGGCGCTGCTCTCGCCGGGCCGTGGCGGCCCGGTGACCGCGGCCGGTGACGTCGGCCTGCTCGACCCGATGTTGGTAGTGCCGGTGATCATCGCCCTGGCCTTACTGGGCCTGCGTGACAAGACGGTGTTCTTGGCGGCGCGCGGCGAGCACTACTGGCTGACCCTGTTCGTGTTCTTTTTCCCCTTCACCGATCAGATCGCGGGCTTCAAGATCGTCATGCTCGCCCTGTGGTGGGGAGCGGCGACCTCCAAGCTCAACCATCACTTCCCGTACGTCGTGGCGGTGATGACCAGCAACCACCCGCTATTGCGCAGCAAAATGTTCAACTGGGTCAAACACCGGCTCTACTTGGACCCGGTCAACGACATACGCCCCTCCTGGGTACCGAAAATCATGGCGCATGTCGGCGGCACTACGGCCGAATTTCTGGTGCCCCTGGTCCTGGTCTTCTTCGCCGACGGACATCGCTGGGCCTGGTTCCTGATCGCCTTTATGGTGATCTTCCACCTCAACATCATTTCCAACCTCCCGATGGGAGTTCCGTTGGAGTGGAATGTATTCCTGATCTTCTCGCTGTTCTATTTGTTCGGGCACTACAACGCAATTCACGCCACCGACCTTCAGTCACCGCTGTTGCTGGCCATCCTCGTCGTCGCCCTGGCCGTGGTTCCGATTCTGGGAAACCTTTTCCCCCAGCAGTTTTCGTTCCTGCCCGCGATGCGCTACTACGCCGGCAACTGGGCGACCAGCGTCTGGTGCTTCCGCGCCGGCGCCGAAGAGAAGATCGAAGCCAACGTCGTGAAAAGCTCTGCGCTCACTGCCAAGCAACTGGCCAGGCTGTACGACGAGGCGACCGCCGAGATCACCATCGACAAGGCCGGCGCCTTCCGATCGATGCACACCCATGGTCGCGCACTCAACGGGTTGCTACCGCGCGCCGTCGACAACGAAGCCGACTATCGGATGCGCGAGGGTGAAGTCGTCGCCGGTCCGCTGGTCGGCTGGAATTTCGGCGAAGGCCACCTGCACAACGAGCAATTGTTGGAGGCCCTGCAGCGACGCTGCCAGTTCGAGGAGGGCGATGTGCGGGTGGTCATTCTGGAGGGCCAGCCCATTCAGACGCAACGGCAGTGGTACCGGATCGCGGACGCCAAACTCGGGGTGATCGAGGAAGGCTACGTCACCGTCGAGGACATGCTGGCGCGTCAGCCGTGGCCCGAGCCGGGTGACGAGTTCCCCGTGCACCAGACGCGCGCGGATAGGCGGCTATCCACCACCGACTAGCTACACCTGGGCGCCGGCGTCCGCAGTTTGCGCGGACGACGGCTCGCCGGGGCGGTGAAACCCCCGGTGTCGTCGAAAAACGCCCATGATCCGTGGTCGTCGACTTCCATTCGCCAACCCAGCTCGCAACGGCCCGCGATGGTGTCCATGAACCATGCGTGCGCAGCCTCTGCGCTGTCGAAATCCTTCGCTGCGACTATCTCGCCGTGCGGGTCGATAGCTCGAAACGTGGGCATGCGATGTGATTATCCCCTTCGGAGGAGTTTCAATCGCACGCAATTTCGACCGACGGGGAACGTTTTGCCTGCTTACAGAGTGCGAGTCAACTGATTCGCCAGTAATTCGGCGAATCTGGCCGGATCTTCCAGAGCGCCACCCTCGGCCAACAGCGCCGTTCCGTACAACAACTCCGCGGTTTCGGCCACCGTCGGATCGTCGGCGCGCTCTTGGTGAGCCTTGCGCAGTCCCGTGATCAGCGGATGATTCGGATTGAGCTCCAGGATCCGCTTTCCGATCGGGATGTTCTGCCCGGAGGCCTGGTAGATGCGCGCGAGCGCGGGACTGATCCCGAAGGCGTCGGTGATCAGGCACGCCGGCGACTCGGTCAGCCGAGTGGACAGCCTCACCTCCTTGACGTGGTCGGTCAGGGTCTCTTTCAACCAGGTCAGCAGGTCGGCGAATTCTTTCTCCCGCTCCTCACGTTCGGCGTCGCTCGACTCCTCGTCGGAATCCAGGTCCACCTCGCCCTTGGCCACCGACTGCAGCGGTTTGCCGTCGAATTCGGTCACGGTGCCCACCCAGACCTCGTCGACGGGGTCGGTGAGGATAAGGACTTCGTAGCCCTTGGCCTTGAATGCTTCCAGATGCGGCGACTTCAGGATTTGCTGCCGCGTCTCGCCGGTGGCGTAGAAGATCTGCTCCTGCCCGTCCTTCATGCGCTCGACGTATTCGGCCAGCGTGGTGGCGTCCTCCTCGCTGTGCGTCGACGCGAACGAGGAGATTTGCAGCAAGGTGTCCTGGTTGTCGGCATCGGACAGCAGGCCCTCCTTGAGAACCCGACCGAACTGGGTCCACAAGGTGCGATAGTCCTCGGGCCGCTCGGACTGCAGCTCCTTGATCGTGGACAGGACCTTCTTGGTCAGCCGGCGACGAATCGCGTTGATCTGCCGATCCTGTTGCAGGATTTCGCGAGAAACGTTGAGCGACAGGTCTTGTGCGTCGACCACACCCTTGATGAACCTCAGGTACTCCGGCATCAGCTGGTCGCAGTCGCCCATGATGAACACCCGCTTGACATACAGCTGGACGCCGATCTGGGCGTCCCGGTTGAACAGGTCGAACGGCGCGTGCGACGGAATGAAGAGCAAGGCCTGGTACTCGAAAGTGCCTTCGGCCTTCATCACGATGACCTCGAGCGGGTCGTCCCAGGCGTGCGCTATGTGCTTGTAGAACTCCTTGTATTCCTCATCGGACACTTCGTCCTTGGGCCTGGCCCAGAGTGCCTTCATCGAGTTCAAGGTCTCGGTCTCGATGGTGACGACCTCGTCGCCGCCCTCCTCCCCTTCTTCTTGGGAGGGGGGAGTACGTCGCTCGACCTCCATCCGGATGGGCCACGCGATGAAGTCGGAGTACTGCTTGACGAGGCTCCGCAGCTTCCACTCCGAGGTGTAGTCGTGCAGCTCGTCTTCGGTGTCTTCCGGTTTGAGGTGCAAGGTGACGGCGGTGCCCTGCGGGGCGTCCGCTACGGATTCGATCGTGTAGGTGCCCTCCCCGGTCGACTCCCACCGGGTCGCGTCGCTCTCGCCCGCCTTGCGCGTCAGGAGCTCGACCTTGTCGGCCACCATGAACGACGAATAGAAACCGATACCGAACTGACCGATCAGCTCTTCCGATGCGGCCTCGTTCTTGGCCTCTCGTAGCTGCTGGCGCAGCTCGGCGGTGCCCGATTTGGCCAGGGTGCCGATCAGGCCGATGACCTCGTCGCGCGTCATGCCGATGCCGTTGTCGCGGATGGTCAGGGTGCGCGCGCCCTTGTCCACGTCGATCTCGATGTGGAGGTCGGACGTGTCGACGTCGAGGTCTTTGTTCCGGAACGCCTCCAAGCGAAGCTTGTCCAGTGCGTCCGAGGCGTTCGAGATCAACTCCCGCAGAAACGAGTCCTTGTGGGAGTAGACCGAGTGGACCATCAGATCGAGAAGTTGGCGCGCCTCGGCCTGGAATTCCAATTGCTCAACACCGGCATTCATAGGATTCAAATTTACCGAGGTGGGAATCGTTACCGTCCAGGGGTCCGCCCTGCCTACCCTGAAGAGGCCAGCCCAACCGGTGAAGGGAAACCAGGTGTCTGTTGCACAGCGCGAACGTGCCGCCCTCGTCGAGACGATGCGCAGCGTCGGACCGGATGCACCCACCCTGTGCGAAGGCTGGACGACGCGAGATCTTGCCGCCCACCTGGTGATTCGCGAATACCGTCCGGACGCCGCACCCGGCATCCTGATCCCGTTCTTCGCCGGCCACACCGAAAAGGTGCAAAACGATGTGGCCGGGCGGACCGAGTGGGACACGCTGCTGGACAAGGTCGCGTCCGGTCCGCCGGCCTACTCTCCGCTGAAGCTGCTCGACCCGGTCGCCAATGTTGGGGAGATGTTCATCCACCACGAGGACGTACGCCGCGCGCAGCCGAATTGGGCACCGCGCGTCTTGGAACCCACCCTGGTCAAAAGCCTGCGCCGCACGTTGCCGTTGATGGCCCGGATGACGCTGGCCAAAGCTCCGGCCCGGGTCGCGTTGCGCACCCCGGAGGGCAAGACGGTGCTGATCGCCGGCAATGGCCCGGCCGTCACGGTGACCGGTGCGGCCGAAGAGCTGCTGCTGTTTTCGGTCGGGCGCGAGGCCCGCGTCGAGTTCGAGGGCGATGCGTCCGCGGTGCAGACGGTCCGCGATGCGCCGAAGGGTTTGTAGGTCCGCGAGGTGTTCTAGCGTGCCGTCGCACGGTCTCACGCCAGGATTACGGGCGGCCGAAGGCCTCGCGCAAATCCTTCTTGATGACTTTGCCGAATTGATTGCGCGGCAAGGTGTCTACGATGACGAGGCGCTCGGGATGCTTGTAGCGGCCTAGGCCCAGCGAACGGCAGTGCTGCACCAGGGATTCCAATGACACACCATCGGCGGACGTGGGTACCACGACGGCGCACACCCGCTCCCCCGCGCTGTAATCGGGAACTCCGATGACCGCGACATCGGCGACGGCGGGATGGGCGGCTAGCACGTTTTCAATCTCGAGGGCCGAGATGTTCTCCGCATTGCGGATGATCGCGTCCTTGATTCGGCCGGTAACGCGGACGTTGCCGTCAGCGTCGATCATCCCGAGATCGCCGGTGCGCAACCAGCCGTCGTGGTCGAATGCGTCGGCGTCCAGTGCGGCGTCTGCGTAGCCGAGGAAGCATTGCGGCCCCTTGAGCCGCAGCTCCCCCTCCTGTCCGACGGGCAGTTCGTTCTCGCCGTGGTCGACGACGCGCACGCTGACCCCCGGTACCGGTGCACCGACGGTGTAATCGAGCACCTCGGGCGGGGCGTGTAGCGGTGGTGAGGTCGCCACGGGAAACTCGGTCATCCCCCAGGCATTGGCGATTCCGGCCACGCCGAAGGTCTCGCGGACCTGTCGCCCCAGTTCGGCGGTGATGGGTGCACCCCCGGCTATGCAACCCCGCAGTGCACCGAAGAGGGGCTTATCGCCATGGGCCCGTTGTGCTTCCAAGAAAGCCACGAAAAACGGTGTGGCGGTGCCCAGGAACGTCGGGCTGTGTGCCGCGACAGCAAGCGGTGTCGTGGCCGGATCGAATGCCTCGAAGAGCGCCAGTCGCATACCGGTCATCAGCGCGGCGGCCAGCATCGCGGCCCCGCCGATGTGGGCGATCGGGAAGGCGATCGGATCCACATCGCCGGCGGTGATACCCATCGCGCTCACCATCCCTCGCGAGCCGGCGATCACGGTGCCGTCGGTGTGACGAATTCCCTTGGGAGCCGCCGTAGTTCCCGACGAGTAGTAGATCCACTGGTTGTCGCCACCGGGCGCCGTCGTGAGTGCACCGGCATCGGTACGCGGCAGCCGCAGCTCACCGGCCTGCGGGGGTGTTGCCAGGTCTACCGCGATGACGTCGAAGCCTTGGGCCGAGGCCAATGACCGTGCCAGCGCACCGTGATCGAATCCCCGCCAAACTTCAGGTACCACAAGGAATTCCGTCGACAGCTGCTCGGTGATGAAGTCGACCTCACGCTCGCGCAGGATCGGGATGATCGGGTTCTGCACCGCGCCGAGTCGAGCCAGCGCCGCCATGACAACCACGGTCTCGAGTGTGGTCGGCAGCTGCCAGGACACCACAGTTCCCGCGCGGATCCCCCGTTCGGCGAACGCTGCCGCCGTCGCGCATGCGGCGTCGTGAAGCTCGCGTGCGGTCAGGCTGCGGCCATGGTCGTCGGCGAATAGTGCCCGATCCGGCTGGCGCAGTGCGGCTTCGGCAATCAGCGTCCAGTAGGTGACGTCCGTTCCGGTCATCATCAGGCCGACGGCAACTCCGACGGTGGTCGAAATCCGGAGTGCGCTATGGACACCGACACGGCGCTGCCGATCGGACCGAGATGATCCAGGACAACGGCTGAACCGTTGGCCACGCCGTCCTCGCTGTAGTGGGTCAGCGCGGCCAGCCCGATATGGGGTCCTTCGGGCAGTCGGCTCAGGGTCAGCGTGTAGTCCACGTTGATGAATTCCAGCGCCTTCGTGCCCCAGTTGGCGATCGCGGCGGTGACGTCGGCACACACCGCCGCGCGAGTGAACGGCGTGAGCGGCTCGTCGTCGATCAAGGGACGCGTTTCATGTAGCCAGGTGTACTTCGGTCCGGTCATGTCCCACTTAGGATCAGGATTCTGCAAGTCTCCACCCCAGCCATAGGTCCGTAGAAACAGCGTCGGCTGGTCGCCGTCATGCTCGACGGGCAGCCGCGGCATCTGCGGGGTTTGTGACCACACCTTGCCGTCGGGCTGCGCACCACGCCGCAGGAACAGCGCGCTCGCTCGCGCCACCGGTTCACCATGCTGGATGAGAAGCGCCTCAACCAGGCGCAATCGCCGACGTTCGTGCTGGACCTTGGTGTGCACCTCGAACGGCTCCAGCGCAGCCGGTGCGGGTAAGTCGACCGTCAGACGCGCAGGCTGCAACTCCGAGTCGTCGACCGTACCTTCGAGGACCGCGGCCAGGATGCCACCGACCACATGGCCGCTCATTGTCGGGCCCCACCCGCCGCGTGCTAGCGCCGTTGGCACGTAACGACTTTCATCGCGCATGAAGTACGGCCTGGGCGTCGTCGCATCGACGTCATCCGCCAGAAGGTTCGGTTCGGTCACCACGCGAGTCTCCGCACGAACAGGGCTTTCATCCAGATTCCTCCTCTGAGGCGAGCAACAGTAGATGTTACAGTTCGTTTTCCAGCCCACGCGATGCGCGGTCGCTTTTTGTGCTAAAAGTCAACGCGCACAGCAGTATTGACAATCATGCAGAAGCCGGTCGGCACGCCGGCCCACCCGCCCAGCCGCCTGAGACCGAGGGCGGCCAAAGGCCTCGCAGGGGCCACTCACAGCGGACGCATAGCGAAGCTATCTAGCGTCGAGTGAGTTGGGGGTCAGCATTCGAGATGTCCACTAAAAACGAGTGGGGGGAATAAGTATGAAACTCAAGCAACTGATTGCGGCGGGCACGCTGGCCGGCGCCTTTAGCGCGGCAGCGCTCGGCGTGGGCGCCGGTTTGGCAAACGCCGCTCCTGGTTCACCACCTTCGGCCCCTGGGGGCCATGGCGCTCCCGGGCCCGGGGGCGGCCACGCTCCGAACGGGCCGAATGATCCCGGCGGCCCCGGCGGTCCCGGTGGTCCTGGCCCGGGTGGCCCTGGCGGCCCCGGTGGTCCTGGCCCGGGTGGTCCCGGCGGTCCTGGCGGACCGGGTGGTCCCGGTGAGCACGGGCCGGGCGGACCCGGCGGCCCTAACGGTCCCGGTGGACCCGGCGGTCCGGGCGGACCTGGACACCCAGGCGGTCCCGGCTTCAACGGACCGGGCGGTCCTGGTGGCCCTGGCGGTCCGGGCGGACCCGGCGGCCCGTGGCGCGGCGATCCCCATCGGGGCTACTTCAACAACGCGCCGTGGGGCGACGGACCTGCCCCTTGGGGACCGGGTGAGCCGCCTCGGCCGGTCTGGGATCGACCGCTTCCGCCCCCGGGGGGACCGTGGAACTACGGCCCGATCAACTACTGGGGCTACCCGGAAACCCCCGTGTGGGATCCCGGATTCAACGCATGGGGCTTCTGGTTCTTCGGGGTCTGGATCCCGCTGTAAATAGCCGACCAACAACCCAGCACGACGCCCGTTTCGCCGCTTGGCGAGGCGGGCGTCGTGACATCTGCCGACCACGTGGGCAAGCGTCTGGGCCGCGCAGCGGCAAGCCAGCGTTTGCCGGGCTCGCGCAGCGCGGCTGATCGGAACGCCTTACACTTCTCGCGTGAAAACTGCGGATGATCGCCAACGTCGGCGAGCGCGTGAAATCACGGTGACCATACGAAGTTTCGTTGCCATTCTCATCGTTGCGGTGCTGGCGACAAGCTGGGCGCCGGCGCGGGCCGCCGGTAATCGCACTATCACGTTGACGCTGGTGCGACATGCCCAGTCGGCGGCCAACGCTTCGGGATTGATCGACACCACGGTCCCGGGCCCTGAACTTTCGCCCCGAGGGTTCTGCCAGGCGAGCGTGGCGGCTGCGCAATTGGCGCCCAACCATTACGACGGTGTCTACGCCTCGACGATGATCCGCACCCAGGAGACGGCCACACCGACGTCGCAATTGCTGGGCGAACAGGTCACCGTGCTGCCCGGGCTGCGCGAGATCGAGGCCGGCAAGTTCGAGGGCACGCCAGAGGCCGACATTCCGCAGACGTACTTCGCCGCTCCGGCACGCTGGCTGCAGGGTGACCGCAGCGCGCGGATCCCCGGCTCGGTGGATGGCAACGAGTTCAACGCGCGGTTCACCGAAGCGGTTCAACGCATCTACGACAGCGGCGAGCAGAATCCGGTCGCGTTCTCGCACAGCGCGGCGATCATGTTCTGGGTGCTGATGAACGCACGCAATGCCGATCCGTCGTTGCTGAAAACCAAGTCGTTGACCAATGTCGGCCACGTCGTCCTTACCGGAAATCCGTCCGACGGTTGGACGATGACCGAATGGGATGCCGATCCCCCGCCGTGCTGATTTCCTGACCGGCCTCAGCCCTTGATGCCGACGGTAATCACGTCCGACACGAACTGAAGCCAGATTGGTCGCGGGATCCGGTGCTGATCGACGACGGTGAACCCGGCGCCCTCGAAGATCGACCGCACCTCGGCGGGTGAGGCGTTGTGCTGGGGTTTCCACCTGTTCGTCGATACGTGAAGCACCGTTTGTCGCGTACTCAGCGCGGAGACGGCCGCTAGTCCGCCCGGCGCCAGAACGCGATGGAATTCCCGCAGCGCTGCCGGCTGATCGAAGAAGTGAAACGCCGAGGTCGTGACGACCGCGTCGAGTGAGCCGTCGTCAAACGGCAGCTGCTCGGCCGGGCCGCGCAGCCATTGCACCCGATCGGATCTGGCGCGCGCCTGGGCGAGCATGCCGTCCGACATGTCCACCCCGTAGATCGCCTCGGGGTGCAGCTCACGCTCGATACGATCACTGAGAATGCCTGTCCCACAGGCGATGTCGGCGATCTTGCGTGCTCGGTGGTCACGCAGTCGCGCGATCACCTCGTCGTGTGGCGGGCGGTACACCCACTGCTGCAAAGTTGGATGGTCGTAGGCGGGGGCCAGAAAACTCCACAACCCGGTGATGGCGCTGTTGAACCCCCGACGTCGCGGTGCGGTCATACACCATGTCTAGTGGTGGCCCGGCAGTCCGGGTCCACCGGGGCCCCCGGGCCCACCCGGCCCACCGGGTCCACCAGGTCCGCCCGGACCGCCGGGTCCGCCTGGCCCATTTGCGGCAGGAAGCACGAACACGCACTGGTTCAGTTCGACGCTCCAGGCCCAGCCCGGGGCGCAGTACGGGTCGGCCCGGCTGACCGCGGGCGCGGCGATCCACGCCGTCGGCAACGCGGCTAGTACGACAGCGAACATGCCTACCGCACAACGTTGTACGAATCGTGAACGGTTCATTGTTCGGTTCTCCTCCCCGAAAACATCCGGCCAGCGGCCGGAAACACCATTGTGCGCCAGCGGAGGCGTTTGCGGTCCGGATTCGCCGGCCGCATCCTGGCTTCGCCCGGAGGCGATGGCGCAAGACATCGCCGCCACGCTGCGGCGCATCTCTGGGGGTATGTCAGCCGCTTGCACGAAACGGTTGCAGCGCATGGGAATCGCTAAGTTGGGACACAGGTAAGCCGATTAGCGTGGCGGTGTGACCGATCGCCAAGAACGCGCAATGTCCTTCGGATCGATTGCCGAAGATTACGACGGGCTGCGGCCCCAGGCGCCGCAGGAGGCGGTGGCCTGGCTGGTGCCGCCCGACTGTCAGGTGGCCGTCGATGTCGGGGCGGGCACCGGTCTATTCAGCCGCACCCTGGTGGACAAGGCAGCAGAAGTCATCGCGGTGGAGCCCGATGCGCGAATGCGCAAGGTGCTGACCGAGCGGTCCCCGGGAGTCCGTGCGCTCGAGGGGTGCGGCGAATCGATCCCGCTTCCGGACGCCGCCGCCGACGCGGTGTTCGTTTCGTCGGCGTGGCACTGGATGGATCACGAACGAGCCCTGCCCGAGATCGGTCGGGTGCTGCGCGACGGCGGTCGCTTCGGCCTGATCTGGACAAGCCGCGACCGCGAGGTCGACTGGGTGCGCGACCTCGGCCGGCTACCCGGCCAGGACCTCGAAGCGGTCCAATCGGTCGACCGCTTCCGGCAGCGCCTGCACTTCGACCTGCCTGAACCGCAGATCTTTCACAACATCGAGCGCGAAATCTTCCCCTTCGTGCGGACGATGACACTCGATGACGCCGTCGCGATGCTGGCGACTTACAGCCGGGCGATCATGGCCTCCCCGGCGGACCGCGCCCAGACGCTCGACGCAGCGCGCACGGCGATGGAAGCACGCTTTCCCGGTGCCGACGTGATCGATATCCCGATGCGCGCATGGTGCTGGCGCGCCGACCGCATTTCGCGCGGAGCCGAGCAGTGATGTTGCACCGCGACTCTCATGCGCCAGAAGAAGGCTGCGTCGTAGCCGTTCACCCACGCGATATCGCATGCGCTGTCCAAAACCTGCTCCAGTTTGCTAGCGGAGCACGTTACGCTGAGCCGGCACGCCTCCATCGACGCCCCCTGAGGTCGGATTAGGTGCATCACAACTGAAGATCCGGGATCCGCAATGAAATTTGTGCTCGCAAGTTATGGAACTCGGGGGGATATCGAGCCGTCAGTCGCTGTCGGCCGCGAACTGCTGCGCCGAGGGCACGACGTCCAGATGGCCGTCTCGCCGGATCTCGTTGACTTCGCCAAAGCCGCCGGCGTCACCGCGGTCGGCTATGGCCTCAACACGCAGGAATGGCTGGAGACCTACCGCGACTTCTGGGCGTCTGCTTTCCACAACGCCTGGAAGATCCCCGCTCTGATCGGGATGTGGCGCGAACTTCGCGACTCCGTCATCCGGAGCTGGGTACAGATGAGCGAAACACTGACACCCTTGGCCGACGGGGCCGACGTGCTGTTCACCGGCGAGAGCTTCATGGAAACCGCCGCCAACGTCGCGGAGTACTACGACATGCCACTGGCCACCCTGCATTACGTCCCGATCCGGGCCAACGGCCAACTCGTCCCGATCGTGCCCGCACCATTGGCGCGCTCGGCCATGAGCGTGTCCAACTGGCTGACCTGGCAGATGACGAAACATCTCGAGGATGCGCAGCGCCGTGAATTGGGTCTGCCCAAGGCAACTCGTCCCGCCTCGCGACGCATCGCCGACCGTGGATCGCTGGAGATCCAGGCCTACGACGACGCTTGCTTCCCCGGGCTGGAAGCCGAATGGGCGAAATGGAAGGGGCAGCGGCCGTTCGTCGGAGCGCTGACACTGGAATTGATGACGGATGCCGACGAGGAAGTCGCGTCGTGGATCGCCGCCGCAGCGCCACCGATCTGTTTCGGCTTCGGCAGCATGCGCGTCGAATCCCCGGCTGAGACGGTCGAAATGATCAGCGCGGCATGCACCGAACTCGGTGAACGGGCGCTGGTGTGCTCCGGGTGGAGCGACTTCGGAGAGGTGCCGCATTTCGACAACGTCAAGGTGGTCGCCGAAGTCAACTATGCGGCAATCTTTCCCTCTTGCCGCGCGGTCGTACACCACGGCGGCACGGGCACCACGGCCGCGGGCCTGCGCGCCGGAGTTCCCACGCTGGTCCTGTCGATGGATCTCGTTCAGACGATCTGGGGAGCTCAAATCAGCCGACTCAAGGTCGGCGCTGCCCGGCGATTTGCGAACACCACCCGCGCATCGTTGGTCGCCGACTTACGCAAGATCCTCAGCCCGGAGTACGTGACCCGAGCCCGCGAATTCGCTACTCGGATGAGCAAACCCGATGCGAGCGTTGCCAACGCCGCCGATCTGCTCGAAGGACTTGCCGGCCCCGGGCGGCCTGCCTGGGGACGTGGTCAGCCCAGTTCTGCGGTCAGGTAGCTGATGGTGCGCCGAAACTCGGCCAGCAGTTCGTGATCCGGCAACTCGAATCCGTTTTCGGCGTAAAGGTCTTCGGTGGGGTGCTGGGTGACAGTCCAGCCGGTTTCCGCCAGGTGCTCGCCGGCTTGACGCCGCTCACCGACCCACACCAGATCGGCGACGTCGAAATCGAGTCCGTGCTTTTTCCAGCCGCTGCGTAGCGCCCGCGCCCGCTCGTCGGTGAACACGCGCATGTCGGTGATGTTTTCGGTGGCCAGCCTGCTGCGCGGTGCGCTGAGTGCGGTGATGTTGTCCAGCAGTCGGTCCTGGGCATCCGGTGGCAGATATGGCAGCAGGCCTTCAGCGATCCACGCCGTCGGGGCTGCGGTGTCAAAGAAGTTGTCGCGCAAGGCGGTGGGCCAGTCGTCGCGTAGGTCGACGCCAACTGCTCGTCGTTCGGCGGTGGGTTCGGCGCCGATCTGAGCCAGCGTGGTGCCCTTGAATAGGATCACCTCGGGCTGGTCAACCTCGAAGACCACCGTGTCCGCCGGCCACGGCAACCGGTAAGCCCGGGCGTCGAGCCCGGCCGCCAAGATGACCGCCTGACGGATCCCACTGGCGGCTGCCGCAAGAAAGAAGTTGTCGAAAAACCTTGTGCGCACTGCCATCTGCTCGCAGCGCTGCCGCGCGGTCAGGGGTACGTCCGTGTCGTCCAGCGGAATATCGCCGTCGAGCATGCGAATGAAGAATGGGTGCCCCACCGCCCGAACCAGCGGCTCAGCGAATCGATCGTCGAGCAGCGGATCCGGTTCACGCGACGCCAGCGCGCGAGATGCGGCCACCATCGTTGCCGTCGCTCCCACACTGGAGGCGAGATCCCAGCTGTCCCCTTCGGTGCGCGCTGCGCCATCCGATGACACCGTTACCCCCATCCTGAAACCGGCCCGCGAGAGCAGAAAAGCGATAGCAGTCACCATAACTTGGGCCACGTCCCCGCGATCTGTTGGTAGCGAGCCGACAAGAAACGACGAAGATCGCCACACACGTCGCACGCGACACTAAAGTGCTCTGCGTGAGCAGGAACGTGTTAGCCATCGGCCGGAGCCGCTGGATGGCAATCGCGGCCTCGCTCATCGTGTCTGCCGGCATGATTTACGCCCAGGGGCTGAAGTCCACGGTTAGCCCCGAGTCCCCGACCGCGCCCCCGACGGTTACCGCGGCTCCGCCTCCGAAAGACCCGGCCACCGGGTTGGGCCCGCACGTCGCCACGCCGGCGGAAGCGGAATCGTTGGCGGCGCTGGCCGCGACCGCGCCCACCGGGGCGCAGGGCTTCCAGTTCCCGTTGCCTGCCGGCGTCGCGTCGGAGGACCGGTTGCAGGTCAAGACCATCTGGGCGGCTCGCGTCATCAGCGTGCTGTTCCCGCAGATCAAGACCATCTACGGGTACCGGCAAGATCCTCTGCCCTGGCATCCCAACGGGTTGGCGATTGACGTGATGATCCCGGACCACGGCAGCCCGGAAGGCATCGAACTCGGCAACCAGATCGCCGGGTATGCGCTGGCGAATGCCAAGCGCTGGGGCATCAACCACGTGATCTGGCGACAGAAGATCTACCCGGGCCCCAACTCGGGCGCGTGGACGGCCGACCTCGGAAATGAAACGGCCAACCACTACGACCACGTTCATATCGCCACCGGTGGTGGCGGCTATCCCAACGGCAACGAGGTCTACTACATCGCATCCATGGCGCCCGCACCGCCGGAGTAACGGTATTAGCTGGCCCTGAAGTCAAGGGCAGGCGTGACTCGCCGGCGCGGCGCCTTTACTCGACCTTGACCGGGTATTGAATTGCTCCTCCGACGATGGTTGACGTGAGTACGCTTTCAACCGTGGAACTGGGGGTTTTGGGACCTCTCCAGGTCCGGCAGGACGGAATGCCCGTCGCTATCCCGGGCGCCAAGCCGCGTGCCATCCTCACGATGCTCGGGCTGCACGACGGTTCAGTTGTGCCCGCCGACGCATTGGTCAAGTTGCTGTGGGGTAACGATCCGCCGCGCACCGCCGGCAAGGCCCTGCAAACCCATATCTCCGCACTGCGCCGCGCGCTCGGCGACGGCTTCGTGGTCACCGAGGGAGCGGGCTGGCGGCTCGACGGCGCCGAGGTGGACGCGTCGCGCTATAAATCCGCGGCGAAGACCGGACGCGATGCGGCTGCCGTCGGCGACACCAGCCAGGCGGTGGCGTCCTTGGAGGAGGCGCTCGTCCTGTGGCGCGGGATCCCCGAACTCCCCGACGGCCAGCGGGGACTCTCCGAAAAGACGCGCTGGATCGAAAGCCATGCCGCACTCGTCGAGGATCGGGCAGACGCGCTACTCGCCACCGGACGCGCCGCCGAAGTCATCGGCGACCTCGAAGCCGCCGTCGCCGAGGCGCCGCTACGTGAACGACGATGGGGACAGCTCATGCTCGCCCTATACCGGGCCGGCCGGCAAGGTGAAGCCCTCGGGGCATATCAACGGGTGCGGTCGCTGCTCGCCGACGAACTGGGCGTCGATCCCGGCCCAGAGCTCAGACGGCTCGAAACCGCGATCATTGCTCAGGATTCGTCACTGGACGTTGCTGTGACACAGCATCTTCCGTCGGTGACCCGTGCAGTGACCTTCCTGCTCACCGATATCGAGGGGTCGACCGCGGCCTGGGAGGCCGACGCCGGTGGAATGGCAGTCGCCCTCGCCCGGCACGACGAGCTGGTCGAACAGGTCGTCACCTCACGAGGCGGTCGGCTGATCAAGACACGTGGCGAGGGCGACGCGACGTTCTCGGTCTTCGAGCGGCCGTCCGCGGCCGCCGCCGCGGCAATTGAGTTGCAAGACGCAATCACTCACGAACCGTGGGCGTCTGTCGAGCCCATCCGTGTGCGGATGGCGCTACACACCGGTGAGGTCGAGCTTCGCAACGGTGACTACTTCGGTCGGGCGGTCAACCGGGTTGCGCGGCTGCGCTCGCTGGCCGACGGCGGCCAGATCCTGTGCTCCGGTGCGACCGCCGAACTCGTCATCGACTCGCTGGCCGACGATGTCATGCTCAACGATTTGGGGACGCGTCAGCTGAAGAACCTCGCGCGCCCCGAGCATGTCTTCGAGTTGCGACTCGAAACCGCGGCCGCCCAGCCCCAACCGCAGACAGCCGAACCGCCGATGGAGCGGCCCGGCCTCCCCGCGGTCCTGGTCGGACCCGGGCCGTTCGTCGGACGAAGCCGCGAGCTCGAACGGCTGCTGTCGGTGTGGCAGACCGCGCTCGCGGGCGGGGTGCCCACGGTGCTGATCGCCGGCGAACCGGGCGTCGGCAAGACACGGCTGGCCGGCGAATGGTCGCAGCAGGCCTATGCGCAAGGAGCAATCGTGTTGTACGGCCGGTGCGACGAGGACCTCGGCGCGCCCTATCAGCCGTTCGCCGAAGCGCTGCGTTCGCTGGTGCCGTGCATGGGCGCTGACCGACTGCGGGGACTGCGCGGCGTCGAGGCGCTGCTACCGCTGGCCCCCGGGCTGACCGACGTCCTGCCCGATCTTGTCTCCCGGGCTCACCCGGATCCCGACACGGAGCGCTACGCACTTTTCGATGCCGTGGTGGCGCTGCTGGAAATCGCGTCCAAGAGTGCGCCGGTCCTGCTGATTCTCGACGACCTGCACTGGGCGGCCAAGCCGACGCTGCTGCTGTTGCGGCATCTGCTGCGCTTCGGCGACCACGCCCGCGTGCAGATCGTCGGCACCTACCGCAGCACCGACCTCGACCGCTCCCATCCCCTGGCCGCGATGCTCGCCGATCTGCACCGCGGTGCCCCTTCTGGCACCGCAAGCCGCTTGAGCCTGAGCGGACTCGACGAGGACGATGTGACCGCATACGTCGCCGAGGCCGGCTACGACGACGAGGAGCTCGCACACGCGTTGGCGACGGTCACCGGCGGCAACCCCTTCTTCCTGATCGAGGCTTTGCGCCACGTCGACGAAAGTGGCGGCGTGTGGGATCAGAGCACCCTGCCGCAGGGTGTGCGAGAAGCGGTGAGCCGCAGACTTTCTCGGCTTCCCGTCGAGACCAACAAAGCTCTGGCGGCCGCTGCGGTCGTCGGCAGCCGGTTCGCCCTGGAGCTGGTCGAGCAAGTCGTCGGAGACGACTTGATTGACGCGTTCGACGAGGCGTGCCAAGCCGGCATCGTCATCGAAGAACCCGGCGGCAACTACCGGTTCAACCACGCAATCGTGCGCCAGTCGCTGTTGGCCGAGTTGGCATCGGTGCGGCGCATGCGACTGCACCAGCGCATCGCCGCGACGCTGGAGACGCGGCCGGGCGCCGACGACGAACTGTTGGCCGAATTGGCTCACCACTACTTCGAATGTGCTTGGGCAGGAAACGCGGCCAAGGCTGTCTTCTACTGCCGGCGTGCCGCGGACCAGGCGATGGCGCGACTTGCCTACGAGGGTGCGGCCGACTTGTATCACCAGGCCTTGCATGCGCTGGAGGAAATCGACGACGAGTTGCCCGATCGCGACGCTCAAGCGGCCGACCTGTTGGTTGCGCGCTGCGAGGCCCTGCTCGCCGCGGGCGATGTGACCTCGGCGGCGGGCGCGGTCGCTCAATTGCAGCAAACGACAGTCGATTCGGCCCGATTCGCGGCGTGGGCCGCATGCTTCGACGGCCAACTCTCGTTGTTGATTCACCCCGAGCGTTTGGACGAGGCCGAATCCGCGCTGAGCGCGGCCGCCGCCAAGCTCGCCCAACTCGACGATGCCGCCGGAGAAGCCAAGGCGCACACCGTCCGCGCGGGTTGTCTCGCCCGCCTGGGCCGAATCGCCGACTGCGAAATCGCACTCGACGACGCGCTGACCGCGGCGCGCCGGGCGCGCGAACACCGCAGTGTGAACGCGGTTTTGGCGGGCGCACCACTCGCGGCGTTGTGGGGACCCAACCCCGTTCCGCGGGCCGGCGGACGGTGTCTCGACGTGGTCCGGCTACTTCGCATCACGACCGACTCCCCCGCCGTCGAGGCCACCTCGACGCGGTGCCAGGCCGTGCTGGAGGCCTTCCGGGGGCGAGCCGCCGCGGCCCGGCGGATGATCGACTCGGCCAGGCGCACCGTCACCGAGCTCGGCTTGCGCCACGCGCGGCTCGAAGTTGAGCAGTTCGCCGGGATCGTCGAACTCATCGTCAATGATCCTGCTGCGGCGGAGCCGCACCTTCGCAAGGCGTACAACGGCTTTCGCCGCATGGGTCTCGACGCCGACACCGCCGAGACCGCCGCGCTGCTGGGCCGCGCCTGCCTCGCGCTGGATCGGGTCGCAGAAGCTGACGAGTTGTGCACCGAGAGTGAACGTCTCGCCGGCCATGCGTTGAAGGCGTCGATGGGGTGGCGCACACTTCGGGCGCACCTGCTGGCTCGCGGCGGCGACCACGAAGCCGCTCGGCAGGTCGCCGAGGCGGCGGTGGCGTTGGCCGAGCGGACCGACGCCCTGGTCGATCACGGCGACGCGTGCCTCACGCTCGCAACAGTCTTGGCCGCCGCCGGCAATACCGCCGGAGCACGGGCCGCCGCCGAACAAGCGGTCGCCCTCTACGAACGCAAAGGTGCGGCGGCACTCGCCGAGCTGGCGCGGGGTCTGCTCGGCGAGCAGGTCGTGCCGATCACCCCTCCCCCGACCGAAGCACCCCACAGCGAGCTGGACAGCGAATGCGTGCGAGTGGGCGAACGCGTGATGGCTGCGATTCAACGCCGGGACTGGGACGAGTTCGAGCGGCTGTTCGCGCCGGATGTCTTGATCCAGAGTCGTCGGAAGATCGTCGGCCTAACAGCGCAGTCGGCTGCGATGCGCCGTGAGATGCGGCGGGAGCTCGAGACTGGCGCGATCCGGATCAGTCACGTCATGGTCGCTGCACGGGGCGAGCGGTTGGCTCTGTCTCGATTGGTGACGAGTACTGCCGACGCAAGCCCCGGAGCGCCGCAGGACGAGCTTCTTCAGCTGTACGCGATCAACGAGAACGGTAAAGTGGCGCTGCAGATTTGGTTCGACGTCGAAGACATCGACGTCGCGCTTGCCGAACTTGATGCCATGCAGGCGCAATTCGAGCGCGATGCGCAGCCGCAAGCACCGAGACCTGAAAATGCGGCCGCACGCGCATTCCGGGATGTCTGGTCGCACATGGCGACTCGTGACTGGGACGCGATGGCCCAAAGCGTGGCCGATAACTACGTCGGCATCGATCACCGGCGAGTCGTGAGCGCCGAGACACAACACAGTCGCGACGTGGTGATCAGAGACCTGCAGGCGGCCAGCGAGGTTGGCTTCACGATCTCGATGGTGAACGCCGTCGCTGTTCGCGGGGAGCGCCTCGTCTTGGCACAAACTCGCGCCTGCGGCAACGACCCGGAAGCGGCGCAAAACGATGCTCTCAACGTCGTCGAAATCGACGCCGACGACCGGATCGCAACCGTCGTAACGTACGACCTCGAAGACTTCGACGCCGCCATTGCCGAGCTCGATGCGCGCTACGTTGCGGGAGACGCTGCCCCCTATGGGCACACGTGGTCAACAATCGCGGAATCCTTTGCCTCGATCCGCCGCGGGGACATGCCCGCAACCACACCTGACTGCGCCAGCGTGGATCACCGCCGTGCCGCGGCGTTCGCGCCCGGCGAGCTGGTCGAATATGTCCGCGCCGGATGGGAACTCGACCAACACATCAATCCCTACTTCGAGTCTGTGCAGCGGATTAACAGCCTCGGAGCGGTGGTCACTTTTTCCGCTCACGGTGGCTCGCGAGAGGGCTTCGACGCCGAATGGCGAGGTGTCAGCCTTTCGACGGTCGACGGTGACAAGATCAACCGCTGCGAAATATTCGATGAGACAGACCTAGATGCCGCACTCGCGCGGTTCGAACAACTCACCCGGCCAGCGCCACGGCTAGAAAACGCGGCAACACTCGCATTCGAGCGCTTCCGGTCGCAGTTCGCCGCACGCGACTGGGAAGCCATCGCTGAAACCTTGGCCGAGAACGCTTTCCACGACGATCGTCGGCTGGTGGTGGGCGTCGGAGTCCGAGCGGGCCGCGATGCCGTGATCGCCGAGATGTCGGCACTTGCCGAAATCGGGGTAAAGCGTCTTGACTCAAATATCACTGCTATCCGCGGCGGCCGGCTCCTCCTCAACCGTTCGCATGCTTCAGGCCATGACCAGCGGCCCGATTCATTCCGCACCGATGTCCTCAATATCGTCGAGATCAACGCCGACGGACGGATCACGGCCCTCATCACGTTCGACCCCGACAATATTGAGGCTGCGGTTACGGAGCTCGAATCCCGTTACCTCGCCGGCGAAGCGGCATCGTATTCAACGACGTGGTCGACCATCGCACGCAGTTACACATCGCTCAACCGAGGCGGACCTCCGGTGACGACGGAGGATTGGGTCAACATCGACCACCGGCGCGGATCGTCGTTTCCGTCCGGCGAACTGCCCGCGCTACTCGACTTGTGGAAGTCCTCGACCGCAGTGACCAACTTTTCGTTCATCGAGGCTGCGCATCGACTCAGCAATCTAGGGGCCGTGATCAGCTCCGTGTCGCACGAGATTTCGGCACAGGGCGTCGATGCCGAGTGGCGGACGGTTGACGTCTTCACGGTCGAAGGCACCCTGATCGACCGCCTAGAGGTCTTCGACGAAGCAGACCTTGCTGCCGCGATCGCACGATTCGAACAGCTCAGCCGACCCGCGACGCGACCTGAAAACGCGGCAAGCCAAGTGGCAGAGCGCTTCCTAGCGC
Source organism: Mycobacterium sp. pR1184 (assembly GCF_041287235.1). NCBI lineage: Bacteria > Bacillati > Actinomycetota > Actinomycetes > Mycobacteriales > Mycobacteriaceae > Mycobacterium > Mycobacterium sp. pR1184. Next base: position 343,911 of record NZ_JBGGKR010000003.1, on the reverse strand, counting down.
GGTTCGCCGCGCACGACTGGGATGCGCTCGCGGGACTCATAGCAGATGACTTTTTCACTGAGGATCGTCGTCGACTAGTAGGAGTAGCAGCCCGACGGGGTCGAGAGGCCGAGATCGCGAGCATGCGCGTCGTCGCCGAACTCGGCGGGACGAACATGACATCGACCGTCGTTGCGACACGCGGTACGCGGCTCATCCTCACCCGTTTGCGCTATGCCGATTGGGACCAGGCTCCCGGCGCCTTCCACACCGATGTTCTTGACGTCATCGAAATCGACGCCGACGACCGGATATCGAGGCGGATCGTGTTCGACGCCGACGATATCGAGGGCGCGCTCGCAGAGCTCGATGCCCGGTACCTCGCCGGCGAGGCAGCCGCCCACGCACTCACGTGGTCGGTGATTGCAAGGGAGCAAGCGGGGTTCAATCGGCACGAGCTCGCCGCGACGACGCCCGACGTGGTTTACGTCGACCGTCGACCAGTCGTAGCGATCGAGGGGGTCGACTTGGCCGCGGCTCAGCGCGCCGCGTGGGATGTCACCCCGGAGGCCAACGTCTACGTCGAGGCTGTGCATCGGCTAAGCGAACTTGGAGCGGTCATCACGCAGGCAGTCGCGGCAACCTCGCCAGAGGGCTTTGACGCCGAGTGGCGGATAGTGGTCATCTGCACGGTCCAGGGTGGCCTGATATGCCGCTACGAAGTCTTCGACGAGACAGACCTTGACGCGGCGCTCGCCCGCTTTGACGAACTGCACCCACCGGCGCGCCGACTAGAAAACGCGGCAAGTCGAATGGCCGACCAATTCCTTGCGCATTTCGCCGCCCGCGACTGGTCCGGTCTTTACGAGGCGCTCGCCGACAACTTCTGCAGTGACGACCGCCGTCGAGTGGTAGGCGCGGGAGTCCGGCACGGTCGAGACGCCCAGATGGCGGACATCCGGTCGATTGCCGACGTCGGAACCACGCACATCATGTCGAAACCCATTGCGCTGCGGGGTCAGCGCCTTGTCCTCACCCGCGGCCAGCTCACGTTCCGCGATCACGGAGCCGACGCCTACTTCACAGAGTCGTTCTCCATCGTCGAGATTGACGCCGAGGACCGGATCGTCGCACTAGTCTCGTTCGATCTCGAAGACCTCGACGCCGCCTACGAAGAGCTCGAACGTCGATACCTGGCCGGCGAGGCGGCACCATATGCGCGCGTATGGCAGATGGGAATCGACACTCTGGGCGAGGCCAATCGTCACCAGCCGGGGCCGATGATGAGGCAAATCGCGTACACGGATCATCGACGAGTTCCCTTCGCGCCCGGGGATTTCGCGCACGCTGTCGAAGAGCTATGGTCTCTCGTGCCCGACGCTCGCTACCGTACGACGGTGGCCCATGCGCTCGATACCCATGGGATCGTGTCCGGTCTCGTCATCGAAGGCAGCGACGAACATGGGAACCAATTGCAGTGGGCGCGAACGCTTTTGTTTGTTGCCGACGGACCACAGCTGGAAGTGTACGAAGAAGACGATATCGACGCCGCGCTCGCGCGGTTTGAGGAGCTGCGTCCAACAGCGCGAAGGCTGGAAAACGCGGCAACCCGAGCGGACAAGCGCTTCGTAACAAATTTGGGGCAACGCAACTGGTCGGCAGTAGCCAATGCGTTGGCCGCCGATAGTTTGGTCGAGGATCGTCGGCACGTGGTGAACGCGGGGATTTGGCACGGTCGCGAAGAAGTGGTCGAGAAAATGAAAGCCCTGGCGGTAGACGGCGGGGCGAATACGACATTGACCGTTATCGCAACCCGCGGCGAGCGGCTCGCGCTCTCCCGCTTCTGCTCTTCCAACCGCGAACTGCGGCACGGCGAGTTCGGTGTTGAGCTGCTCAGCATCACGGAGATCGACTCCGACGAAAGGATATTGGCATGCGTCGCCTTCGACCCCGACAACATGGATGCCGCCTTCGCTGAACTCGATGCTCGCTACCTCGCCGGTGAGGCGGCCAGCCACTCCAGCACGTGGTCGACCATCGCACGGATTTATGCCGGATTCAACACGCACGAATTGCCGCCAACCACACGGAATTGGGTCTACGCCGACCATCGATCATTGGTATCGACTGATACCAGCGATCTACCGGCGTCCACCCGCGCCGGGTGGGACCTGATGCCGCATGTGGGCATATACATCGAAGTGGTGCACCAGCTGGACGATCTAGGAGCTGTTGTCACGGCGCGCAACGTGTCGCGGACGGACATCGACGCCGAGTGGCGGACCGTCAACATCTTCACGATCGACGGCAGCCTGATGACCCGCTGCGAGCTGTTCGACGAGGCAGACCTCGACGCGGCACTCGCGAGGCTCGAGGAACTGCAGACGCCGACACGGCGACTCGATAACATGGCGAGCCCATTGGTCGAGCACTTTCAGACGCACTACGCGGCGCGCGACTGGCACTCGATGAGTGAGATCCTCGCGGCTGACATTTCCGTCGACGATCGTCGCCGTGGTGTCAATGCTGGAATACAACTTGGCCGAGACGCCGCGATCGACGATTTACGAGCCAGCGTGCAGGCCGGGTTCAACAACTCAACCTCTACCATCGTGGCGACCCGCGGTGAGCATCTGGCGCTGACGCGCGTTCGCATGTCCGACGGCAACCAGCGACCTGAAGCATTCCAGATCAACGTATTTCATGTCCTGCAGGTCAACGCACAAGGCCGGACGGGAGCAGTCGTGATCTTCGACGTCGAAGACATCGACGCGGCCTTCGCCGAACTCGACGCCCGCTATCTCGCCGGTGAGGCGGCCTCCCAGTCGCGTACGTGGTCTGCCATCACACGGGTGTTCGAGGTACTCAACCGAGGCGAATTGCCAACGACGGCACAGGCCTTCGAAGATGTCGACCATCGACGCGGGGTAATGCTAGCGCCCGGCGACCTGATGGAGTTTCTCCATGCCGCGATGGGTGAGACAAAGCAAAGCATCGTCTACGTTGAGGCCGTTCACCGGCTGACCGGTCGCGGCGCCGTTGTCACCCACGTTGCTCAGTCGACGACACCGGACGGCTTCTACGCCGAGTGGCGCATGGCCGATATTTTTATGGTTGAAGGCGATCTGATCAACCGTTACGAATTCTTCGAAGAGACAGACCTCGACGCGGCACTCGCGAGGTTCGAGGAGCTGCAGGAACCGACACAGCAACCCGAAAACGAGGCGACCCGGATAGCCAAGCGCTTTCCGGTGTACATGACAACACGTGACTGGGACGGCATGGCGGACATCCTGGCCGCCGACGTTTCCATCGAAGATCGCCGTCCTGGCGCGAATGCCGGAATTCGACGCGGCCGGAAAAACTCGATTGACGATATGCGGGCGGCTGTCGAGGTCGGGTTCACCCACATAACGTCGAAAGTTGTTGCGACCCGGGGCAACGATATCGCGCTGATGCTCGTCCACGCATCGGGGTCAGGACCCCAAGATCCCGACGCGTTCCGGCTCGACATCTATCACGTCGTCGAGATCGATTCCGACGGCCGGACGAAAGCAGTCGTGGTCTTCGATTCCGACGACATCGATGCTGCCTTCGCCGAACTCGACGCCCGGTACCTCGCCGGGGAAGGCGCAGCGCACGCCCATACGTGGTCGATTGTCGCGGAGGGATATGCCGCGCTTAATCGGGGTGACATCCCGCCAACAACAGCGGATTTCGCGGACACCGATCACCGCAGTGGGGCAACGATGGCACCTGGCGACCTGATCGACTACCTCCGTGTCGCCTTCGACGAGACGGAGAACAACTCCCTCCGTATTGTCACCGTTCACCGGCTGAATGACCACGGCGCGGTCGTAACCCATGTGGCGAAAGGGACGACACCAGAGGGCTTGGACGCCGAATGGCGCGTCACCAACGTCATCACCATCGACGGCAACTTGCTGAACCGCGTCGAGATGTTCGACGAGTCCGATCTCGACGCTGCCCTCGCCCGTTTCGACGAGCTCGCCAGATCAGTGCCAATGCTGGTGAACGACGCAACAAAGGCCTTAGCGCAATTCGCCGTTGCGTTCAACCGGCGCGACATGGCCGGGATGCTCGCGCTCGCCAGCGCGGAGGGCCGAGTCGACGACCGTCGAGAGGATCTGCGAGCTGTCCTCGAGGTTCGTGCGTGGCAGACGGCCGCCGAATCGATTTTCGAGACCGTATCCAGTAGCTGGCAAATGGAGCATGAGGCCATCGCTGTCAGAGGGTCCCGCCTCTCGTTGAGCCGCGAACATTACCGCGACCTTGATCAAGCCGATCGACCGGTCGTCAACGAACTTCTGCGCCTCGTGGACTTAGCCGGGAACGACTTATTGCACGACAGCGTGGTCTTCGATTCCGACGACATGGCCGCCGCCTTCGCCGAACTCGACGCCCGGTACCTCGCGGGGGAAGGCGCAGCGCACGCCCATACGTGGTCGATTGTCGCGGAGGGATATGCCGCGCTTAATCGAGGGGAAATGCCGTTGACCACGAATGATTTTGTCGACATTGACCATCGGCGTCTCACCACGATGGGCCCCGGCGACCTGATGCCGTACCTTCGCGCCGCGCTGGCGGACTCGGTGGGCAACCGTCTCGACATATTGGCCGTTCACCGCCTGACCGAGCTCGGCGCGGTCGTCACCCATGTGGCTAAGGGAACGTCACGAGAGGGCTTCTACGCCGAGTGGCGCATGACAAGCCTTTATACGGTCGCCGGCGATCTGATCAACCACTGCGAGATGTTCGACGAGTCCGATCTCGACGCCGCCCTCGCCCGTTTCGACGAACTCGCCCGGTAAGCCACCGGGCCGAGCCCGATTAACGATCGCCTTTGCCAATCAGCTGCCCGCAGGTGCCATCCCGTCGGAGCCGCCGGCGCCCAGCAGATCAGTCAGGGTCAATCGGCCGAACAACCTGGGCGTGGGCACGAACAGCAGATCGTGCCCTGAGTCACCGACGACCTGGTACGCGAGGTTGACGTCGCCATCTCGCGCGTAGACGGTTTGAGGGGTGGCCGCCATGTCCAAGAGCATGACAGCAAACCGCGTCGATCGCCTGATTTCCGTCTCGGGTCTCCCATTTGGTCCCCGCGGCCTGTGAACTGTCGGCTCGCCCAACCCGGGTTCACCGGGCCCGAGCAACCCGAAACAGTGGGCGTCGCCAACGCCCCGAAACCTTTTTGTTCAACCGAATTGTGGTCTCTGTTCACCTGCCGATCGAGCGCGATGCGCGCAGTGAATCGTATTGCCGCCATGCCTGATTCGGCGATAGGGTGAGGGTCATGATCAACAACAGCATCGAGACAATGTTCATCGGCCACGGCGGTGGCGCCGGCGGCGGCCGTGGTGGTGGCGCTGGTGGTGGCCGCGGCGGCGGTGCTGGCGGCGGCCGTGGTGGTGGCGCTGGTGGTGGCCGCGGCGGCGGTGCCGGCGGCGGCCGCTAAACCTAATACTTTTCCTCTGCGCCCCTTCAATTCTCACGATGCAATCGTGGGGCGCCAAGAGTTGCACTGCGTTCGTCCCGTCCAGGCGATTGAGCCGACGCGGACACCGCCGTCGCAAGCACACCGCGGTAACGTGATACGGCCGTCGGGTCCATGACCCGACGGCCGTTTGCGTGATCGCAAGCTCGTGCGCCAACGACGACGCAGCGAAATTTGGACCCGCGATTCGCAGGCAAACCGGGCGGCTGGAAGACTGCTGGCATGCAAGCGATCAGCGGCACTGTGCGTTCGGCTACGCCACAGGATGCAGCCGCCTGCGTTGCGATCTACCGCCCGTACGTCGAGAACACGCTGATCAGTTGGGAACTCGAGGCACCGAGCCCCGACGAGATGGCGTCGCGTATCGCCAACGCCCAACGGGCGCACGAATGGCTCGTCCTCGAACATGACGATCAGGTCATCGGCTTCGCCTACGGCCACGCATTGATCAGCCTGCCTTCCTTCAAATGGTCGGCCGAGACCGGCATCTACATCAGCGGCGACCGTCACCGCGCGGGTTGGGGCCGCCGACTTTATGCCGAAGTGCTGCACCGGCTCGCCGAGCGCGGATACCGGCGAATCTTCGCCGGTATCACCCAACCCAACGAGGCCAGCAACGCGTTTCACCGATCCTTCGGCTTCGAAGATATCGGCGCCTGGCCGCGTGTCTATTTCAAGAACGACCGCTGGCACGACGTCGCGTGGATGCAACTCGATCTAGGCCCGGGCGACCCGCTGGGACCGCCTCAGGCAGTCGGCTAATTGCCGATTATGTTGTGGCGCAGTCGTATAGCTGCTCTTACTTGCGTGTGCGTAACGCGACGTAGTACTCGTGTCGCCGGGTGTTGTCGACGGTGTAGCTGACCGCCCTGGTGACGCCGTCATGGTCGACATCCACCCATCGCTCGGTGCGTTGGCGCTCAAATTCGCTCCAGGACGTCACCGTGAACCGCTCGAGGAACGAGTTGGGTTCCTCGACACTGTGATAAAGCCGCCAACTATGGCCGCCTGTGCGCAGCCGTGACTGCCGGACATCGCGCATCGCTTCGATGAACTCATCGAGATTCTCGGGCGGCACCTGATAGCGGACCGCCACGAGCACCGGTCCATCTTGTGGGCACGGTTCGAACACGAGCGTCGGTGTCGGCCAGGCGCTGGAAACCTCGACACTCTCCGTCCCGGTGCACGGCCGCAGCGGCAGCACGGCAACGCTGAGGGCAGCAACGCCCAGTACTGCAGCCGACCACAGCATTGCGACGTCAAGTCCCCACCGGGTGGCAAGCAGGCCCCAGATATAGGCGCCGAGCGCCTGAGATCCGGTCGAGACCAACAGATACACCGACAGTCCGCGGGCCCGAACCCATCGCGGCAGTGACAGTTGCGCTGCGGCGTTCAACGTCGTCAAAGTGATCAGCCATGCCGTTCCCGACAACACCAGAAACGGAATCGCGGCCCCAAACGGCAGCCAGACCACCGCTACCGGCGCGAGGCCGTACGCCGCGGCAGAGATCGCCAGCAGCCGGTTGTCCGAAATTCGTGCGTGCAACGGTTCGGCAGCTATCACGGCGAGTATGGCACCAAAACCAATGGCCCCGAGCGCCACACCATAGCCACCGGCTCCGAGGTGCCACGTATGGGCGGCGGCAACCGGCAAAAGTGCGAGTATGGCCGACGCGGGAAACAGGAAAAGGGCTGTGCGCAACAGGATCCTGCGAAAGATCGGACTGTTCTCGACATATTGCAGCCCGGTGATGATGGCCTGGCCGATGCGTTCTCGCTCGATCGGCACGATTTGCTTCGGCCGGTTCCACGCCCGCAAAGCGAAGATGATCGCCGAGAACGACACCGCGTTGATCGCGAAGACCGCCGCGGGCCCGAGCCAGGCCACGACGATACCGCCGATCGCCGGCCCAATCGCTCGGGTCGAGTTCGCCGAGACGCTGCCCAAAACCGAGACCGCCGGGATCTGCTCGCGCGGAACAACCTCAGGCTGAATCGCCTGCCAGGCCGGTCCGGTCAATGCGGAAGCGAACCCGATGGCCAAGGTAAACATCAACAGTGCGGTCGGGGTGAGGCGGCCAAGGTTCGTCAGCAGCGCCAGCGCGAGGGCCACCAGCACGGCATACGTCTGCAGAAATATCAGGAGACGACGCCGGTCGAACAGATCGGCGAGCACGCCGGCGAACAACCCTAAAAGCAGCGTCGGCCCCAGACTCGCCGTCTGAACCAGCGCCACAATGACGTCCGGACTGTGGTTTTCCACCAGGAACCATTGCGCGGCCACCGCCTGCATCCACGTTCCGATATTGGAGATGAATTGGGCGATGAACAGGCCTCGGTACACGCGGTTGCGCAAGGGCGCCCACGTCGACGGTTTACGCTCCTGGCCCTGAATCACCACACAGTCGATGGTCGACAGCCCCTCTGTTCGGCCAGTGCCCGGCGACGAACCTGACTGGCGCGTTCCATCAAGGATTAGAAGTTTAAGACACCTGCACCTAACGCTCCCATCATGGATCCACCCCTGAAACCATGCACGGGCAGACGTCGGACGGCCGAACCTGACCAACAAGGATTGGCCCGTGCCGTATTCCCTGTGAGACAACGATTCTGGTCGTGGCCGCGCAGCCGAGCACGCACACAAGCGGTGCCCGGAAACCGGGCTGAGCGCAGAGGTATTTCGCCGATAGGGTGACGTCATGTCCGGGGCCGATCGGAAACCGCGCCAACCGCTGTATCTGCTCGCGGACAGTCAGCTGCTGTTCTGGCGGCAGCGTGGTCGCCCGCTGCTGGAGGCGGCACTTCACGGGTTGGCTCGCGACACACGACTTTGCGCGGCGTACATCGGAGCCTCCAACGGTGACCGTCCGGAGTTCTACGACATCTTCGAGGCGGCGATGGATGCGATTGGAATCACGGACCGCCGCATGATCCATTCGTCGTTCGGCCCAGACGACCGCGCCTTCCTGGCAGGCGCGCAGTTGATCGTCCTGGCCGGCGGCGATGTGCGACTCGGCTGGCTGACGTTCGAGAAATCCGGAATGAAAGATGTGCTGCTGGACCGGCATACCCATGGTGCGATCCTGGTGGGCATATCAGCCGGCGCGGTCCAGCTCGGACAGTACGCAATCGTCGAGACTCCGAAATCCGCTGCACCCGAATTTCTCGACGTGTTCAACCTCGTCCCCGCGGTCATCGACACTCACGACGAGCAGGCCGATTGGGCGCGGTTGTCACGCGCGATTGCCTCGCTGGAAGGTGCGGCCACCGGGCTGGGAATTCCTTCCGGGGGCGGAGTCATCGTGCACACCGACAACACCATCGAGCCGCTACGGCGTCCCGTCCACCAATTCCGTGTCGAGGGCCCACGCGTTGAGCACTCACTGCTTCCTGCCGACGCGGCCGAGTGACGCTGCTTTCCCGATACGGCTGACTGAGCAGTGCGAGGACTCGGTTCCTAACCGTCGTCGCCTGCCGGTGCGGCGGCCTCCAGGGTCGCTACCTTGTCCAGGCCGGTGATGGTAAGAACCCGAATCAGCAAGCGGTGGACGATGACATGCAACCCGTCCACCTTGTCGGCATGGTCGAAAAGCGCGTTGATCCCCGCACTGTCGAGGTACTTGACGGTGCTGAGATCGATGATGATCGGACTTCGGGACCCCGCGCTCGCGGTGTTGAGTGCCTCGATGAGCTGGGCGACGTTGCTGAGATCGATCTCCCCCGTCGCGGTCACCCGGGGCGTCCCGTCGGGGCCGTGGTCGGTGTTCAGCGTGAGCTCTGCGGGCATTAGTCGATCCTCGCGTACAAGTGAACTGTGGTGCCGGCCTCGGTGGAGCGAATCGTGATGTCCTCCACCAGACCTCGCATCAAGGCGATGCCGCGGCCCCGGTTGGCTCCAGGGATGGTGCGGGGTGTTTTCCAGGTGCCGCCGTCGGAGACGGTCACGTGCAGTGCATCGACGACGGCGGTCGCGCGCAACGAGACGGTGCCCTCGCGTTGATCGCGGTAACCGTGTTCGATGGCGTTGGCGACGGCTTCACCAACAGCGGTGAGCAGATACGTGATTTGGTCGGGCTCGACACCCGCCTGGGTCAGCCAGCCGCGCAACGCTTCACGGCTCGGCGCGAGGTGATCGACTTCGGCGGCGAAGTTCATCGCCAAGGGTGCAGGCTGCCGATAGAGCAACATGGCCACGTCGTCGGAATAACCGCCGCCAGGTTCGAGCCGGACCATGAGATCGTCAGCCACCTCGTCGAGCGACTGGGACCGGCCGACCTGAATCAGATCGGTCGCGCTGGCGATGCCTTCGTCGATCGAATGGCCGCGGCGTTCGACCAGCCCGTCGGTGTAGAGCAACAACGTCGACCGCGGTGGCATCGTCACGCGAACTTCGGGTCGCGACCACTCCGGACGCAGCGCGAGGGGAAGCCCATGTTCACCATCAAGCTGCTCGCTAGTTCCATTGGCATGCACCATGATCGGCGGCGGGTGACCCGCATTGGAGTACACCAACTCTCCCGTGTCGAGGGTGAGCACCGCGCAAAATGCGGTGGTGCAGCGGGCACCGGGCAGACGCGCGGCAAAGCGGTCCAAGCCGGCAAGGACAGCGCTGGGACCGGGCTGGTCAAGCAGCAGCGCACGACACGCGCTGCGGAGCTGACCCATCACCGTCGCTGCTGCCAGCCCGTGGCCGACGCAGTCGCCGACAATCAACGCAACCCGCCCGTCGTCGAGATCGACCACGTCGTACCAGTCACCGCCAACCTGCAGTGGATGGCTGGCCGGGTGATACCGCACCGCAAAGCCTCCCGGCAATTTCGTCGGACCGAGCATCGCGTGTTGCAGCGCCAAAGCGGTCTCGCGTTGCTCGTCCAGCTGATAGACGCGGTGCAGACCTTGGCTGAGCCGCCCGCCCAACACCTTCAGCAGGTTGTGATCCTCTGAGGTGAATGGGCGTTGCTCCGCCAAGTCGATCCACACGACGAGCACGCCGCGGGGATGTTGCAGCGAGATGCCCGCTGTACCAGGCTCTCCGGCGACCGTGGTCAGCAGATCGGAATCACGCAGCGACTCGATCAACAGCCGGTGACCCGGCGGCAGTTCGTCCCAACCGCACGGTTCGCCGGCGCACACGAGCGCCGGCGTGTCCCCCATGGGAGCGTCACGGGCAAATGTCGCAGCCAGAACGCGGCGTGCATTCCACGTCTGGCGTAGCTCTGCGACCGCGCCACGCAACGTGTCGTCAAGCGTATCCGCTTGTGCCAGTTGCTGGTTCAGCGCAGCCAAGGCGAGCTGAGTCTGCACGATGTAGTGCTCGGTCGTGATGTCGCGCAGGGTGCCAACCATGATTCGGCGGCCGGTGTCCGGGTCGTCGACGTGGTTGAAGTTCGCCGCGACCCACAGCCGGTGCCCGTCCCGGTGGACCACCGGCGCGGTGAACGCGCCTTGGGTTTCGTTCAGCAGCTGCTCGAAGACCCCCTCAACTTGGCGGTGGGCTTCGGGGCTGGTCACGGCGTCCGGCCACCACGGGTGGGGCGGGTCATAGGGCAGCTGTTCGGGGCCGTAGCCCATGAGCTCGCTGAACGCGGCGTTGATCTCGATAACGGCACCCTGTTCGTCGCAGACGAAGAACCCTTCCTGCAGCGAATCCACCAGGGCGGTGCGCCACCGGCTGTGGTGGCTGCGCAATCGCGACAGCTCGACGTTGGCGCGCACCCTGGCCAGCAGCTCGGCGGCGGCGAACGGCTTGACGAGATAGTCGTCGGCGCCGGCCAGCAAGCCTTCGATCGAGGCTTCTTGCCCGGCGCGCGCCGATAGCAACAACACCGGTAAAGCCGCGGTGCGGGGGTCACCACGCAGCGCCGAGAGCAGTTGCAGACCATCCAGCCCGGGCATCATCACGTCGCTGATGACGAGGTCAGGAACCTGCGCACGGATGGCGTCAAGCGCGTGGCGCCCATCGGTGACGGCAGTGACCTGGTAACCGGACGTCTGCATCAGGCTGATCAGGTATTCACGCATATCGGCGTTGTCGTCGGCGATCAACACGTGTGTTCGTTCGCCGTCTTTCCCGGCGGGCGCGACTGCGGTCATCATCGCTGTGCTGCCGGCGTCGGACGCGGCGGCGCTGGTATCACCGGGCAGCCAGCGCAACGCTTCTTGTACAAACGGCTCGGCGATCACCCCGGATGCGGTACGTGCTGCCGGTGGTGTCGAGACTTCCTCGGTCGGCAGATGGGCCGAGCCGAACGCCAGGCGGATGGTGAAGGTGGTGCCGACACCCTCCTGACTGTCGACCGAGATGGTGCCGCCGTGCAGCCCGACGAGCTCTTTGACCAGAGCCAGCCCGATTCCGCTGCCCTCGGTGGAGCGGGTACGTGCGTTCTCGACGCGATGGAAACGCTCGAAGAGCCGGGGCATTTCGGCGGCAGGCACCCCGACGCCGGTGTCGGACACCGTGACGATGGCATGGGTGTCATCGCGACTCACCGCGACCCTGATGGTCCCCTCGAAGGTGAACTTCAACGCATTGGAGAGCAGGTTGAGGATCACCTTCTCCCACATCTCGTGATCCAGATAGACCGGTTCGTCGAGCGGCGGACAGTCCACCGTGAACGCCACGCCGGCCCGGTCGATCGCCGAGCGGAACACGCTGGCCAAATCGGCTGTGACGGTTGACAAGTCGACGGACTCGAACCGAGCGCGCATCCGCCCCGCCTCGATGCGGGAAAAGTCCAGCAGCGTGTTGACGAGCTTGGCCAGCCGTAAACCGTTGCGGTGCACCAGTTCCAGCTCCTGGCGGGCCTGCTCGTCCAACCCGGTTGCCCGGCCGCGCAACTCGTCGACCGGTCCCAGGATCAACGCGAGCGGGGTGCGGAATTCGTGGCTGACGTTGGAGAAGAACGCCGTCTTCGCCCGGTCGAGTTCTGCCAGCTCCTCGGCCCGCTGTTGCTGAGCCCGATAGCTGCGTGCGCTGCCAATCCCGCCGGCGATGTAGCCGGCCACGAGCTCGACGAAGCCGCGGTAGCCGTCGTCGAACTGGCGGTACCGATTCAGCCCGGCCACGAGGAAGCCGACCGGATCCCCGCCCTGCTGTAGCAGCGGCACCACGAGCGCCTGGGCGGGTGGTTCCGTCCAGGCGCCGGTGGGCAGCTCCTGTGCTTCGTTGTCGAGGTCGATCAGTTGGGTTGTGCCCTGCACCAACATTGCGGTGGGCCAGTCGGAAAGGCCCCCGGCAGGAAGTACTTGCGGCGCCACGGGATGCCCGGGCTCGATTCCGCTGACCCCGGCCAGCAGTGCCTCACCGTGCTCACCGAACAGATAGGTCATCGTGAAGGGAAGGTCGTACGGGTTGTTCGCGAGTTGTCGGGCCGCGTGGTCCAGCATCTGACGTTCGGTGCGCACGACGCTGGGATCCGAGCCCAGGTCGCGCAGCGTTGCCATCCGACGCTGAGCAATCACCCGATCGGTGTCTTCCCGCACCACGCAGAGCATCCCGACGATGCTGGCGTCCTCGTCGCGCAGCGCGCTGTAGGAGAACGTGTGATACGACTCCTCGGGGTATCCCGACCGCTCGATGATCAGCAGCAAACCCTCGTCCCAGGTGGGCTCTCCGGTCACCAACACGCTCGCGATCCGCGGACCGATGTCGTCCCAGATCTCGGCCCACACCTCGCTGGCGGGGCGGCCCAGCGCCCACGGGTACTTGCGGCCCAGGGTGTCGCGGCGATAGGCGGCGTTGCAGAAGAAGGTCAACTCCGGGCCCCACGCCATCCACATCGAGAATCGGGATGACAGCAGGATGTTGACGGCGGTACGGAGGCTTTGCGGCCAATCTTCGACTGGCCCGAGCGGGGTAGTCGCCCAGTCGACGGCGGCCAGGTCGAGGCCGATCTCCTGGTCTGCCCGGAAAACCACTGACATCCTTTCCGAATGTGCTCAGACCCAGAGACGGTCGCTTACCGCTGCCCGTAGCGGCTCCCTCAAGACAACCATTCCCCGACGTCTCATCGCCACTTTTTCGCTGGATAGCCCACAATTGTGACGTTTGCCCGGGCGGGCGGGTTCGGTAAGTCGACTATCCGGTTTGCACTCGCGCCGCTACTGCGCGTGGGCGGCCAGATAGTCCGCGACGGGGATCGGTGCCGACGCGGCGTAACCGATGGGCAGCAACACGTCGCCGGCGGTCGTGACGTAGTAAACGTCCCAGCGATAGAAGGTGGCAAACGCCGCGGGATCGGCCCCGATCAACGCGGCGTAGTCGTCGACCGCCTGCACGTACTGGTGTGCATGGTTGTAGCTGTAGATGGCGCGATCGCGGTCGTTGGCAAATCCGTTGGCGTTGAGCATGCGGGCCGCCGCCATGACGCTGTCGTGCGGCGAATTCACGTCGCCGCCCTGGCCATACGAGGCGAACGTCGACGGCAAGAACTGCATGGGGCCTTGCGCGCCGGCGGTGCTTATCCCATTGATGCTGCCGAAACGCGTCTCGACCAGGTTGATCGCGGCCAGGTAGTTCCAGCCCACACCCGATTCCGCCTCGGCCGCGTGGTAGTAACCCATCAGCTCGTCGGGCGGAGCCGGCGGGTCGATCCGCCAAGCCGGCACCGTGTCCCGCACTTGCGCCATCGCCTGAAGCTGTCGACGGGCGTCGACATTGCGGTCGTAGACGTCGATCAACGACGCCGGGACTAGTGGTCGGACGGTCGCATCCCATTCCGGATGCCGTCCGATGGCCCGGTAGGCCGCTTGCTCGCGATGCGCCGCCGCGGCCAGCGCTGACTCCGGCGTCGACGGGTCGCGCAGCGTGAGTTCGTCAGCGACAAGGTCTTTGGCCAGCTGGGTGGGGTCGGATGCCAGCTGCGGCTGCGCGCCGAGGGGCATGCCCGGCGCCTCGGCGAACATCGCCGGTGACGCCGCCGAGCGCCCACACGCGACGACTGCGACCACGATCATCGCGAGGGCCAGCGGCACGGCGCACACGTGTTTACGGTTCATTGCGTCCACCACCAACGATTACGTGAAGTCCGGCGACTGGTTGGCCCGCACCGAGTCTTTCGCATCCAACCCGATGACTTCAATGGGTGTCCGAAGCCACGCGCAGATTGAAGGCGCAGAAACGCTCCAGGAGCGACGTAATCTGACGTCACACGAGACGACTGGTTGGGAGGCCGATCCGAGCGTGAAGGGCAGACCCACCAAGGCAGACGTCGCACGCATGGCGAACGTGTCGACCGCGACGGTCAGCTACGTGCTGAATAACTCGGTCGGGCGGACCATCTCGGCGCCGACGCGCGCCGCGGTCCTCAGTGCCGCCGCCGAACTGGGGTACCGGCCCAACCTTGCGGCCCGCAACCTCGCCCGCGGGAAAAGCGGGGTGATCTTGTACATCGTGCCGCAGCTCGCCGGCGGCGAGATGCCCATGCAGGTGGGCACGCACATGACCACCGAGTTGACCCGCCGCGGCATCATGCAGGTTCAGCTGTTCGAGACCGAGCACGACGACGCGGTCGCCGACGCCATCACTCATCTCCAGCCGATCGCGGTGACGAGCCTTTTCCCTTTGGGCCGCAAGGCATCTGGCGCTGTGAAGAATGCAGCCATCCCCCACATCTGCGTGCACACCCTGCCGGGGCTCGGCAACCCGCAGTATTCGGTCGGACAGATGCGTGTCGACCATCTCGTCTCTCGGGACCATCGCAACATCGGATTTGTCTACTCCGGCGATCGTCGATGGCGCGCTCTCGGCGACTACTGGATCGACGGCGTCCGGCGCGCGGCACACCAGCACGGTCTGCCCGACGTCGTCGTGACCGCGTTGACGCCGGACGACAGTGCCACCCCGGTCCGCGAATTGCACGACGCGGGCGTCACCGCGGTCTGCGCACAGAGCGACGAAGTGGCCTTCGTGGTGCTCGACGGCATTCGGCGCGCCGGACTGCGCTGCCCGGACGATCTCGCGGTCATAGGTGTCGACGCCACGGCCCTGTCGCCCTTCAGCGTCCCCGCGCTGACGACGGTCGTGTTCGACCGCACGGCGATCGCCGAAGTGGCGCTGTCAGCGGTCTTGACCGAGCTCGGCTTGCCGGACGAACCCCGTCCGGCTGCCCGGGACATCGCGACGCTGGTCGTGCGCGAATCCACCTGAGCCACACTAGACACTCACTAGTTACGCGCGTAACCTCTGTCGGGCAACGAACCCACTCGGGCAAGTGAACGTCGTTTCCCCTGCCTGCCCAGCACACAGTTCACGCATTGGAGTGGCTCGCCGAAAGGATGAAGGACATTGGCTGACGCGATCGCGGTCTACAACCCCTCCAACGAAGAGCTGATCACGGAGGTCCCCGATTCCGACCAAGCCGCCGTCGACGCGGCGGTGGCCCGCGCGCGCGAGACGTTCGAGTCGGGGGTGTGGCGCAAGGCGCCCGCGTCGCACCGCGCGAACGTGCTCTTCCGCGCCGCCCGCATCATCGAGGAGCGCACCGACGAACTGGCTGCGCTCGAGGGCCAAGACAACGGGATGAACCTGACCGCCGCGCGTCACATCATCCCGGTCTCGGTCGACATGCTGAAGTACTACGCCGGCTGGGTCGGCAAGATCCACGGCGAGTCGGCCAACCTGGTGTCCGACGGCCTGCTCGGCACCTGGGAGACCTACCACACGTTCACCCAGCTCGAGCCGGTCGGCGTCGTCGGCCTGATCATTCCGTGGAATGGGCCCTTCTTCGTCGCGATGCTCAAGGTCGCGCCCGCCCTGGCGGCGGGTTGCAGCGCGGTCCTCAAGCCCGCCGAGGAGACGCCGCTCACCGCGCTGAAGCTCGAGGAGATCTTCCGCGAGGCGGGTCTGCCGGACGGCGTCCTCAACGTCATCACCGGATACGGCGAGACCACGGGTGCGGCGATGACCGCACACCCGGACATCGACAAGATCTCGTTC
This sequence comes from Mycobacterium sp. pR1184, assembly GCF_041287235.1. Classification (NCBI taxonomy): domain Bacteria; kingdom Bacillati; phylum Actinomycetota; class Actinomycetes; order Mycobacteriales; family Mycobacteriaceae; genus Mycobacterium; species Mycobacterium sp. pR1184. The sequence goes on along the minus strand of NZ_JBGGKR010000003.1, from coordinate 327,481 downwards.
ACCGGATCGACGGAGGTCGGACGGCTGATCGTGAAGGCGGCCGCGGGCAACCTCAAGCGGCTGACGTTGGAGCTCGGCGGCAAGTCACCGCTGATCATGTTCGACGACGCCAATCTCGACAAGGCGATCATGGGAGCCGGCATGGGCCTGCTGGCCGGTTCGGGGCAGAACTGCTCGTGCACCTCGCGCATCTACGTGCAGCGCGGCATCTACGACCAGGTGGTCGAAGGGCTGGCCGGGTTCGCCAAAATGCTGCCGATGGGCGGCAGCGACGATCCCGACTCGGTGCTCGGGCCGCTGATCAGTGACAAGCAGCGCAAGCGCGTGGAGGGCATCGTCAACGACGGCGTCGCCGGCGGCGCGCAGGTGATCACCGGCGGCAAGCCGATGGACCGCAAGGGCTACTTCTATGAGGCGACGATCGTCACCAACACCACGCCCGACATGCGGCTCATCAAGGAGGAGATCTTCGGGCCGGTCGGTTGTGTGATCCCGTTCGACGACGAGGACGAGGTGCTCGCCGCCGCGAACGACACGCACTACGGGCTGGCCGGCTCGATTTGGACCGAGAACCTCAGCCGGGCCCACCGCGTCGTGAATGAGCTTCGCGCAGGCCAGATTTGGGTGAACTCCTCGCTCGCGGCCGACCCGTCGATGCCGATCAGCGGCCACAAGCAATCGGGCTGGGGCGGCGAGCGTGGCCGCAAGGGCATCGAGGCCTACTTCAACACCAAGGCGGTCTACATCGGGCTCTGAGGGCCTTTTCCGGGCCGCGAGCGTAAGGGCACTGCGAGCTTTGGGCTGATTCTTCGCAACGGGCTTACGCTCGCGAAGATCCAGCGCTAAGCAAGGCTTTTGGCGAAGCCGCTGAGATCGCGGATGCTGGACACGAAAACCTCGGGCATCGCGCCCGCAAATATCAGATCGCCCCCGTGACAGGTACCCGCGACCAACCGACCCACGGTGGGTACACCCGCGCGCACCAGACGGCGGTAGTAATCCAGCCCCTCGTCGCGCAACGGGTCGAGTTCATTCACCGAGATCACATGTGGCGGAAGGCCATTCAGATCCTCGTCGGTCGCGACGCCGGCAAAACAGGTGGGGTCGTTCGAGTTTTCACTGTCAGGGTCGTACAGCGACCCCAGCAGCTCCAGCTGTTGAAGACTGATGAAGTAGCCGTCGCATTCTCGCAGCGACGGCAACTCATCGGGGGGTTCGTGCCATCGGTTGGAGATGAACGGGCATTGCGCATAGAAGCCCGCGATTTCGTGCAGCCACCCCTCGCGTTTCGCTTTGTGCGCCACGGTCAAAGTGAGATTGCCGCCACCGGACTCGCCTGCGACGACCAGGTGGCTGACGCCGAGTTCTGCGCGATGCGATGCAACCCAGCGAACGCCGGCCGCGCAGTCGTTCAATCCGGCGGGAAAGGGGTGTGGGCCGAGTTTTCCACCGGAATTGCGGAACTCAACGCCGACGACGACCAGACCGGTGCCCGCGATGTACTCGCGTAACCGCGTGTACGTCGCGTCGGCGGCGCTGGCGATGGCCATGCCACCACCGTGCAGGTGCACCACGGCGGGTAATGGGCCATCGGCATCGGGGCGGCTGACGTAGAGCGTCACATCGTTGCCGTCTTCGCCGGTGATCGTCGTGGCCGTGGTGGTCACCCCGTCGGCGTCCGGAACACCTGCCGCGAACAAACCGAGAACGGCGCCCATCCCCTCCTCGGCCATCGCGGCGTATGCCAGCAGATCCTCGAGTGGCGCGTTGCGAGTGAGTGCCACCGTCGGCGCATTGCCGTCGAGACCCACCGGCGCAAGAGCGTCGACCATTCGCGGGTCCGCCCGAGAATCGGTTCGCAGACAACAATCCGGATCAGCAAGGCGACCGTGGGCCATTTTGCGACCTTACTGTCGTACGCCGCGCCGCCGCTAGACCGAAATGATCGGGGCGAGCGAAACACTGGGCCCCAGCCGCCTGCGCTGGCATTGTGACGACTCATGCGGGTGTGGCTGAGCGGCTAGGCAGCGGCCTGCAAAGCCGTACACACGGGTTCGAATCCCGTCACTCGCTCCACAGATTCACGGCCGCGCGTGCGGCGTCACGAGGAACTTCTCACCCGTCGCTCGCTTGAGGTATTCGTTGAACGCGTCAGGCTGCAGCATCCCGGCGAGCGACACCTCTCGGGTGTAATGGCTGGCGAACGTCGTCGTGAGCTCCGCGGCCACCCGTGCGCGCAACCGGCCAAGGGTCTGCGCGCCTGCGCTCTGAATGAACGGCGTCAGCAGCCAACCTCCGACGCCCCACGCCATGCCGAAGCGCCTCGTGAGAACCGTGGGACTGGTATCGAGCGCGCCGTAGATATACACCTGCTTGTGGACGCTCGATCCGTAGCGCGAATACTCCGCCGCGGTCGCATTGGCTGCCGTCTCCATGCCGTTGAGGATCTGGCTGGCCAACGTGCCCCCGCCGGTGGCATCGAACGCCAGTGTCGCGGACGTCTCTTTGAGGGCCTCGACGAGATCGGCGTCGAATGAGGGCGAGGACGAGTTGAGGACATGGGTAGCGCCCAGTGAGCGCAGCAGCTCCTCTTGCTCGGGTTTGCGAACGATATTGACCAGCGGTATCCCGTCTTTGCGGCAGAGCTTGACCAGCATTTGTCCCAGGTTCGACGCGGCAGCGGTGTGCACGAGGCCCGAATGTCCTTCGCGGCGCATGGTTTCCGTCATTCCCAGTGCCGTCATCGGGTTGACGAACGATGACGCGCCGTCGCGGGCGGTGGCCCCCTCGGGCAGGACCAGACAGGCCGACGCGTCGACCGCTCGGTATTGCGAGTACATCGCGCCGCCCGCGATCGCCACGGTCTTCCCGACGAGCGCCTGGGCCGCGTCCGAGGAGCCCGCGGCCACGACGGTGCCCGCGCCTTCGTTGCCCACCGGAAGCGACTTGTCCAGGCGCGCCGACAGCGCCCCCAGCGCACCGTCGTCGAGGGAGGCGGTGACCACCGGGCGTTCGGGCGTGCCGGTCACCGTCGCCTTCGCCATGTCGGCACTGGCAACCAGAAGACCCAGATCCGACGGGTTGATCGGCGAGGCCTCCACTCGCACCAGCACCTCGTTGGCGCCGGGCGTCGGCACCGGAACCTCCTGCAACGAAAGTTCGAGCGTGCCATCGGAGGTCAGCAGCGAACGCAGCTCCAGTGCTTCGCCGGGTAGATCTGCGGTCATGGGCGGTGCCTCGTTTCTGTTGTCGGTCTGCCTCACAGCGTGTCAACGCGAAAGGCAGCTACACATCTTCCGCCGCGCGGTCTGGGATGGCGTCGAGGTAAAACCATCGGCCGGCGCGGCGTTCGAAGCGACTGCGCTCATGCAGCCGGCCGGCGCGGCCGCCGGACTCGAACCGGGCGTCGAATTCGACCTCCCCGCGATCGTCGTCAGGACCACCCGCGACGGTATCGATCACCTCGAGACCCGTCCAGGTGATGCCCGGGTCGACGGTCACGTCGGCCGGCCGCGTTCGCGGGTGCCACGTGCGAAACAGATAGGCGGCGTCCCCAAAGGCGAATGCCGAATAGCGCGACCGCATCAGTTCTTCTGCCGATCGGGCCTGCGACGCGCCATCGTGTAGCGGCCCACAACAAGCGCGATAGTTATCGCCGCTGCCGCACGGACAGGGTGGCCCGAGGATTTCGTCCACGTCAACAGCCTGACAGACGCTTACGGTCCTGCGGTGGCCGCCGCGTCCTGCAGCACCTGCTGCAACTTGTCGAACGGATCGGCGCCGGCGGGGTCGAGCCGAAGCGGCATTGTCTCCCGGCCATCGGGTGTGACGGTGGCCGGCGCCGGCGGCGGCGGCGGTGCGGGGGGCGGCGCCGGGGGTGGCGGTGGCGGGGGCGGTTGGACCGCGGGCGGCGAGGCGTTGAGCTTCGTCGCCAGCCGGTTCGCGGTGTCCTGCCGAATGGCCCGCCGCTGCAGGTCCGAGTCGTTGTTGCCCGAGAAACAGTCTTGCGGCGCGGTGTCGACGACCGCCAGTGCGCTCCGATAGCGTTCGTCGGCGTGGGCTCGGTCCCCCGCCGCCACGGCCTGGTCGCCCTGGGTTTCGCGAACCAGCTCGAGGTTGACCCGCACGGGACAAGAACCGGCCGCGTCGGTGTGGGCGAGGGCGGCCGAGAAGTGAACGTCAGCAGCGTCGAGCCGGCCGTCCAGAACGGCGGCCGCGCCGGCGGCGAACCAAGCCTTCGCCGGTTCCACCACATTGGCGGTGCCGAGGACCTCGGCATCAGCTTGTACCGCGCTGGCGTCACCGTGGCCGAACGATGTCGCGGCCGAATTACCGGCTACCACAACCGAAACCAGCTTCACGATCACCAATAGCGCCGCCGCCGTCAGCGGCGACGAGTAGATCACCAACCGTCGTCGTAGCCGCAGCCTTGCCGGTCTATGCATCACGATGCCAAGTCTCGTCGGGCAATACGGCCGCGCCGGAACTCGCGCACCGAAAGGTAGGTCTCGGCCAGCAGCAGTCCCGCCGCAAGCAACGCCGGCAGCCAGTAGAGCTCAACCCGTCCGACCCCCACGTCAAACCCGCGCGCTGCATCGGGAAGATCCAGCCGCAACGGCTGACCGGGGTCCCGGTGTACGTATTGCACCTCGAGTTGTCCTGCAATTTGCCGCAATTCGGTCTCGTCGATCGCATCGGTGCGGCCGTAGCCGAGCACCGCTCCGCTATTTACCGACCCCGGCGTGAGGTTGAGCTCGCCCTGCCTCGCCGGCGATCCCGGCGCACCGGAACCGAAGTACAGCACTACGTTGCGCGAACCCGGATACTGTTGCATCGCCTGCGTCAGCTGGTATCGCAGGACGTTGCCCGGCGCGGAGGCGTCGACATCGGCATCGTTTTGGGCGGCGCCGAGGGCCGCGATGGTCGGACGTAGACTCCAGACATCTTCGGACAGCGGCCAATTCAGCGACGCTTTCGCGGCGAAGCTGACGAGTGCATACCGTGCCGCCGGATACTGCTTGAGTAATTCCGCGATGTCGTCGCGTATCCCGGCGATGCGGGGATTGTCGCCGTAGTCCTCGACACCCGAGGCGGCCGACCGATCGACGACGAGGAATACGTTGAGGTTCGCACCCGCTGCGGCCGTTGTCCCCGTGCGATTTTGGTCGTCGAGGATCGTTGGACGCGTGGTTGCTGCAGTCAATAGCAGCACCGCCAAAGTCACGCCGCTCCATCGCAGCACCGCAGGCAGACGCCGGCTTCCCGCCGACTGCAGCACCCGCCACAGCGCTACCAGCCGCGCCAGGGCAAGCGCGGCTGCTACGACCGCGAGGATCGGCCAGGGCAGCACGGGCTGATACGTCATCGGCGCAATACCAGTAGGGCCACCGACAGCACGGCTGCCGACAACAAGGCGATCGCCAGCGGTACCACCGGCGCATCACGGAAATCCGCAGTCACGACGGTGCCGTCGGCGAGACGCGCCGCTGGAGTGTGCGTGCGAATCTCGTTGAGTGCCGCGGTGACTGGTTTCGCCCCCGTTCTGACGTACCGGCCGTCGGACTGCTGCGCGAGCGCGACCAGCGCACCGCTCGCAGGCGACGGGGTCATGTCGACCACATTGACTTGGGCCTTCGTACGTTTGGCCAGTTCGCGCACAGAGTCGGCGGCGAATAGCGAGGCACGCGACTCCCCCGCCGCGCGAAGCTGCGAGGGCCCGAGATAAATCACCGAACGCCGATGCGAGCCCTGCTGCTCTTCAGCGGGGAAGCCTGAGAGACACAGCGCGATAACATCATTCACGCTAGGGGCGTAGTCGATGTAAGGAACCGGAGCGGAGAACGAGGTCAACTGCCTGTCCTGTGCCCCGACGTATCCGCTGAATTGCCCGGCGGCGTATTGGTGATCGCGCGTCAACGGCACCAGACGCCGGTTCACCGAGGTCAGGCCGATGCGTTGGGTCTGCGGCGCAGCGGTGGTCTGCCGCGCGAAGTAGTCGAGCAGTTCACTCGTCGCAGGATCGGTCACCGGCTGCGCGACACACAGCATGATGTCCTCGGGGTGAAGGGCGTCAAAATCATTGCCGGCCTTGCTTGGCCGGGCCGCGGCCCACGTCGCAGCGCTGAACATGACCGCGAGCACCACCAGTTTCACGATCGTCGACAGCGAACGGAGCCGCGCCACTCTCGCGTACTCGGGCAGACGAGTCAGCCGCGCGATGTTGGCCAACGGCCGTAACCGTCTGCGGGCAGCGGTCATGGGCAACAACGCGGCCAGTGCCACGGCTACGAGGAGGCAGGACGATCCAATGGCCGCTACCGGCCACCACTTCAGGTCCACGAGCGGATCAACTCCTGCGCCGAGGTACTCACCTCACCGACGTCGACTCGCGTCTCGGCGTTGAACTGCGCGTCACCGAGGCGGGTCAGCAGGGGCGCGGCCGCGGCCAGAGCCCCGTCGGCTACCGCGTCGATGTGCAGGTACTGAGCGCGTTCACCCGTCGCCTGATGCAGGAAACTGCGTACCGTCCGACTGATAGCCGCGCACGCCTGCGCGGCCGACGTTCGTCCCGCGTCGTACTCGGCGGCGACACGCTGTACACCGCGAGCGAACCGGTTGCGGATGAGCCGGGAGTGCATCCGTCGCACGACGGGGATGCGTCGTAACCGGTACGACGGCAGCGTCCATACGAAAACTGCTAAGTACCAAGCCGTTACGGCAAGAATCAACAGGACGGACCAGATCAGCCACCACGCCGAGTACGGCTGCGGCCCGAACACATGGCGCAGCAGGTCATCCGGCACGAGCGGCTACCTCGGTCAGGCCGACCAGTTCCCGCCGGATGTCAGTGCTGGCACCGACGATTGCGTGGGGAATCGCGTGGTCGGTCAGAAACGCACCCAGACGGGCGCGGCGAGACCGCTCGGCTCGGCGGTAGGCGGCAACGACCCGCGGGCCGAGGTCGGCTCCGTTCAGAACGAAGCGACCGGTGGCGACGTCATACCCGTCCGTGTCGTCGGGCCCCACTGCGGGCATGTCCGACACCATTGCCCACATGATGTCGTGGCGTGCGCGCAGCCGAGTGAGCACCGCGCTGAGCCGGTCATCGATTTCGGGTTCGTCGGACACCACGATGATCAGCACGCTGTGCCGGTAATGCGTTGCGACGTACTCGAGTTGGCCGCAGATATGGCTGACTCCGGGTTCGGTCGCGCTGTGCTGATACCAGCGATGCAGTAGTCCCTCGACGTGCGACTCGCCGCGCTGCTGCGCAATGTTGACGCAGCCGCGACGGTCGCCGTAGACCATGCCGATCTGATCGGAGCGCCGTAGCCCGATCAACCCCACCGCACCCATGATGTGTGCGGCGATGTCGCGCTTGCACTCCCCACTCGGGGCGAGTGCCGACATATTGCGACCGGCGTCGGCGACGAGCAGTATCTTGTGGTGCATTTCGGAGACGAACCGTTTGATGAGCACGCTGCCCGACCGTGCAGAGGCCTTCCAATCGATGTCGCGGACGTCGTCACCGGGAACATACGGGCGTAGGTCGTCGAATTCCATACTGCGCGTGTGCAACAGCGCGTAGCGGCCACCTTCGAGCAGGCCACGGGTGTCGGTGCCGAAGTGGGCCTTCGCCCGGTTGAGGTGCTTACCCACGGCCGTCTGGCACCTCAGGGCACCCTGACGGACCGCAGCGCGGCGTCCACGACGACCTCGGGGGTGATATCGGCACTGGCCGCTTCGAAGCCGAGGATGAGCCGGTGCCGCAACACCCGGTGAGCGAGCTTCGCGATGTCCTCGGGCAGCACGTGCGCACGCCCGGATAACACCGCCTGCGCCCGGGCCGCCTTGCAGAACGCGATCGTCGCGCGTGGGCTGGCACCGTAGTCGACCAGCCGCGCGATCTGCTTGGGCAACGCGCGCGCCGGATTGCGGGTCGCGTCGACGAGTCGGCTGGCATAGAGCATCAGCGCACGATCCATGTGGACGTGACGCACCACGTGCTGCACTCGCAGCACGTCGTCGAGGCTGACCACCGGCGGGGTGGGATGATCCTTGTCGTAGACGCCGGCGTCGATTCGCGACATCACTTCCACCTCCTCCTCCGGGGAGGGGTAGCGCACGATCTCCTTGAGCAGGAAGCGGTCGGTCTGTGCCTCCGAGAGCGGATACGTGCCTTCCTGGTCGACGGGGTTTTGGGTGGCGATGACGAGGAACGGATCCGCAATCGGGTGTTCCTGTCCGGCGATGGTGGTCTGCCGCTCCTCCATCGCCTCGAGCATCGCGCTCTGGGTCTTCGCACTTGACCGGTTGATCTCGTCGAGCAGCAGGATGTTGGCGTGCACCGGACCCAGGCGGGTGACGAACGAGTTGGTCGCCGAGTCGTAGATCTGCGTGCCGATGATGTCGCTGGGCAGCAGGTCGGGTGTGCACTGGATGCGGTGGAATCGGCCGTGAACCGACTCGGCGAGCACCTTGGCCGCGGTGGTCTTAGCCAGGCCCGGCACGCTTTCGAGCAGGATGTGGCCGCCCGCAAGCAGGCCGATCAGCAGCGACTCCCTGAGTTCTCGCTGCCCGACGATCTTGGCTGTGAACGCCTCCGAGATGGCGGCTACGATCCCCCGCACGCTGTCGAGTTCGCCCTGATCCGGTTGCGTCCGTGCTGTACTCATACGCACGACGGGATACCCGGACACCGAATTTCCACACGTCGGTCCGCCTGTGGTTCGGACGCGCGACGGACCGCGGCGGGCTGGGGGCGCTCGCCGCGCGGCTCGAGTCCACCGCCGCCGGCTGCTCCGCCCAGGTTTCGGGGATGACCGGGCGATGGAGACATCGGCCCACTGCCCGTGGACTTCGCCTGAGGAAGCGCGGCGCCGGCATCACGAAACCCGGCGACGGTAACTCGCGAACAGCGCATACGCGGCAATAATCCGACGCGCCACAGTTCACCGCCCGTTGCCTCAACTCCCCGTCAGGATGCGATACTGGGCAGCCATCTCCTGCTGCACGTTGTCGAGTTGGCGGGCAACGGTTTTGATCGTGTAGCGGCCCGCCGCGGCCAGACACCAGTAGCGGGGCACCAGACCATTGGATCCGGCGACTCGCGTGCAGTGGCTGTCCGGAAGGCCGGGAACTGATGAAGCCGCCTGCGCAGCAGGGGTTTTAGCAGCGAGATCGCTGTAAGCCTGGGCGAGTGTCTGGGCGGCCGAGGGGTCTTTCGTTTGGTAGACGGTGGTCAGGTTCACCGAAACGAAGTCGACACCGGCCGCGGAAAGCAGCGGCCCGGTCTGCACCGGGTCGTCTTCGAGGTGCAGCGCGCCCGTCGGCGGGTAGGCGGCCCCGGACATCGAGGTGGTCTGGTCGTCCGGCGACGGCAAGGTGCGCGCGACAAGGCCGCTGGGATCCAGGGCAAGCGTGGGAAACTCGACGGCTTCGGTTGGCACGAAGGTGTCGATGAGCGGAATCTGACGATCCAGTGTGCGCCCAGCGAGCTGGGTTTCACAGTCCGGGCCGGCCGCACACCGCACCACCTGAACGAGTACGTAGGGACCACGCGCGGTAAGCGCCGTCAGTTCGCGAACAGATTCGGTGCCCTCCTGGAAAGTCAGCACCGTGCCGTTGGCGTCGGGATGCCCTGGAATGGGCAGTGGACTTTCCGGCTCGGTCACGATCGGGGTGGCGGTGGGATCTCGGGGCATATGCCTGGCCGCCGTGGTCATGTTCTGCGCCGCTTGCGCGGCCTCCGCGGGGCTGGCGAATCGCAGCACGGAATTGCGCAGCGCCAGCTGCGGATTGGGACCCGGGCTTTGCCGCTCGGTAACGAACCCGACCACCAACGACAAGTTGTAGGCGCCGCCGGCGATCGGCGCCCAGACCGCGCGCGTCAGCCCCTTGGATTCGGCGATGACAGCCGGACCGGAAGAATTCAGGCCGACCAGCGTGGGCTCGACTTCCCAGGGACCGACGACATAGGCCGCCATCCGACGGCCCTCGACCAGTCGCCCCGCGTGGTCGGAGCCGGCATTGCCCAGCGGCGGCTGCGGCGTGACGGGATAGCTCCCAGGGTCAAGCATGGAAGCGTTCACCGACGCCGTGGAGGATGAGCTCGACGCGGGCGCGCGGGCGGCTTCTCCGCCGGTGGTGTGGCTGCAGCCCGCCAGCACCAGCGCGAGCAGCACGCTCACAACCCGCGGGTCTAGTTGCGGCAGAATACGTTTCATATCGTTGCAGGCCTTGAGTGACTGGTCACGACGTCTTGCAGATCTTCCATCCGTCTTCGAGTTTCAACGGCAAGCTGACGGTGCGAGTGCCCAAAGTTTCGTTCTGCCCCTCGAACGTGGCATCGGCGGTGTTGCCGGTGATCGCGATGTTGCTGATGTTCTTGATCGTGGTGACGCCGTTTTGTGCGCGGCCTTTCTTCACGTAATTCATTGCAGTGCCGCTGAATTGATTCCTCATGGCGGTGCACATCAATTGCAGGTAGGCGTCCCAGTTTTGGGTGTTGTACGCGTCTTGAAACGCCATCAGGGTCTCGCGGATCTGATCCTCGGCCGAAGGGCTGGATGAGGGGGCCGGCGGCGCCGGGCGACCGGACGGGGCGGCGACGGTCGGCGAGGCCGCGGTACCCGTCTTCTGTGGCAGCGCCGAGCCCCCGGTCACCGTCGTACACGAGGTCGCCAGCGCAGCGGCAACACCGATGGCCCACAGGCGGGCAATGACCGGCGCGAAACTACTCATCGCTGTGCCCCTTGTTGCCTCATTGTCGAGGCACTTTGTTGGCGGTGGCACTGACCAACGCGGCGATGTCGGCCCCGCCCGCGGCACGGCATTGGCGAATGTCGACTAAGACGTTGCCGCGCACCATCATTCCGTGGACGCACGATCCGCCGCCGCGTAGGGTCGCCGCCAGGGTCAGCACACCGGCGGTGGTCTGCGGCTGGCCGAAGTCCCAGGTTTTTGCGGGCGTGCCCGGTTCGGTCACGGTGATGGATTTCCCGCCACACAGGGACCACTGCCCCTCCTGAGCGGTAAGGGCGGGGACGGCCTTGTCGCTGGCGAAGGCGATTGCCGCTTGGGTGACGCTGTCCTGCCAGGCCTGTTCGTTCATGCCGCGCAACGTTTGTACGGCCACACCGGTGTAACCCTTTTGTCCGTAGACGCTCTGCTGCGCGGGGGCCCACGCGCCGAGGCATTGCTGGTTATCGACCGTCGCGGAATCGTCGAGCAGGCTCGCGCTGTCTTGCTCGAGGACCAGCCGATCGCCATTGGCCGTAACCGGAAGCTGCGCCGCGGACAGCAAAATGGCGCGCAATTGCGCGGGGGCGACGTTGGTGGCCGGCGGCCCGGGCGGCGACATCGGCGCACCGGCACCCTGGCGGGAGTCAGCGCTTGGTACCGCGGCGTCGGGCCAGACCAGCACGGTGACCGTGGCGACCAACAGCACCGCACCGGCCAGCGCGGCGGCGATCAGACCGCGCCGGCGCTTGGGAGCCGGACCGGGTGGCGGGAATGGTCCGGGTGGCGGGGAGCCCGGCCACGCGGACATCGTCGGCGGCGGCTGCGAGGTGTGCGGGTAGGAGTTGACGGCGCCGCGGGGTATCGGCGGCAGTGGCGCGTAGCGGTTGCGATCGTGCAGCGCCGACACGGCAGCATCGGCGAGTGCGCCCGCCGTCGGGAACCGGGCGGCAGGATCTTTTGCCATCGCGACCGCGATCACGTGGTCGAGGGCGGGAGGAAGCGAAGGCACCGCGTCGGTGACTCGCGGCGGCGGCTGGAACAAGTGGGCCGTCATCACGGCTGCAGCCCCGTTGGTTGCCGCGAAAGGTGTATTGCCGGTAAGCAACCGATACAGCGTGCAGCCCAGTGAATAAATGTCGACCCGCCCGTCGATGCGCCCATTGGACAGCACCTCGGGTGCGGCGTAGCCGACGGTGGCCAGCACCGCCCCGGTGGCGGTCAGCCCCACGTCGTCCAGGGCCCGCGCAATCCCGAAGTCGCCCAGCAGAACTCGCTCGTTGGGGCCGACTGGACCGGACAGCATGAAGTTGCCTGGTTTGACGTCACGGTGAATGACGTAGTTGGCGTGGGCGAAATCGAGCGCCTGGGCGACCTGCGTGATGATGTGTACCGCGCGGTGCGGGGTCATGGTTCCGTCACACAGCGCGGCCTCAGCGTCCGTGCCGTCCACGAACTGCATCGCGATCCACAGCTGGCCTTCGTCGGTTTGTCCCCGGGTGTAGACCGACACGATCTGAGGGTGCGCCAGGGCGGCCGCGGTGTCGGCCTCGCGGATGAAACGTGCCCGAAAATCCCGATCGCGCGACAGCTCGGCGGACAACACTTTGAGCGCGACTTTGCGAGGCAATGCCGGGTCGGCGGCCAAGTACACAGTCCCCATGCCCCCGCTGCCCAGCACCGCCTGGATGCGGTAACCGCAGACCAGGGACCCATTTGCCAGCACCCATCAACCCTACGGTCCGGCGGCCCTCATCCGGGTCAGAACCGGCCGACGCCCAGCTATCCCCACGCTCATCGTGCCGATGTGCTGCCCCGGCGTCGTGGTGCGCGGTGCGCCGCGAGCACGTCGGCATTTGCCAACGTTTGCGCCTGCGCGGCCAGCGTCGATGCCCCGTTGGCATGCGCGATGGCCTCAGCCTCGTTGCTCGCTTCCTTGCCGCGTGCGGCCGCCAAATGGCGCTTCGCCTCGCCGAATCGGCTCTGGGTCTCGACACCGATGTTGTCGCGATGCGTGGCGATGTAGTCGGAGACTTGCCGCAGCCGCGCGTCCGCGATGGGCAATGCCTGCACCAACGACTCGACGCGTTGCCCATCGCGATGGTCGACCGGGCGTGCGGCGTGCCGACGCCGGGCGCGATAGACCAGAAGAACCACCACGACGATGACCACGACGACGATGACGCCGATCCCGATCCACAGCCAGATCCGGTTCGACGGGCCGGGCGCCTTATTCGGTGCCGGCGGTTTGGTCGCCGGCGCCGACTGGTCCAACCCGCCGGCCGCGGCGACCGCAGCACCGCTCCAGTCCTTGGCGCTTATCGCCGGTTCAATCTTGTTGCTGCGCAGACTATTCAAGTCGGCAGCAGTGAGACCCCGCACCTTCCCCGGCACCGAGAACGCATACGCCTTGGTATTGGTGGCCACTGCCAGCAGCGCGTCGTGGTCGTCCATCCCGCTGGCGGTGCGGGTCTTGTCGGCCCAGTTCTCGGGTTTATACCTTGAGAAGTTGTCGACGTAGACCACCCACAGTTGAACGTGCTGATCCTGATAGAGCCGGTCGATCGCCGAGCTGATCGTCGCCCGATCGGAATCCGTCAACACCTGGGTGTTGTCGGTGATGTGATCGGTGAGCTTGGTCGGCGGTTGCGCGCCGGCCGGCGTTGCCAGCAGCAGGGCCACCAGCAGGGTCGTCAGGACTACACCGACCGGGCGAACAATTCGCATACGGGTAATCTAGCCCGCCGCCGCCCGATAGCCCAGATCGTGCCCCTAAGCGGTGGAGTACGCCTGGTCGGACCGTGACCGGCAGGCCACTGCCCGAATCACACTGGCCACCAACCATTTACAGCTCATGAATTCCGGCAGCCCACCTTATCGCCCGGCACGCGGATGAGCGTCCCGAGGCAGGTGTTCACCCGGGCAGGATCTCCCTCCAGGATGTGCGCACCGACGGGAATGCCGCCCGCGGTTCCCGGCTGGCCGAGACTGCCGCGGTAGTAGTGGTGGCACATATCCATGTCCCAAACCACATCCCGCTGCGGCAGAGGACTGCCGGGACACCAAACGTGGCTGCACATCCCCAATCGGTTGCAGATGTGCGTTGACGGGTCGGCCTGGGCGCTGCCGGGCCCAAGCCCCGAACTGGCCGATGCCATGGCGCTCAAGACCAATGCTCCGACAATGATTCGATGCATCATGTGTTGTCCTGATCGGAGTGTCGCCGGTGTGGGCATTGTTGGCAATGGCACCGTCGAGAACCGAGTATCGGATTTCCGATCGCCATTGGTCACGAGTAGTGGACTACTCGATTTCGGCTCAAAGCCGGTGCAGCGTCCATAACGCCTGGCGCCACCCCAAACCTCTTGGAAGACTGTTTGACTCGTGCAGGTGTTGAACTCGCTGCAGATGTCGCCTCGATTAGGACTCGAAACCTCGTGCCCGTCATGCAAGATGTGCAAATGCAGCGCGACCTTGTCCGGCGTCGGCTCGACTACCTCCTGCTCCCAGCCTTCGTGCTCGGCATCATCAACGCCGCCTTGTTGAGTTTGCCGGAAGCCCTCGGAGTTCCCGTCGCCACTGACAGCCCGTGGCCACCATTGCGTGCCTTACACACCTGGGCTGTCGAGCAAGAACCGCAGCACCTCGTCATGCCGCCCGCCTTGAAGGCCTCACTTTTGTACGACGGTTTCGTTCAACTTCCGCTGCTTGTTGTGCTGACCATCGGTGTCTGGAAGCTCAAATCCTGGCCGTGGCTGGGCACGCTGGCCCTGGCGTACGCCGTCAGCGCCGTGATGAACATGTACTTCTACTTCATGCAGACATTTCTCGGACCTGACAGTCCCCCACACCTGACGACCTATCTGCCACTCAACCTGCCCTGGCTGATCGTGCCGATGCTGGTGGCGTACCGCTTCTGGCCGCGGACACCCTGAGTCAGGCGATCAGCAAGGCGACACCACTGTCGGTGACGTCGATACTGACGCAGGATAGGTCGGTTACGACGACGTCAGCGTCCGCCAGTTCGGCCGCGCGGTGAGTCGTCGTGACGGCTAGCACTTGCGCGCCCGCGGCTCGGCCGGCACCGACGCCGGCGGGCGCGTCCTCCACCACCAGACACTCGCGTGCCTCGAAGCCCAGCGCGGCGGCCGCCTTGAGGTAGCTCTCGGGGTCTGGTTTGCCGAACGACACATCCTCCGCGCCGATCAGCAACGTCGGGGCCGGGAGCCGCGCCGCCGCCAGTCGAGCAGCCATCAACGAGCGGGGCCCAGACGTCACCGCGGCCCAATGACCGGGGGGCAGGGCATCGAGCAACCGATGCGCTCCCGGTAGCGCCAAGACACCATCGAGATCAGCGGATTCTTGCAGCGCCAGTAGCCGGGCCGTGGCCGCGGCCCGCTGCTGTGGCGCGACGAATTGCGCGACAGTGTCTTCGGTTCGCCGGCCGTGACAGACCTTGAGTACCTCGTCATAGTCGACGCCGTATTCGTCAGCCCAGGTGCCCCAGGAGCGTTCGACCGTGGCGGTTGAGTCAACCAAGGTGCCATCGATGTCGAACAAGACTCGCTTGCCGTGCAGAACCGCCATCGACCGCAACCCTAATGTGGGCAGCGCCCGCGCAGCCGTGAGTGTGTCCTAGGAAACAGGCGCGGTTAGCGGGTCGCTCACTCGGCTCGGATCCGGCGCCCAGAGGTTTCGACGGACGGATACGGTCGATCCGGGGTTTGCCGTCGCCGATGGCGATCGGCGATGTTCAGACCGGTGCCACTCGACCGTCCCGGGCAGAAAAGCGCACGTCAACGGGTTCTTGGGAGACCCGTTGTGGCGAGCGCGATGCACCGTCTCGTGAGGTCGGTCGTCGTTGCTAATACGCGAGTTACTGGCTTTTGTAAAGGCGAATCAAAGGAAATTTAACTACCTTTATCCTAATACGTTCAATTTGCAGTGTCCTGATATCATGCGTTTAATCAACCACTTGGCCCTCTGCCTGCCGCTACCCAACGACGCAGCGTCAGGCATTTGCAGCGTGGGCGACGAAAGGATTTCTTGGTGCCAACAGCCACCAAACGAGCTCAATACGAGTTGATCCACGAGACTTTGCAGCATGGAACGGCGGCACTCGACTTCGCGACGTCACTGTTCGAAAATAGTTACAAATCTCACTTCCCTGACCACGTCAGCGAGGTGAGCACCCTACTGCAGAACGCGTGGAAGTATCTGCTCGCAGCCAGCGACGGGCACGATTTATACCAAGTATGCACCGAAGTGCATGAGCAGTTCTTCACGTCCGAAGGATCCGGGTCGTGGTTCAGCGAGGGGTACTCGAGGTATAAGTCACTGCGCAAACCGATACAAGATTTCAACAACCTGGCGGACGCCATCAAAGGCCGCACAGTGCTCGACTTCGGCTGTGGCCGAGGTCATTTGGCGGCACTGATCGCACGTGCCGGCTTTGACTGCTACACCACAGACGTCATGGACTACCGCGGCGAGGACGCTGCTGTGCTGCCTTTCCGGCAGATGGCGTCGCCCGTAGATGTGCCCTACCCGGACGACTCGTTCGACAGTGCGATTGTTAAAACGGTGCTCCATCACGTTGATGAGCCCGATCTGATTCCGCTGCTGAGAAATCTGCGGCGTGTTGCGCGGCGGTTGATTATCGAAGAGGACACCTACGCTGTCCCGCCAACGCGACTGGGGGCTGTAAGAAAACAGGCCGAACTAGCCGAATTCAATAAATTGAATGAGCAAGATCAATTCCGGACGCTGATGCTCATTGATTTCTTCGGCAATGCTGTTGCGCAGGGCCTCGTCGATATGAATTTCGGCTTTCAGTTCAAGCGGGTCAGCGAATGGCATTCGATATTCAGTAACCTTGGCTTCCGTACCGCGGAAACGGAAATCGTTGGGTTCCGCCCTGGCAACATTCACAAATGCTGCCAGGTTCGCTTCGTCGTTGATCGCGAGTAACGGTAAGGAAGCCGCTATTTGGCCGGCCGCTCAAGCCCAAGATGATCGCGCAAGGTGGAACCGGTGTACTCGGTGCGGAATCGGCCCCGGCGCTGCAGGATAGGCACGACATGGTCGACGAACGTCGTAAGCTCATGCGGCAGTGTCGATCCCATGATCGTGAACCCGTCGACCGCGCCGGCATCCTGCCATGCGATCACGTGATCAGCCAGCTGCTCGGGCGTGCCGACGAAATGCGTCTGCCCCGCCAGCCCGCCAGTCACCTCCGTGGCGATCTCCCGGAGAGATGCCTGGGGCCGCGCACGCGAAGCCGCGAAGAGCTGCTCGGCCCGGCTGGACGGCGCCGACCGCTGCGCCCAGAGCTCGGCAGGCAGCGGAGCATCGGGGTCGAAGCCATCCGGATCAAGCCCCGCCGTGTAAAGAGTGTTCTGCCAACGAAACTCAGGATTCTCCAGGTCTTCGAGGAGCTGTGCCCGCGCCCGCGCTTCAGCCTCGGTGCCGCCGAGCGTGATCATCAACGCGGGTAGCACCAGCATCTGATCGGGCTTTCGGCCGATGGCCGCGGCCTGCTCGTGGAGGTTGGCCCGGAAAGCCACCGCCGCCCCAAGCGAGGGAGGCCCGGAGAAGACCACCTCGGCGTAACGCGCGGCGAGCCCGACCCCCGCGGCGGACTGTCCCGCCTGGACGAGCACCGGGTGTCCCTGCGGGCTGCGCGGAAATGGCTGGACGCCCTCGACGTCGTAGTACTTGCCGTGGAAGCGCGGGGCATGCAATTTGGCGCGGTCTGCCCATACGCCGCGTTCGCGGTCACCGACGACGGCGTCGTCCTCCCAGCTGTCCCATACGTGGGTGACAGCGTCGACGAATTCGTGGGCCTGCGCGTAGCGATCGGCGTGCTCCGGGTGGAACCGCTCCCCGAACGCGGCTGCGGCCAGCGGTGTCACGGTGGTGACGATGTTCCAGCCGGCGCGCCCGCCACTGAGGTGATCCAGCGTCGCGAATCGACGGGCCAGCTCCCACGGCTTGCTGTAGGTCGTCGACCCCGTCCCGATCAGCCCGATGCGTTCGGTGACCGCCGCCTGCGCCGAGAGCACCGATATCGGATCGAACTGCGTCTGAGGCAGGTACGTGGCGCGATATTCAGCGATGGCGATGTTGTCGGCCAAGAAGATCGAGTCCATCAATCCGCGTTCAGCGATCCGCGCGATATCCGTGTAATAGGACAGGCCCAGGACATTGCGCACATCGTCTTCGACGACGCGCCACGCGGCCTCGTGATAGCCGTTCGGCCAGATGAAAGCGTTGAAGTGCAAAGGGCCCGTGCTCATGAGTTCGACTCCTTCGTGCGCGTGAACGGCCTGCCAGGTGCCGTTCTTCCCGACACGGCCGCAGCCCTGGGCATTCTGATGAGGCAACGTGGCGTGGGGTTGAAATAGTCCTGCTACATCAACGGCCGCACATTTCGAAGATGAATTCGTGACCGCAGATCCGGATGCGATCGCCATCGGTCAGCGTCGCGCTGGCGCGAACGCGCTGATCCGCGACGTCGATCCCGTTGGCCGACCGGAGATCGGTGATGACGAAGCTGTTTCCGGTGTCGACGATCACCGCGTGGTGGCGGCTGACGGTGTCGTCGTCGATCACGATCTCGTTGTCGGACAGGCGGCCGATCCTCGTGACCGTCCCTCGCAGCGGATGACGACTTCCGCGGGCGTCGCGCAGGTGTGCAACGACCGACCCGGGGTCGACTTCGGTCAGCCGCCGACGAGTCTCGGCAGCACGTTTGGCCGTGGCGCGCGCTGCCTGTTGAACGTCCAGCGGCTCTTGGCGAAGGATCCGCTGATGAAGACGTTGCACTGCGGGGCCGGGGTCGATTCCCAAATCGTCGGCGAGCGCGGCCTTCAGCCGGCCGTAGGCGCCTAGCGCATCGTACTGGCGTTCGGCCCGATAGTAGGCGGTCATCAACTGTGCCCACAGCGGTTCTCGGTAGGGGTGCTCGACCACGAGTGCTTCCAGCTCCCCGATTATGGAATGCGTTCGTCCGCAGGCTATTTCGGATTCCGCTCGTGCGGTCAGTGCCACCAGCTTGTCCTCTGCCAGCGCCGCGGCGAAGGCCTCCACGAATTCAAAGTCACCCAAATCCTCGAGCACCGGTCCGCGCCACTGCGCCAGCGCGGCCGACAAATGGCCGCTGGCTTCTTCGAACCGACCGGCGGCAGCGTCCTCGATTCCTGCTTTCTGTTCGATCGCGAAGCGGCCGAAGTCGCAATCCTCTTCGGGCACGCCCAGCCGATATCCCGGCGGCGCGCTGGCCAGGATCACGGCGGGATCCACGCCGGCGCTGCCTATCAAGCGGCGAATCCTGGAGACGTGTGCATGCAGGCTCGCTCGAGCCTCGGGCGGTGGATGGTGTTGCCACGCAGCGTCGATCAACGAGTCGATCGCAACCGTGCGGTTTCGATTGATCAGCAGCAAGGCCAGCACCGCCCGCTGTTTTGCCGCGCCCAATGGCAGGTCGGTACCTGCGGCGCTCATCTGCAATGGCCCCAACAGCCCAAACCGCAGCGCACTATGGTTCACCGGCACTCACCACAGGTACACACGCGCACTGCTTCCGCCGATACAGGTGATCCAGCTGTTCCCCGGCTGTTGCTGGCAGTGCATGAGGAAGTTGGAGCCGTTGCACAGTGCGCCCGGGACCGACTTGCAGTCAACGGCGCCGGGCGCCGATACCGCCCGTGGTAACGGGCTGGCGTTGCCGTATTCAGCCCAGTAGGTGTCCAACACGCTGTTGGCGAACAGGCATGACGTCTCGGGTGTCCCGCGGCCGGCGCGGGTGCCGAAACCCGTGGCGTTCGGCAACGAGAAGCCCTGATCGCAGGACTGGTGCAGGCTGCTCAGGTCGGGACCCGTCACCAACGGGGGCTGCGCAGCACGAGCGGCCGGCGTCTCCTGCTGTCCGGCCGGTCCGCGGGCGAACAGGCCGATGTCCAAGGCGATGCCCCCGAGAACCAGCGCCGCCGTGGCCGCGATTACCGCGGGCAGCACCCATCGGCGCTTGCCTGGATCCGCGTCGCGCGGTCCCGCGTGCATTGACGCAACGTCCGCGGCGAACGGCCGAGTCTCGTCTGTCGATGCGCCGACTGCCGAGGCCATGACGTCGGTCAGGTCGTCTCCACTTCCCAACGCGCGCTGCGCCGCACGGGCCAGAGCGCCCGCCGTCCCATAGCGGTCGTCGGGGTGTTTGGCCATCCCACGGGCGACGACGCCGTCGAGCGCGACCGGAACTTGCGGATTCGCCACGCTCGGCCGCGGCGGCGGCAGCGCCAGATGGGCCGCCACCAGATGCTCAAGGCTGTCACCGGCGAACGGGGCGTCGGCGGTCAGCGCCTCGTACAACACGCACGCCAGTGAATAGACATCGACCGCGGGCGTGGTGATCTCGTCGCGGAAGCGTTCGGGCGCCATGTAATTCAAGGTGCCGATCTGGGTCCCGACCGTCGTCAGCCGCGGATCGCCCTTGCCCTCGGCGATTCCGAAGTCGACGAGATACACGAAATCGGCAGGGGTGACGATGATGTTCTGCGGCTTGATGTCTCGATGGATCAATCCCTCGGCGTGTGCCGCATCCAGAGCGGCGGCGACCTGACTGATAATGGCCACCGCGCGCGAGGGAGGCAGCGGGCCGTTGTCGATCAGCTCGAGAAGCGTCTGCCCCTGCACCAAGCGCATCTCGATGTAGAGACTGCCGTCGATCTCGCCCCAGTCGTGGATCGGAATGACGTGTGGTTCCTGCAGAATCGCCGCCGCCTGGGACTCTCGCTGAAAACGGGTGCGAAACGTGGGATTGGTCGAAAGCTCATCGGCCAGGATCTTGACCGCGACGGTTCGCTGTTTGCCGGTGTCGAAGGCTTCGTAGACCGCCCCGCCCCCGCCCTTGCCGAGCAGGCGCGTGAGGTTGTATTTGCCGAACGTCATACCGACGCGCGAGTCCACGGCTATCCCCTTGGTTCCTTTGGGTACCGACGCAGTATCTCGCTCGCAGCCCGCCAATGCACCCATTTGCTGCGCAAGCCCCGGTTGCGGGTCGCCGACCCGGCGCAAGAAACACGCAAGGCATGCGGCGCAGCCTCTACGTGACCGGGCACCGCGGCCCGCCAGCAAATTACCCGCCCGCCGGAGCCCAGATCCGGCCACGGTTTTGAAGGACACCAATATGATCACCACATCGCATCAACCACACCCCGCGACACGAGACGATGCCCTGCGTAAGGCCCGTTCGCGCAGCGGGTTCCGGCGACGGACGGAGATGACGACGCTCGCGCTGACGGCGATGGCGACGCTCGCGGCGGGTATCACACCGTCGCCGACCGCACATGCCGAGCCCGCTGCGGCAATGGCCGCCCACGGCATCGAGGCCCCCCTCGAGACCGTTCCGTGGTCGCAGGTCGGTCCGGGGTGGATGCTCGCGATGTGGAGCCCGGTTCCAGGCTTGCACCCTGGCGAAATGCCGCCTCCCGGCTCACCGACCTGGGAAACAGCCAGCACGACGCTGTACCTGGTCGATCCCGCGGGTGGCCGCTACCCGATTACCACCTTCCCGCCCCCGGGCAAGGGTTGGAGCCCGACGTTGGTCGACTGGTCGGGTGACGGGACGCGTGCTCTGTTCGTCACCGGCGAGAAGGGCCACCGGGCTATCACCGAAGTCGACCTGCGCACCGGCGCGAAGAATACGTTCACCGTCGAAGGCAACAACGTGTCCGCCCGCTACACGCGCCCCGACGGCAAGGCAATCCTGCTCGACAGGTGGAACGCCTCGGAGCCTGAATTGCTCGAGCGCGTCGACCTGGCGGGCAACCACCAGCTGACGTACCCCTTGGACCAACACGTCCAGGGGGTCCTGGCTACCCCGGACGGCACCCAGTTGGTGCTGGGCACGGCTTCTGGCCTCACTCTGATGGGCAACGACGGGACACCCGGCGGCGCGCTGCCGCTCGCCGGCCAGAAGGACTGCACACCGATGCGGTGGTGGGACACGGACTCGAAAGTCGCCCTCACCCGCTGCGGTAGCTCCAAGGGGTCACAGCTGTGGCTGGTCCCGATCGACGGCCGCACACCGACCGCCCTCACCGCGCCCAACGACGGCCACGGCCCCGACTACGGCGACTTGAACGCTTGGCAGCTCCCGGCGGGGACCTTCCTGCAGGCCGCCGGGGCGTGCGGTGTCGTATACGTCGCCAAGCTCAACGACGACGGCACCACCTCACCGGTGGCGGTGCCTGACGTGAAAAGCGGCAGCGTCGTCGTCCTCGGCGTCAACGGGGGCGACCTGGACCTCCAAGCCCGGGCCGGCTGCGGGAGCGGGCAGTCATTGATCGACTACAACCCCACCGCCGGCACCTCGACGGTGCTGCTCGGGCCGACGGTCAACGGTGGCGGCGTCATCAATGCGGTGCCCTACCCGGGCCAGCGGTAGTAGGCGGATACCGACATGACGAAAACTGTTCGCCACCAACGGATTAGACGGATCGCGTTGACGACCATCGCAGCCGTGATCTGCCTGGCCGCATGCTCGACACGCACTGCGCCGCAGACGATTTCGAGTACCCCGGCGACCGGTCAACCCAGCAGTTGCGAGGTCAACCCCTCGTCGGCACCGATGCCGAGTGCCGAACCCCTGCGACCGGTGCCGGCGGTGGGCAGGATCTCTGTCGCGCTGACCGGCATCGCATCGGGCATCGTCAAGCCGGGCGAGGGGCCCGCGGAGGTCGACGTGACGCTGTGCAACAACTCGCCGGTCGACTACCCGAAGGTCGGTGTCGTGCTGGTGCTCGAGCGCTGCAGCTGCGCCATCTCGCCGATGGGGCTCCCTAGCGGCACGGTCGAGCGCTTCGACCCGGCCACCGGATCCTGGGTCAAGGTCGAGCACCCGGTCATCACCACGGGCATGGATTACCTCGGCACCTTCGCGAACGTCCAGGCATTACCCAAGGGCAAGGCCGTCACACTGCGGTATCGCGTTGCGCTCGGCCATTCGATGACCGCCGGCAAGGGCGGCGTGGAAGCGACGGTCGTCACGCCGGATCCCCTTGTCCAGATTGGGAAAGCGAGCCTGCCCTTCACCGTCTTGAAGGACTCGACCACTCCGCCGCCTGCCCCCATACCGGCCGGCAGACAAACGCTGCTGCCCTTCCCGGGTCTCACCTACCCGCGCAACATCGCGGCGGACGCGCAGGGCAACGTCTACGTCGCCGACTCGTGGAACGACCGCGTGCTGAAGTTGGCGACCGGGTCAAGCGCCCCGACGGTGTTGCCGTTCAACGGTCTCAAAAAACCCGGCGGTGTGGCGATAGACGGCGCCGGTGATGTGTTCGTCGCCGATGCGGACGCCAACCGGGTCCTAGAGCTAACGGCCGGATCCAACCAACAGACGGTGCTGCCCTTCATCGGCCTGGACAATCCCGGTGATGTGGCGGTGGACGGCCACGGCAATGTCTACGTCACCGACAACAAGCGGCGAGTCATCAAGCTGGCGACCGGATCCAACGAACAGACCGTGCTCCCCTTCACCGGCCTGACGTGGCCCGGCGGCTTGGCGGTAGACGGCGCGGAGACCGTTTTCCTCTTCGACCCCAGCAACAAGCGGGTTCTCAAGCTGCCGAGCGGCTCCGAACACCAGATCGTGATCTCCGTCGGTAGCCAGGGCGGCTCCATTGCGGTGGACTCTTCGGGTGCGGTATATCTCGCCGACACCGAGAACAAGCGAGTGCTGAAGTTGCCCGCCGGAGCCAAGGACTGGGCCGAGCTGCCGTTCACCGGTCTCAACGGACCCAACGCGGTAGCGGTCGATGGCGCCGGCAATGTGTACGTCCTCGACCGCAGCGGCTTCGGCCAGGTCGTCAAGTTGGCGGCGGGCTGATGCGCGGCCTGGTCGCCCTGGTCGTGGCGGTCGCAATCGCCGCGGCGGCAGCGACGGCGGGGTGTTCCACTACCGGCCCCGGCGTGCCGGCCGCCGCGCCGTCGATGAGCACTACCCAAGCACCGCAACCCAAAACCTATGCGCCCCAAGTGGTACTGCCGTTCGGGGAATTGATCAACCATCCCGCCGGCGTGGTCGTGGACGCCGCGGACAATGTGTACGTGCTCGACTCACACTACGGCCAGGTCTGGGAGATGGCGGCGGGCACCAGCAGCCCGAAGCCGCTGCCATTCACCGGCCTTGGCCGAGCTGTCGATGCCGCGGTGGACACGGCGGGCAACCTGTATATCGCCGACGACGACAAGCATCGGGTGCTGAAGTTGACACCCGGGACCGCGAGCCCGACCGTGCTGCCGTTCATCGACCTCAATGTGATCGCCGGCGTCGCGGTCGACAACGTGGGCAATGTCTACGTCAGCGACTCGGGCAGCAGGCGGGTACTGCGGCTCGCGCCCGGTTCTGCTAGCCCGACGGTGTTGCCGCTCAACGACATTGCCCCCGATGGCGTTGCGGTGGACGGCAGCGACAACGTTTACGTCGTCGACTCGGGCGGCAAGCGGGTAGTGAAGCTGGCACCCGGCGCGGCCACCCCGACGGTCCTGGGGTTCGGCGACCTCCAGCGGCCCACCGACGTGGCGGTCGACGGTGGCGGCAATGTCTACGTCATCGATACCAACCGGGTGTTGCGGTTGGATCGGGGGGCGATCGGTCCAATGGTGTTGCCGTTCAACGACCTCAAAGACCCGTCCAGCCTGGCTGTCGGCACCACGGGCAATGTGTACGTCAACGACGGCCTGCACTTCCGCATCCTCGAACTGCCGGCCCGGTGATGGCGATGTCGTATCGGCGCGCGCTGATCGCCGTCGTGGTCGCGGCCATGCTTGTGAGCGCTGGGTGCGGCACGTCACGAGTCACCCCACAGACCACCTCCATGCCGTCGACCACATCGGTTGTGGTGCAAGGGCAATCGACGTGCTCGGAGTTGCACGGAACCATTGGCGCCGACCGGAGCTGCCATGTCCACACTGCGACCTCGGGCTACACGATCGAGATGGGTTTCCCTGTTGACTACCCGGACATGTCGGCGGTGACCGACTTCCTGAAGCGTGACCGCGACGAATTCCTGGACTGGGTCGCAAAATTCGGGCCGTCGGACAAACGTGGCCGGCCATACGAGTACAGCGTGACCGCGACGGCGTTCCGTTCGGGCCCAGCGGACTCAGGCACCCGAAGCCTGGTGCTTAAAATCGACAACGACACTGGTTTCGCGCACGAAGGCCACCCCAACACCACATTCCGGTCGTTCAACTTCGACCTCGCCAAGCAGGTTCCGATCACATTCGACACGCTGTTCAAGCCAGGGACGAAACCTCTGGAGGTGCTCAACCCGCTCGTCGCGCGCCAATTCAACGCGCCGACAGCCGATCTCGACGAGACGATATACCAAAACTTCGCGATGACGAACGAAGCGGTCATCTTCTTCTTCGGTCAAGACCAACTGGTGCAGGACAACGGCGGGCCACACCACATCACGGTGCCCCGGTCCGAACTGGCCTCGCTACTTGCCTAGCCGGAGCGTCGTCGGAGTCCGCCGGCTAGCTGCTGATGGTCGCGATCTGGGCGTCAGACAGCTTCGCCACGGCTCCCGGCAGCGGCTGAGCGTAGAGGTGCGGCCGGCGCAGGTACCTTGGGGAACTCCCCGCGGTGACCGCCCAGTGCAGGAAAGCCCGGATCGTCTGCGCGACAGCGGGATCCTTCTGCTTGCTGTAGACCACCGCGTATTCGTAACCGACGATCGGGTATCCGTCCGGGACGGGTCCGTTGACCAGTGATATGGCCTGGTTGGCTGGGGTCTGCGAGACGAAGCCCGACGCCGCGGTGTCAACGCTTTCAGCGTTCGCTAGCACGAAATTGCCTGACGCATTGCCCAACTGGGCGTCACCGAGTCCCTTCTCGACAGCGCCGTCGTAGTATCGGGTGCCGATGTAGGCCACGCAGCCAGGAGACTTTACACAGCCACCCAACATGCCTGATTGGCCCGCGGCGCCTACGGCGTTCGGCACCGCGGGAAAGCTGACGGTGGTGCCGGATCCGGGCGACTTGCCCCAGCCGTCGGGGTCTTGCTTGGCCAAGTACTGGGTGAAAAGGAATGTGTCGCTGCTCTGATCGTCGGAGCGGTGTAGCGGGACTACCGGGATGGCGGGCAGTTTCACCTCAGGGTTGATCGCGGCGATCTGCGGGTCATCCCAGGATCTGATTGTTCCCTGGTACATGGCCGCCAGTACTTTGCCGTCGAGTTTGAGGTGCCCGGTGACACCGGGCAGGTTGTAGTGCACGTGCACCGAGGAAACCGCCATCGCGATGTTCATCAGGCCCTGGTGCGCGGCGATGTCCGCGTCGGACAGGTAGGCGTCGGAGGCGCCGATGTTGACTGCGCCCGCAGCCGCTTGGGCGATCCCGACGCCGGATAGAGCGCTCTCGGTATTGATCGTGACGTTGGGGTATCTCGAGTGAAAGACGCCGGCCCACGAGCTCATCAGGGGGTACAGATTGTTGGAACCGGTCTCCGACAAGGTCACGTCCGACGTGGGCGGCGCGGTGGCCAGATTGCCGGAGGTGGCCCTGGTGCTGCCTGAACCGCCTGTCGAGTTCGAACCGCATGCCGCCGCGACCAGCATCGCCGCCGCGGCAATCAGCACACGAACCTTCATCCATCCTCCCCGCGCTTCCCCGGTGTGCGACTGCCTTCGATCCCACCGAGCCAGCGAACATTATCGCTTTGGTTCAGGCTTGGGTGGCAGAAATGAGCCAATTAGTCGTGAGTATGGTGGCCCGAGCCAATGTGTTTGTGCGTCAACGCTTCACCGACACCCGCATATGGGAGTCAGCGGGGTTGACGCTAGGTGTGCACTTTCCAGCCGGCCAATGGAGTCGGTGCCGCTGGAGCGTTGGGATCGTTGAACTCGACATAAAAATCGCCCTGTTTCACATTGCTGTCGTAGGCGATGAAGCCGTGGGCAGTTTGGCCGTTGGTAACGGTGCCCGAACGCAGCGGCGGGGTCTTGCCGATTGTCTGGTAATCGACCATGGACGAGCCGCCCTGGATATCCCGATAGGGGTCTTGCCGCCACGGGGTCGAGGCGGCGGTGATGGACCTCTCGCCGTAGCTGAAGGGCGCATCGGACTTACCGACGATGGTGAGTTCGATGACATTGCAGCCTCCCCCGCCGAGGCTGGTGCAGCCCGACGAAACCCAGGTCGCGTTGTTGAGCGTGACGTCGGCGGTCGCGGTGCTGTACTCCGTGACATGGATGGTCGTGCCGGACTTGCCGGTCGGAAACGGCGACTGCTGGGTCGTCGGGTCGGCGTTGCCGACGGGCGCCGTCGCGCATGCCGTTATCGCCAGCACTGTCGTAAGCGCTGCGCTGATGGGCGAAGGTATGGCCACCAGCAGACGATAGCGCGCTTTGGACGTGGCTTTTTCTCGTGCCGGTCGGCCGGCCCCCATGCCGGGAGGTATGTCGAATCGCGGGCAGGCCTTGCGGACCCTACTATTCGGCTAGCGCGGTGCTACGGCTGGTGTCACCGCTGGAACCCGGGGCGGCAATACCGTCGTCTTCGACGAAAAGGAATCCCAGTATGAAGACGAGAGTATTGATGGCCACCGTCGGCGCCGCATCGGCAGCCTTGGCCGCTGGTGTGGTGTGGACGGCATCTCCTGCTTCGGCCGGCACCCCGTATTGCGATTCGCTTGGCAACCCGCAGCAAGCTCATGAGTGCAACTGCGGCTTCGACTTCGCGCCGGCTAGTCCTGAGTTTCAGGATTGCATGCGTGGAACGGCGGCTGCGCCCGCTGCCCCGCGTCCTTAACCTTCCGGCCCCACCCCCGAGCTGGGGCCTTGGCCGGCGCCCAATCCGTTTGCCGCAGAGTCCATTTTTGCCGGTAGTCGGCGGTTATGATCTCGCCATCGCGAGACGACAGGAGCCGTCCATGCCCGGAGATCAGCAGCGTGTGGTCGACCAGCGCGCCCAACAGGTTGTACCGGACGTCGGGCGGACGTTGTGGCTAGGCACTTTGCTGCAGTTTGGACTGCGCTCGGTGCTGATCGTCTTAGTCGTCGCGACGTTGTTGCTGGAGCCGCCGGACCATTACGAGTGGGTCTGTGTGTCCATCCCGGTGCTGTACATGGTCGTCCTCGGATGCTGGACGGCGTGGGCGCTGCGACGTCGGGCGCCCGCGACAACGTCCACCAGGACGGTGGTACCGCTGCTCATGCTGACCGCCGACGTCACGATGGTTTCTGTCCTGTCGATACTCGCCGGCGTGACGTCGCCGCAGGACTGGACATCGGACGTGATGAGGAATGGCTTCTTCCTGATTCCTTTGATCGCGGCGGCGCAGCTGGATCCCAAGATCAGTGCGGCCGTGGCGATTCCGACTCTGTCTGTATTCGTTCTGACATGCTGGATCACGAGGTCGGCCAACCAGGAGCCATGGGCGTCGATCCTGCTGAGTTCCTTCGTCTTGGCCGCGCTGGCCGGCGGGTCGGTTGTCCTGTCGTTCATCCAGCGGTCCAGAGTGGACATGATCGCAGACTTGGCGCGGCAACGGCGCCAGCTGCTAGAAGAGTTGCTGGAAGTGGAAAGGCATGAGCGGCAGGCAATTTCAGAACGTCTGCACGATGGCGCCCTGCAGTACATCCTGGTGGCGCGCCACGACATCGAGGATGTGCGCGAAGGTTCGGCCGATGCCGCGGACCGGGTCGCATCCGCGCTCGCCGAATGTTCGGGCTTGCTGCGCGACGTGGTACGTGAACTGCACCCAGACGTTCTCGTGCGCATGGGATTGAAATCAGCGCTGTCCGCACTCGCGGAAAGTCTTGGTTCCCGCGCGGGGCTCACCGTCGAATTTGACGCGTCGAGTTGGCCCGACGGCCTGCGCACCGAGGCCGACGACGTGTTGTACAACGCCGCGCGTGAGGCGTCGAACAATGTCATCAAACATGCACGGGCGCAAAATGTTCGGATCGAGTTACAACACTGCGATGGGTTAGCCTCGCTGCGTGTCGCCGACGACGGAGTGGGCATCACGGAGGCGGCCATGGCGCGAAAGGCTGACGAAGGTCACATCGGCATGACCTCGATGCGCGCGAGAGTGCTCGCGTCGGGCGGACAGTTCGACGTGCGCTCGACATCCCCCGGGACCGAACTCGCCATCTCCGTACCGCTGCGGACGGCACGGCATCTCACGGCGGCGTGATCGGCCGATGGTGACGTGAGGGCAAGTCACCCCTTTGCAGATCGACTGACAGCCCTGGTGTGCTAACACATCGATTTGCACACTGCGCTCAGGCCGTATCTCTTGTGGACGCGGGTGCTATTGCCTCCAGGATTGAGTTTGCACGTTGGTCGACGTACCGCGTAACTGCCTGCTGGGCCGCTCCGAACACCACGGCGACCAGCAGGAGTGCCGGCCATGTCTTCGGCACCACTGAGTGCTGCGTGTCAAAACTGAGTATTGCGATGCCGATTACCGCAACGAGTTGGCCGAACACGATTTTGAGCATTGCCTGTTGGTAGGGCAAGTTGAATGCGCTGAAATCCGACGGAATCTTGGCCATCGCTGGGATGGTCGTAAACAAAGCGCCCACACTGCCGAAAATCATGACGGTGATGAGGAACGCCCAGGCCGGGCCATGCCAGTCGGCCGGCGGGTATAGCAACCGGGCATTGTCGCCGAGGCGCCACTGGACAATGACGAGTACGACCGCGAACAAGAGGCTGACGACGGAGGCGATCAGGAGCCGGTTCCGGAAGTAACGCGCCTCCTGGTTGGTACGGTCAGACGCGGCCTGCGTTGCACGCATGACCTCTACGATGGCCGGGCGCAGCTGCTCCGGTGTTGCATCAGCCTGTACCCGCAAAGTCTCGAGATGTTGTAGCCGCTTGTCGCCATCCCGCAGATAGCGGCGTCCGCGTTCCGCGGCGAAGTTCGCTCGAGCCGCGACGTCCTCGTTGGGGAGGATTTCGACGAGGCGTTGTCCAACCTCATGGAGGTTCCTCCATGCACGTTCGATCTCCGTGCCGAACCACCACTTCCGGAAGTTTACTCTCGCCCTTGATGCGCGGCTGGCGTCTTCGAGGAGCGCGTAAAGAAGCACGCGCTCACGTTTGCGGTCTTGATTCGGGTTGAGGCGCAATAGATCGCCGAGGAGCATGATTCGCGTTCGTTGAACGTCTTGCCGCCAAGGCGCGCTCAGATGTGACCAGTTTTGGTGCAGGTACAGCCTGAACCCAATCCATTTAACAGGAGGGGTCGGCCCCCCAGCCTGGGCCGTGGAAGTGCCACTAAATCGGTTCCATGCACGCCGGAAGCAGCAACTCTTGGCATGCCCATCCGCATCAGGATCTGCCGGATCTGTTGCGACAGGCTCGATCTCGGGCAATGGTTCGGTTTCTACACCTGCGGACTCCGACTCCTCGGTCGCAGCCGTTTCGGTCTGATCGGGATCGTCGTTGTCGGCGCGGCCATTACCTTGAACGCCGTGCTCAACACGCAGCGGAATTTCGGTGTCTGACTCGGCCATAGTCGCCTCCATTGGCGATGCCCCTTCTCGGGACTCTGAGCGAAATATGGATGAAAGTATATTGCGACACATGCGAGGGTGAAAACATTTTAGTGAATAACGCCCAAACGGTGAAAAATCTTCAATGTCCGGCGTTCAAAGAAGAGTGACCAGGGACAGATACAAAGAGGGTCACTCCCCTAGCGAATAGCCCCTCTTCTTGTTTCGCGGCCGGCCGCAGCGGCATAGCTGGTATGCCCACCATCGCCGCGTTGGCCCGCTTGGACCCGACCACGCTTCACCGAACAAGCGCGCACTGCTCACCGGCTCGAGTGGCGAGCAAAAAACGTACTCGGATGACACGTCTTTGGGCACCCTCGACCAGGCGACGCCGCCGACGGCGTTCACCACGGCCGAGTCGGCGGCGCTGACTCAATACGGCGGATACTCCCCGAAGCTGTTGCCGCAAATAGGCGTTCCCGTCAGAGCAACCGTGATCGACAAGATGTCGGACCATGTCGGCCCGCAGTGCGATGGTTGACAGCCCAGGACGGGCTACGTTCCCAGCTCCCAGCTCGAATCAGGTTGTCGACAAAGCTTTTAGCGCTTTGTGACCAGTCCGCCCGGCGGCGTTTCGTCGACATCCTTGAGGATCAGCTCGCGCACGGCGGGACGCGGCCCGTACGGGCGCAGCATGGTGCTGGCCGGCCGCGGACGCACGTGCTGCGGCCACCAGAACCAGCGCCCGAGCAAGGTGGCCAGCGCCGGCGTCATGAATGACCGCACGATCAAGGTGTCGAACAACAGACCCAGCGCGATCGTCGTACCCACCTGGGCCATCACCCGCAGGGGGCTGAAGGCGAACGTGGCCATGGTAGCGGCGAATACCAGACCGGCGGCAGTCACGACCGAGCCCGAACCGGCAACCGCGCGGATCGTCCCCGTCTTGAGTCCGGCGCCGATTTCCTCCTTGAACCGCGAAATCAGCAGCAGGTTGTAGTCCGAGCCGACCGCCAGCAGCAGGATGACCGCCATCGCCAGCACCATCCAGTGCAGCTTGATCCCCAGGATGTACTGCCATAGCAGCACGGAGAGTCCGAACGAGGCGCCCAGCGACAGCAACACCGTGCCGACGATCACGAAAGCCGCTACGACGCTTCGGGTGATCACCAGCATGATGATGAAAATCAGTGTGGCTGCGGAGATTCCGGCGATCAACAGGTCGATGTTCGAGCCGTCGTGCATGTCCTTATACGTCGCGGCGGTACCGCCGAGGTAGACGTGGGCACCCTCCCAGGGCGTGCCCTTGATCGCCTCGTGCACGGCCTGCTTGATTGGCCCGATGTGGCTGACGCCTTCAGGGGTCGCGGGGTCGCCCTCATGCGAGATGATCAACCGGACAGAGTGCCCGTCCGGCGAGATGAACTGTTTGAGACCCCTCGCGAAGTCGGGGCTCTTGAACGCCTCCGGCGGAAGGTAGAACGTGTCGTCGTTCTTGGATTTGTCGAAGGCATCGCCCTGCGCGGTAGCGTTGTCCGCCTGGGCTTTCGCCTGGTCGTTGAGACCCTTTGTGATCGCGTAGTTCGACATGATGGTGTCGAGGTTGTGCTGTTGGCTCTCGATCTGCGGCGGTATCAGTGCCACCAACTTCGGCTGAATCTGGTCCAGCTTGTCGAGATTCGCGCTGAGGTTCACGATGTTCTCGGCGACCTGGTCGATGCCGTCGAGCGCGTTGAAGACCGAACGGATTGCCCAGCAGACCGGGATGTCGTAACAGTGCTTCTCCCAGTAGAAGTAGCTCCGGATCGGGCGCAGGAAATCGTCGAAGTTCGCGATGTCGTCGCGCAACTTCTCGGTGATCTGCACGGTTTGCTTGGTGAGCCTGGTGGTTTCGTGCGTGGTGTTGCTCAGATCCTGGGTGACCTGCATCTGCTCATGCAACGTCGCCATCGTCTTCTTGAGCTCTTCGGCCTGGTTCAGCAGGTTGCCCGCCTGCTCTTCCTGATAGTGCTGCGTCTGCAGCCGGCCTGCGGCTTGCGCGCCCATCTGGAAACCGAGGGTGCTGTGGTCGAGCGGGGTGCCCAACGGCCGGGTGATGGTCTGGACTCGGCCGATGCCGGGGATATGGAAGACGGCCTTGGCGACCTTGTCCAGGATGATGAAGTCGGCCGGGTTACGCAGGTCGTGATCGGTCGAGATCATCAACAGCTCGGGATTGAGCCGAGCCTGGTCGAAGTGCCGGTCGGCGGCCGCATATCCGACATTGGCCGGGGTGTCTTCCGGTAGAAAGTGACGGGTGTCGTAGTCCGTCTTGTAGCCGGGCAGAGCGAGCAGGCCGACCAATGCGGCGGCGATGGTCACCGCGAGAATCGGTGCGGGCCAGCGGACGATGGCGGTGCCGATGCGTCGCCAGCCCCGGGTCTGCAGCTTTCGCTTCGGGTCCAGCAGCTTGAAGAACGTCGCCACGGTCAGGATCGCCGGGGCCAAAGTCAAGGCCGCGAGGACCGCCACCAGCATGCCGACCGCGCAGGGTATGCCGAGGGAGGAAAAATAGGGCAGCCGGCAGAAGCTCAGGCAATACATCGCGCCGGCGATGGTGAGCCCCGATCCCAACACGACGTGCGCCGTGCTGTGGAACATCGTGTAGAACGCCTGGGTGCGGTCTTCGCCCTGACCGCGGGCCTCGTGATAGCGGCCGACCACAAAGATCGCGTAGTCCGTTCCGGCGGCGATCGCCATCAGCACGAGCATGTTGTTGGCGAACGTCGAAAGCCCCATGATGCCGTAGTTGCCGAGCGTCGCGACGACACCGCGGGCCGCGGCCAATTCGATGAAGACCATGACCAGCATGATCAGCATGGTGACCACCGACCGATAGACCCACAGCAGCATCACGATAATCACCAGGAAGGTGATCATGGTGACTGTCGCGACGCCCTTCTCACCCGCGTGCGACTGATCGGCAAATAGCGGACCCGCCCCGGTGACATAGGCCTTGATCCCCGGCGGCGCGGGCACCGATTCGACGATCTTGCGGACGGCGTCCGTGGATTCGCCAGACTGGGCGCTGCCCATATTGCCGGCGAGGTAGACCTGGACGTACGCGGCCTTTTGATCGTGACTCTGGGAGCCCGCGGCGGTCAGCGGGTCGCTCCAAAAGTCCTGGATATGCTCAACATGTTTCTTGTCCTGCTCGAGTCGCTTGACGATCTCGTCGTAGTAGCGGTGAGCCTCCGCCCCCAGCGGCTTGTCGCCCTCCAGCAGGATCATCGCCGAGCTGTCGGTATCGAACTCCTTGAACGTCGATCCGACGTGCATCATCGACTGGAACGACACGGCGTCCCTGGGGCTCTGCGACACCGATTGGCGCTTGGAGACGACCTCGAGCTGCGGGGAAATCGTGTTGGTGACGAAGACGATGCCCAACCACACCAGGACGATCGGCAGCGCAAGCCGATGGATCATCCGCGGCAGGAACGGCGGGATCAGTGGCTGATCGACGCGGGGCGCGGGTGCCTCGGTGGTCTCGCTCATGCGGACTTGTCCAGGCAGTAGACCATGGCATTGACGTTTTCGTTGGCGGGCGATCGGTTAGCACCCTTGATCACTGCACCGCGCCCGTCGTGGTTGTCCACGACGAATTGGCAGGCAATCCAACTCCCGTCTCCTTGCGCTACCAGGTTTGCCGGGATGCCGGGCTTCGTTGAACTCAAGACTGTGCTCCAGGGCAAGGTGACGTTGAGGGCCTGCTGCGGATGGGAGTTTTCATCTAGGTAGTTAATGGTCGCCGTGCTGCCCGGTGCGCCCCAGACCTGAAGCGTGATGGTCTTGGCGTTGAACTGGTCGAGGACCTCGCCCGACGTGCCGCCACCGAACGAACCGGCGTGGACCCCGAAGACTCCGTGCAGTCGGTAGACCATGAAACCCGAGAGAGCGACGACGGCCGTAATGGTGAGGACGAGCCAGAACCGGCTGAACAGGCCCTTTTTCCTGGGGCGCTGTGGATCGGGCTTTTCCTCGCTGCTTGGCGGAGCCTTATGATCTCGCGACTCTGTCCATGGCTTGGTGGTCGTCATGGGCGCTTTCCTAACCAGGGACGAAGGCTACTCGGAGTGCTAGCTAAGAGTAAGCTTAGACGCTCTAACCTACACCGAGATGACCCGGGCTTCATGTTGTGACACAAGTGCTGTGACATGACAGTATCCACTGTTCGTCGGTAGCTGCGCGACCGGCCGGGCCGCCGGGAGTGGCCCCGTGAGTTCCTTAAGATATTGGCTGCGCCACTTATCGCAGCTGGATCGTCACCACATTGATGGTGCTGTTGAACGGGAACGTGCCGTCATAGCTATCGGCGGCTGGTGTCCCGCCATCGATGCCGATGTCGACTCCCTCGTCCGCGCTGAACCCAAAGGGCACCGTGCGTTCGATGCGCGCGTCACCGACGTGGCGACCGTCGAGCAGCAGATTCGCCACCCCGCCTTTGCCTAAACCGCCACCGTCGTAGTCGAATTCGATCGAGACGGTGGCTTCGCCGGCAGGCAGGATTTCCGATGCGGTGATGGTGGTGTACGTCGAGCCGAAATAGTTGTAGGTGAACTTGGGCCGCCCGTTCTGCACATAGAGCGACAGTCCCGCGAAATAGCCGCCGGCCGCGAGCAGAACGCCTTCCACGGCTGTGCCGCCCGGCGTGTCGATCGCCGCGGTGATCGAGTACGACCGGTTGAACGTGCTGCGAATGATGTCCTCGGGCATGCGAATCGCGCCTTGACTCAACGAGATGGAAGACCGCTCCCCCAGGATTGTGGGACGGGCACCGATCGCGCGGATCGGCCCGCGGTCATCAAGGGGAAAGACGTCGTTCTTCTCGGCTTCGGCTTCGAATAGTGCCTTGAGTTCGGCGAGTTTGTCCGGCTGTTCGGCGGAAAGGTCGACCGCCTGGCTGTAGTCGCGGCTCAGGTCGTAGAGCTCCCAGCGGTCATCGCTGAACTCCGGCAGCGGGCTCTTCTTCCACTGGATTTTGCCGTGGTAGGTGCACGCGATCCAATCCTCGTGATAGATCCCGCGAGTGCCTTGGATCTCGAAGTACTGCGTGCGGCGACGGTCTTCGGCATTGGCATGGTCGAACGTGTACGTCACGCTGATGCCGTCGTGGGGCCTTTGAACCACCCCGTTCACGACCGTCGGTGCCGGGATGCCGGCGGCTTCCAGGATGGTGGGGGCGATGTCGATGACGTGGTGAAACTGGGAACGCAGCCCGCCCCTGTCGGTGATGCGCTCGGGCCAGGTCACAATCATCGGGTTGCGGGTGCCGCCGAAGTGGCTGGCGAACTGCTTGGTGAACTGGAAGGGCGTGCAGGTAGCCCAGGCGAACCCGACCGGATACTCGTTACTGGCCTTCGGCCCGCCGAATTCGTCCATCTTCGACAGCACAACCGCGACATCCTCTTGGAGTCCGTTCAGTGCCACCATTTCGTTGAAGACACCATCAATTCCGCCCGCCGGCGCGGCTCCGTTGTCGCCGATGATGTAGAAGAACAGCGTGTTCTCCCATTCGGACATGTCCTTGAGCGCCGAGACAATTCGCCCGATCTCGTAATCGGTGTGGGCCAGGAATCCCGCGTAGACCTCCATGAGCCGTGATGCGATGCGCCGGCGGTCCGGCGAGATCGAGTCCCATGCGGGAATGGACTCGTGGCGAGGTGTCAACTCCGCGTCCGCGGGGATCACCCCCAGCTGTTTCTGGCGCGCGAAGATCTGCTCGCGTAGCGCGTCCCAGCCTTGGTCGAACTGACCTCGGAAGGGCTCGCTCCACTCGGGTGCGACGTGGTGCGGCGCGTGGGTCGCGCCGGGAGCCCAATAGGCGAAAAAGGGCCGGTCCGGTGAGATGGACCGCTGTCGATGAACCCACTCGATCATCCGATCGGCGAGATCGGTTGTCAGGTGGTAGTTCTCGACGTTTTCGGGACGTTCGATCGGTGTGGTCCCGTGATAGAGGCCGGGGTTGTATTGGTGCGCTTCACCGCCCATGAACCCGTAAAACTCTTCGAAACCCATGCCGGTCGGCCACCGATCGAACGGGCCGCTCGGACTCACCTCCCATACCGGGGTGTTATGCCATTTGCCGAACGCCGCGGTGCTGTAGCCGTTGAGCCGCAACGTCTCCGCGACGGTGGCGGCCGATTTCGGGATCATGCTGTTGTAGCCGTCGTATCCGGTAGCCCACTCGGTGATGTTGCCGGTGTTCACCGCATGATGGTTCCGTCCCGTGAGCAATGCAGCCCGCGTGGGCGAACACAGCGCGGTGGTGTGAAATCGGTTGTACCGCAAACCTTCCTGCGCCAACGCGTCACCGGTTGGCGATGGAACCGGACCGCCGAATGTCGCGGTGGCCCCGAACCCCACATCGTCAAGCAGCACGATGACGACGTTCGGTCCACCCTGCGGGGGCCGGATGGGGGTGATGGCGGGCATGACCGACTCGGAAATTGTCCGTCCCGCGTGGCCACCGGTCGGCGTGTCAGGGAGCGGCAGCCTGGTGCGATCGAGCTTTGTTGTCACCTCTTGCGCCATAGGACCGCACCCTATAGCTGAACCGCGACGCGTTGCCCGGTGAACGTGCTTTCACCGGCACGGGACGAACAGTCACATACTGCGCTGCCACGACCGATACACCGTCCGACCGACCGTCGCGGGATCGGGCTCCGGTGCGGTCATCGAGGCGTCGAGGCCCGAATGATCGTCGAGGCGAAGAACTTCGCGGAGATGGAACGCCACGTCGCCCTCGGCGTCGCGATCGGGGTGGTTGAAGTACTGGGTGTGCGCCGTCCCCGGGCGAAGCCGTTCGGGCCGGTTGCCGCTGACCGCGATCTCGCGGATGCCCGGTCCGAACAACGGGCGAAGCACACCGCCGAACCAGTCACCGCGGACGCTGCCTCGGCGCACCGGAAACCAGATGTTGGTCCAGCGGGTCACGGCGAACGCGGACTGCGCCCCCAGCACACCGGGCGCACCGTAGCTCGCTGGGCCGTCCCCGACAGCATCGACGGATAACGCCTCCGACCGAGGCGGGCAACTGACCACCACACCCCTGCGGGTCAGCCCGTCGAACAACTCGCGCCGCCG
Source organism: Mycobacterium sp. pR1184 (assembly GCF_041287235.1). NCBI lineage: Bacteria > Bacillati > Actinomycetota > Actinomycetes > Mycobacteriales > Mycobacteriaceae > Mycobacterium > Mycobacterium sp. pR1184. The sequence continues at coordinate 290,104 of NZ_JBGGKR010000003.1, read as the reverse complement.
CCCGTCGGAGGAGCTGAGACCGCCGAGGATCGGCGGTCGGGCTACGAAAAGATCGGCCAGCGCCATCGGTGTGCCGACTGTAACGAAATCTGTTATTCGCCAGGGGTTTCCCTGCGCCCTCACGTCCTGCCACAAGCCGAACTGCATGGCCCGGAAATCGTCGAGTGCGGCCTGCGAGTCGGTGTCGGCCGCCAGCCGGTCGGCAGCTTTCTCGAGGCCGTCCAACGACGTGAGGCCACCGGGACTCTCGGCCGGTGCCGCGCGGAGTTCATGCGTTTCGTCCCACAACGTGGTTAGCGCGTCATAGGCGATATAGCCGCCGATGCCGTGTCCGACCACGACGATGCGTGCATAGCGGCCTTGGTGCAGCGTGTTCAACAGGTCGACGAGCCCACCCCGGATCGCCCGCCGGGCCGCGTGAGATTCGGGCAAGGGATCGAAGTAACGGGCGACGTTGACGAACCCGGTCGTGAGAAAGCTGCGGGTCAACGCACGCGGCGCGATGCGGAGCAAGGCCAGCCCGATGGTCACGACCACGACGCTGGTGGCAAGGCCGATAATCCATCCAGCCACCCCGGTGTGTAGGAAGTAGCCGCCCACCACAAAAAGCAGCGCCAGCACGGTGAGCGGGAAGAGCAGAGCCAGCCAGACCAGGCGCCAGATACCGAACAACTGGTCGGGCACGTGGCGGGGCCGGCGCAGGAACACCCGCGCGAGCGCGGCCATGAATCCGGCATACCGGGCGCTCGTCATCAGAAACGACCAGTCGTACTCGAAGAGTTCGACTCCAATCGACGGCGCGACGTAGCGGCGCGCCTCGTAGGAATCCGTGATCTCGATGGGATGGGAGTAGTACTCCCAACCTTCGTCGCGCGGGCGTAGCACCGTCTTGGCGAAGTCGTCGAAAATGTCCATGGGCCGGCGCTCACGCAGACCGTGCACGAAGACCACGGCGGTACGTACTGCGGTGTCGGTGCTCATCGTCCTCCCAGGACAGTGCACCGAGCAGGCTAACAGTTTGCTGAGCACTTAGTAGTGGAAGCACAACGGTGAGAACGAGCCGGACACCCCGACCTCGACCAGCGCCGCGTTCACTTCGGCGAGGTGCGCATGGCGCGTTGATAAACGGCTGTGGGGCGGGCGGGGCTCGAACCCGCGACCAACGGATTATGAGTCCGCGGCTCTAACCAACTGAGCTACCGCCCCAGGTATTCAACGGGTAAGACCTTAGCCCCAGCTCCCACTCCCGGCGATGCAGTGGTGCTTAGTCCGCGCCTCGTCCCGTCGCTTGCTGCAGCTCATCGATGAGCTCAGACGCTTGAGCTTTCGTCAGATCGTCGGGAACATCCCGGCCGGCCTCCTGAGCCAGCGTGTGCAGGTAACTGCGCTGCGGCCCGGTCATCGGTTCGTCGCCGGTCACCCATTCCGACGTGTCCTTCTCGGGAGTCTCTTGCGGTGCGGCTTGCATGTTGTTTGTCATGGACGACCGAATATCCATCGCACATGCGTTCGAAACATTCAGCTGAAGACCGTCTGCCCGTCGACGTCGAGCAGGTAGGTCTCGGTTCCTTCCGACACCCGGGGCGCATCCCCACCCAGCGACACCGCGATTTTGTTGCTGGCATTGCGCATCACATCAAGGGTGATCTCGACCGCCTCGGCCTCGGAAAACCGAGCGCGCACCTCGGCGACAACGTCGGCGTCGAGGTGCGCCGGCGTCCAAATTAACCCATCGACATACCGCAGCGCGGCTTTTGCGCGATCGTCGATCAGCTCCGACTGCTCGAACCGCCCGATGTCGTCGTACAGCGTCTCCGAGCCCCCGGCATCCAGCGCCCTGCTCTCCCGCACCGACTTACACAGCCGGCAGTTGTGCGCGGCCGCCCCGCGCAGCCGCACCAGTTCGGACGTCACCGGGTCCAGCGAACGCATCCGACCCACCGAGGGCAGGAACTCGTTGAACACCTCACCGGAGGGGTCGGTGGCGTGATCCCACTCGATCGGCCCGCTTGTCCAATCCAAAAAGCTCGAACCGACGCCCAGCGCTTCGAATCCGGCCCGCACCCGCGGCACCAGGTCAGCGATGTACATCGCCACCACGACACCAAAGGTGTTGTCCCCCAACGCCTGGAACAACCGCGTCCGCTGCTCGACGGTGATCGCCGACACGTCGGCGCTGAACTGCTCGGCGAATTCGGCGACCACGGCCTCAACGTCGGACACCGGCTCGGAAACCGAGACCTCGACCGGCAGCGGCGGCAACGACATCGTCTGCGCACACACCCGCCGCACCAGGCCCACCAGACGGCCATCGGGCGCCGCCAGCGACACCAACCGCGTCAGTTGACCATTTCGAACCGTAGCCGGAACCACCATGCCCGATACGTTACGACTACTGCGCCTGGCTCACCGAGGACATATGGAAATCCGGGATCCGCAGCGTCGGCATCGCCGCCCGGGTCGCCCAGTCGCCCCACTCGCGCGGCAAAGTCTTCTCGCTGACGCCCGCCTCGGTCGCGCGCCGCAGCAGATCCAGCGGGCTCTCGTTGAAGCGGAAGTTGTTGACCGCCGCGGTGACCTCACCATCCTCGATCAGGTACACCCCGTCGCGGGTCAGCCCGGTGAGCAACAGCGTGGTGGGATCGACCTCGCGGATGTACCACAGCGTGGTCAGCAGCAGCCCGTGCTCGGTGCCCGCGATCATGTCGGCAAGGTCCTTGTCCCCTCCAGTCATCACCAGGTTGTCCGCCGCGACGGCCACCGGAGCGTCGAATTTCGCGGCGGAGGCGCGCGGGTAGGCCAGCGCGTTGATCACCCCGTCGCGGATCCAGTCGACCTGGCTGATCTCCATGCCGTTGTCGAACACCGAGACCGTCTCCGAGGAACTGCTCGCCATCACGAACGGCGTGCACGCCAGCCCCGGCGCCATCGGATCGGAGAACAACGTCAACGGCAGATCGGTGAGCCGCTCCCCCACCCGGGTACCGCCACCCGGCGCCGAAAACGCGGTCCGCCCCTCCTGCGCGCCCCGGCCGGCCATCGACCAGCCCAGGTAGATCATCATGTCGGACACCGTCGACGGCGGCATGAGCGTCTCGTACCGTCCCGCCGGCAGCGCCACCGTGCGCTCGGCCCAGCCCAATCGCAGCGACAAGTCCTCGAGCAGCGAATCCGTCTGCACACCAACGAAATCGGGCGTCCCGACACCGGCCCAGGCGCTCGCGTCGCCGCGCTTGCCGGTGATCTCCACCGCGCCGGTCGGCTGGGTGTAACGCCGCCGCAGCCCCGTCGAGGACGCCAGGAATGTCGTCGAAACATTATGGTGCGCAAAGCCATACAGCCGGTCGGTGCCGGCGAACCCGCGGCTCAACGAAGCGGCCACATCGGCGAACACCTCGGCCCCGGTGCCGGGCACCGGCGCGTCCCAGTCGGCGGGCACCCCGGTATCGGCCAGCAGCGGTGCGGCGTCACCGGCCTCCGGCGCGGCGGCGGCCGCATCCTGGGAGGCCGCCACCAGACTCGGGATCACCCGCGGGTCCACCTCGGCGGACGTCACCGTACCCAACGACGCGCTGTCGCCCTTGCGCACGATCGAAATGACCGTGACCGTTCGGCTGTGCGAAAGCCCATTGGTGGTCATCGAATTACCGGCCCACCGCAACGTCGCTTCGACCTTCTCGGTGACCAGCACCATGGTCTCGTCGGCGCGGCCCAGTTTCGCCGCCTCGTCCAAGACAATGTTGACGACGTGTTGCGGTGTGATCATCGGCCACCCTCGGTCCGGGTGTTGAGCACGTTGACGCCCCGGAACAACGCCGACGGGCAGCCGTGGCTGACCGCGGCGACCTGCCCGGGCTGCGCCTTGCCGCAGTTGAACGCGCCGCCGAGCCGCCACGTCGACTGCCCGCCCACGGCTTCCATCGAATTCCAGAAATCGGTCGTGGTGGCCTGGTAGGCCACGTCGCGCAGCTGGCCGTCCAGCCGGCCGTCGCGGATCCGGAAGAACCGCTGTCCGGTGAACTGGAAGTTGTAGCGCTGCATATCGATTGACCACGATTTGTCGCCGACGATGTAGATGCCGTCCTGAACCCGGGCGATCAGATCGTCGGTGGAAAGGTCGTCGGGACTGGGCTGCAGCGACACGTTGGCCATCCGCTGGATGGGCACGTGATGCGGCGAGTCGGCATACGAGCAGCCGTTGGAGCGCGATTGCCCCAGCCGCGGCGCGAACACCCGGTCGAGCTGGTAGCCGACGAACATGCCGTCGCGCACCAGGTCCCAACTCTGGGCGGCCACGCCCTCGTCGTCGTAACCGATAGTGGCCAAACCGAATTCGACGGTGCGGTCGGCGGTCACGTTCATCACCGGCGAGCCGTAGCGCATGGTGCCGAGTTTGTCCGGAGTCGCGAACGACGTGCCCGCGTATGCGGCTTCGTAGCCGATGGCACGGTCGTATTCGGTTGCGTGGCCGATCGATTCGTGAATGGTCAGCCACAGGTTGGTCGGATCGATCACCAGGTCGGTGGGCCCCGCGGTCACGCTGGGCGACTTGACCTTCTCGGCCAGCAGCGCCGGCAACTGGGCGAGCTCGTCGGTCCAGTTCCACACCTCGTCGCCGGCCAGCACCTCCCAGCCGCGTCCCATCGGCGGGGCCAGCGTGCGCATCGAGTCGAAGCTGCCCGCCGCGGGATCGACCGTCACCGCCTCCAGCGACGGCATCACCCGCACCCGCTGCTGGGTGATCGCCGACCCGAAGGTGTCGGCGTAGAACGTCTGCTCCTTGACCGCGGTCAGCCCCGCCGAGACGTGGTCGATACCGTCGGCGCTCAGCAGCCGCCCGGAGTACTCCTCCAGCGCGCCGATCTTGTCGGCCGCGGGAATGTCGAACGGGTCGATCCGGTAGTTCGACACCCAGCTGGCGTCGGCGTAGACCGGCTCGGCCGCCAGCTCGACGCGCTCGGTGTTCAGCGCGGCCAGCGTGGTGGCCACGTGCACCGCGCGCCGCGCCGTGTCGGCCGCGACCGCGGGCGCCAGCTCGGCGTGCGAGGCGAACCCCCAGGTGCCGTCGACGATGACCCGCACCGCCAACCCCACCTCACGGCTGACGACCGCGGTCTCGAGTTCACCGTCGCGCAGCTGGATGATCTCGGTGTTGATGCGATGAATGCGCAGGTCCGCGTAGCTGGCCCCGGCCGTCGTGGCCGCCGACAGCGCGGCCTCGGCGAGCTCGTGTCGCGGCAAGCCGAGGAAGTCGGCATCGATCCCCCGATTCGGTGTCACGGCTCCCACCGTAACGACTGTGCACTCCAAACCCCGGCAGCGCCCGCTTTAATTAGCTGCATGGCCAGCCGGAGTCAGCCGCGATCCAGCGTGCTGGCCTATGGGCTGCTCGCGCCGAGCCTGTTCGGCGTCGTCACCTTCCTGCTGCTGCCCATCCTGGTGGTGATCTGGCTCAGTCTGTACCGGTGGGACTTGCTGGGTCCGCTGCGCTTCGTCGGCCTGGCCAACTGGCGCTCGGTGCTGACCGACTCCGGCTTCGGGCACTCGCTGTTCGTCACGGCGATCTTCATCGCGATCGTGGTCCCGACCCAGACCGTGCTGGGCTTGGCTGTCGCCTCGATGCTGGCCCGGCTGCTGCCGGGGACCGGCTTTTTCCGGACAGTGTTCGTGCTGCCGTGGATCTGCGCCCCGCTGGCGATCGCGGTGCTGTGGCGCTGGATCCTGGCGCCCACCGACGGCGCGATCGCGACCCTGCTCGGGCATAGCATCGAGTGGCTTTCCGATCCCACCTTCGCACTGCCGCTGGTGTCGGCGGTGGTCGTCTGGATGAACGTCGGCTACAACTCGCTGTCCTTCCTGGCGGGCCTGCTGGCCATTCCCAACGACATCCACGCCGCCGCGCGCACCGACGGCGCCAACGCGTGGCAGCGGTTCTGGCGCATCACCCTGCCGATGCTGCGCCCGACGATGTTCTTCGTGCTGGTAACCGGGATCGTCAGCACCGCACAGGTTTTCGACACCGTGTACGCGTTGACCGACGGCGGGCCGGGCGGCAGCACCGACCTGGTGGCCCACCGCATCTACGCCGAAGCGTTCGGTTCGGCGGCCATCGGCCGGGCCTCGGTGATGGCGGTGGTGCTGTTCGTGATCCTGATCGGCGTCACGATCGTTCAGCATCTGTACTTCCGGCGGCGGATCACCTATGACCTCGTCTAGCCGCGTCGTCAACGCGCTGATCTACGCCGGCATGATCGTCGGTGCGCTGATCACGTTGCTGCCGTTTGCACTTGGCCTACTGACCTCGTTCACCTCGGCACACCAATTCGCGACGGGCACGCCGCTGCAGCTGCCGCACCCACCCACGCTGGCCAACTACGGCGATCTGGCCGGTGCCGGATTCGGGCGGGCCGCGGCGGTGACGGCGTTGATGACGGCGGTGATCCTGGTCGGTCAGATGACCTTCTCGGTGCTGGCCGGCTACGCCTTCGCGCGCCTGGAGTTTCCCGGGCGCGACGTGTTGTTCTGGGTGTACATCGCGACGTTGATGGTGCCCGCGACGGTCACCGTGGTGCCGATGTATCTGATGTTGGCCGAAGCGGGTCTGCGCAACACGTTCTGGGCGTTGGTGCTGCCGTTCATGTTCGGCTCCCCGTACGCGATCTTCTTGCTGCGCGAGCACTTTCGCCTGATCCCCAACGACTTGGTCAACGCCGCACGCCTGGACGGCGCCAACACCCTCGACGTCATCACCCACGTCGTCGTTCCGTCCAGTCGGTCGGTGTTGGCGACGCTGACGCTGATCACCGTGGTCTCGCAATGGAACAACTTCATGTGGCCGTTGGTGATCACCAGCGGCCACAAATGGCGGGTGCTCACCGTGGCGACCGCCGAACTGCAGTCCCGCTTCAACGCGCAGTGGACGCTGGTGATGGCGGCGACCACGATCGCGATCGTCCCGCTGGCCCTGCTGTTCATCGCTTCCCAGCGACACATCGTGTCCTCGATCGTGCTCTCGGGTGTCAAGTGAGAAGGCCACGCTCCTCCACACTGGCCGCCGGCGCGCTGGGACTGGTCGCGGTGCTGTTGGCCGCCATCGCCGTGCTGCTGAACTACTCCGGCGATCCCCACGGCAACAAGATCGTTGTGCGCGTGCGAGTCTGGGGCACGCCGATCGCCGACGCCTACCGGCAGTCATTCGCGGAATTCAACCGCACGCATCCCGATATCGAGGTGCGCGTCGACCTGGTGGCCTACGCGACGTATTTCAACACGCTGCGCACCGACGTCGCGGGCGGCAGCGCCGACGACATCTTCTGGCTGTCCAACGCCTACTTCGCCGGCTACGCCGACAACGGCCGGCTACTGAACATCAGCAAAACCTTTAGCCCGGAAGCGATTTCGGAGTGGGAACCGGCGGTGGTCGACCAGTTCACCCGCAACGGCTCGCTGTGGGGCGTGCCGCAGCTGACCGACGGCGGTATCGCGGTGTACTACAACGCGGACCTGCTCGCCGCCGCGGGCATCGATCCCGGCCAGCTGAACAGCCTGCGCTGGAATCCCGACGGCGACGACACCCTGCGCCCGACCGCGGCCCGCCTCACCGTCGATGCCGGCGGAAAGACCGCGGGTACACCGGGTTTCGACCCCGGCCGGATCCGGCAGTGGGGCTACAACGCGGCCAACGACGCCCAGGCGATCTACCTCAACTACATCGGCTCGGCGGGCGGGGTGTTCCAGCGCGGTGACGAGTTCGCGTTCGACAATCCCCAAGCCGTCGCAGCCTTCCGCTACGTGGTCGGTCTGATCAACGACGACCACGTCGCGCCGCCGGCCTCGGACACCAACACCAACGGCGACTTCTCCCGCAACCAATTCCTCGCCGGCAAGATGGCGCTGTTCCAGTCCGGCACCTATAACCTGGCGGCGATCGCGCGGGACGCCCAATTCCGCTGGGGCATCGCGATGCTGCCGACCGGACCCGCAGGCCGGATCAGCGTCACCAATGGCATTGCCGCGGCTGGCAATTCGGCTACCAAGCATCCCGACGCGGTGCGTCAGGTGCTGGCCTGGATGGCCAGCAGCGAAGGCAATGCCTATCTGGGCAATCAGGGCGCGGCGATCCCCGCGGTGCGCTCGGCCCAGCAGGTGTACTTCAAGTACTGGGCGGCGCGCGGCGTCGACGTCCAGCCCTTCTTCTCCGTCCTGGCGGGCCCGCGCATCCCCGCGCCGGGTGGTCCGGGCTTCGCGGCCGGAGACGCCGCGCTGCAGAGCTATTTCGACGAGATGTTCCTCGGCCGTGGCGATGTCGCGACCACCCTCAGGCAGGCACAGGCCGCGGCCAACGCCGCCGCCCGCCGCTAGCGCCTGCGCCGGCCGTCACGCCAGCGTGACGCTCGACGGCGACAGCCACGCTGGCGTGTCCCTCGGCGATCACGACGAGGCGTCGTTGAGCGCGCTGTGGTGGCGGCCCCACACGAAGTAAAAGATCAACGCCACAAAGATCCAGCCGCTGAACGCGATCCAGGTGTACCAGTGCAGGCTGGACAGGATATAGCCGCAGGCCAGCACCGAAAGTACCGGCGTGACAGGGTAAAAGGGCACTTTGAACGCGCGGGGCAGGTCCGGCTCGCGCACCCGCAGAATGATCACGCCGACCCCGACGACGATGAACGCGACCAGCGTGCCGATCGAAACCATGTCCGCCAGCTTGTCCAGCGGGACGAGGCCACCCAATGTTCCGGTGACGACAGCGACGATCACCGTGTTCGACACCGGAGTCAACGTGCGTCTGTTGATCGACGCGAAGCGCGACGGCAACAGCCCGTCGCGGGCCATCGCGTACAAGATGCGGGTTTGGCCGTACATCGTGATCAGGGTGACGGTGAAAATCGAGATGACGGCGCCCGCGCACAGAATCGTGCTGGCCCAGCGTTGGTGTGTGACGTTGTCGAGGATGGTCGCCAACCCGGCGTCCTCCTGCCCGGCGAAATCCTGCCAGGGCTGGGTGCCCAGTGCGGCAAGCGCGACGAGGACGTAGACGGTGGTGACGGTGGTCAGCGCCGCGATCAGGGCGCGCGGCATGGTCTTTTGCGGGTCCTTCACCTCTTCGCCCGCGGTGGACACGGCGTCCAGGCCGATGAACGAGAAGAAGATCGTGCCCGCCGCCGAGCCGATGCCGGCCACGCCCAATGGGGCAAAGTCCTTGAGCTGGTTGGCGTCGAATGCGGTGAACGCAATGATCACGAACATGCCCAGCACGCCGAGCTTGATCATCACCATGATCGCGTTCACCCGCGCCGATTCGCTGGCGCCGCGGATCAGCAAGAGCGCACACATGGCGATCAGGATGACCGCCGGCAGATTCACATAGCCGGGGTCGGAATCCCACGGTGCCTCCGACAACGCATGCGGGAGCTCGAACCCGAACAAGTTGTGCAGCAGCTTGTTGACGTAGCCGCTCCAGCCCACCGACACCGCCGCGGTGGCCACGCCGTACTCCAGCAGCAGGCAGGCCGCGACCGCCATCGCGACAACCTCGCCCAGCGTCGCGTAGGCATACGAATACGACGACCCGGAAACCGGTACGGCCGAAGCCAATTCGGCGTAGCAGATGGCGGCCAGCCCGGCCGCGACGCCGGCGATGATGAACGAGACGATCACCCCGGGGCCGGCTTCCGGAACCGCCTGCGACAGCACGAAGAAAATGCCGGTGCCGATCGTCGAGCCGACCCCGAACATGGTCAGCTGGAACGCGGTGATGCCGCGTTTGAGGTGTTCGGCGGCCCCGGCTGCGACGGGCGCGCCGGATACCGGGCGGCGCCGCAGCATCTGTGCTGTCAGGCTGATCGAGCTGGCTGGCAAATGGCGCCCCCTCGTGCTGGATCAGCTGATTATGCCCGCAAGACGGCGACAAACTGGTCGATGGCCCAATCGATTTCTTGCTCGGTTATCACCAGGGGCGGCGCGAACCGCAGCGTCGAGCCGTGGGTGTCTTTGACCAGCACACCGCGCTCGGCCAGTCGCAGGCTCATTTCCTTGCCGGTGGCCAGGGTGGGCTCGATGTCGACGCCGGCCCACAAGCCGAAGCCACGCACCGCGACGATCCCGTCGCCGATCAAGTTCCGCAACCGTCCGTGCAGATGGGCACCCAATTCGGCCGAGCGGGCCTGGAATTCGCCCCGCGCCAGCATCGCGACCACCGTGGTGCCGACCGCGGCGGCCAGCGGGTTGCCCCCGAACGTCGAGCCGTGCTCGCCCGGGTGCAGCACGCCGAGGATGTCGCGGTCGGCGACCACCGCCGACAGCGGAACGACGCCCCCACCCAGCGCCTTGCCGAGCAGATAGACGTCGGGAACGACACCCCAGCGGTCGCAGGCGAACGTGTAGCCGGTGCGCGCCAGGCCCGATTGGATCTCGTCGGCGATCATCAGCACGTTGTGTCCGGTGCACAGCGCACGAACCGCCGGTAGGTAGTCGTCGGGCGGCACGATGATGCCGGCCTCGCCCTGGATCGGCTCGAGCAGCACCGCGACGGTGTTCTCGTCGATCGCGTCGGCCAAGGCCGCAGCGTCGCCGAACGGCACCGCACGAAAGCCGGGGGTGAACGGACCGAAGCCGCCCCGAGCTGTCGGGTCCGACGAGAAGCTGACGATGCTGATCGTGCGGCCGTGGAAATTGTTCTCGGCCACGACGATGTTGGCGCGGCCCTCGGGCACACCCTTGACGTCAGCGCCCCATTTACGGGCGACCTTGAGGCCGCTCTCGACGGCCTCGGCACCTGAGTTCATCGGCAGCACCATGTCTTTGCCGCACAACTCGGCAAGCCCAGCGCAGAACGGGCCCAGGCTCGCGGCGTGAAATGCGCGACTGACCAGCGTGACGGTGTCGAGCTGGGCGTGCGCTGTCGCGGTGATCTCCGGGTTACGGTGCCCGAAGTTGACCGCCGAATACGCGGCCAGGCAATCCAGATAGCGTCGGCCCTCGACGTCGGTGATCCAAGCCCCGTCGGCGCTTGCCGCCACCACGGGCAACGGCGAATAGTTGTGCGCTGCATGCTTTTCGACGAGTCCGATCGCGTTCTCGGTTTCGTCGCCGGCCAACGAAGTCGGGTGGTCCAGAATCGTCATTCAAACACCTCCAATGTGCAGCACTTGACTGAACCGCCCCCCTTGAGCAGCTCGCAGAGATCGACGCCGACGGGCTCGAAGCCCGCCTCCCGCAACTGGTTAGCGAAAACCGTTGCGGCGCAAGGATGCACGACATGCAGGCCGTCGGATACCACGTTGAGGCCAAGCACGTAGGCGTCCGCGCTTCCCACCACGATAGCGTCGGGAAACAGCGCGTGCAGTTGATCCTGAGCCGCTGCGCTGAACGCCGGAGGGTAGTAAGCGATCGTGTGGTCGTCAAGCACGGCCAGCGCGGTGTCGAGGTGATAGAACCGCGGGTCCACCAGCTCGAGTGAGACCACCGGCATGCGCAACGCCGCCGAGACCTCGGCATGTGCGCGCCGGTCGGTGCGAAAACCGTAGCCCGCCAACACCATTTCGCCGACCAGCAGCAGGTCGCCCTGCCCCTCGTTGACGTGGCGGGTCGTGACGGGCTGATAGCCCATCGACGACATCCACTCGCCGTACGCCACCGCCTCACCGGCCCGTTCCTGGTAGCGGAATCGGGCGACGATGGCGACCTCACCGGCGACGAAGCCACCGTTGGCGGCGTAGACCATATCCGGCAGACCAGCTACCGGCTCGACGATGTCCACGCGATGGCCGAGCCCGAGGTAGGTCTGCCGAAGGCCTTCCCACTGCGCGTGTGCGACGTCGACGTCCACGGGCGCGCTGGTGTCCATCCACGGGTTGATCGCGTACTCGACGGCGAAGTGCGTCGGCGGCGTCATCGCATACCGACGAGTCCGAGCTGATCTGGGCCGCTTGGGGGCGGCGTCTTGCCATGCCTCGGGCCGGGCGTGCGGGGCCGGGTCGGCGACGTAGTAATCCGTCATAGATCAAGGGTATTTGGGCGTCTGTACACAATCAAACGCCGATTATTGCGTGTCCATGAACGATTTATTGCGCTAGAGTGCTGTAGATAGCGATTTATTGCGCGGGCTTGAATGGAGGGCGATGGACCGCCTGGATGACACCGACGAGCGCATCCTGGCCGAGCTCACCGAGCATGCGCGGGCAACCTTCGCCGAGATCGGCGAGAAGGTGAATTTGTCCGCGCCGGCGGTGAAACGGCGCGTCGACCGGATGCTCGACAACGGCGTGATCAGGGGCTTCACCACGATCGTCGACCGCAATGCGCTCGGCTGGAACACCGAGGCCTATGTCCAGGTGTACTGCCACGGCACGATCGCGCCCGATCAGTTACGGGCGGCCTGGGTGGAGATGCCCGAGGTGGTCAGCGCCGCGACGGTAACCGGGACGTCGGATGCGATCCTGCATGTGCTGGCCCGCGATATGCGCCACCTGGAGTCCGCACTCGAACGCATCCGGGAAAGTGCCGACATCGAGCGCAGCGAGAGCATCGTTGTGCTGTCAAACCTGATCGACCGAATGCGCACGTAAGGCCACTGGCTCGCGAGCGTAAGTGCACTGCGATTTTCGGATCGATTTTTCGCAGTGTGCTTACGCTCGCGGGAAAGAGGGAAACCTCAGGCTCGCGGCTTAAACGTCAGCAGCCGGCGCCGCGCGGGCCGGGCCGCCGGCCGGCGAGTTGCGTAGGGCCAGGGCTGATTTCGTTCCGGCACCGAACTCGCCCGGGCCCCCTTGAGCTGCATCCGCAGGTGCTGCCGCAGGTCGTGCAGATCGGGATCGGTCCAGCGGTTGTTTGCTTCGATCGGGTCGGCGGTCAGGTCGTAGAGCTCCCACTGATCGTCGAGCGGAGACGTCCGATACGCCTCTCCCCCAAGGCCATTGGCGGCCAGATGACGAACGCCGGGCTCGGTCCAGGTGCCCGGGTCGTCGAAGGTGCGAACCAGCTTCCACAGATGTCCGTCGCCGCCGGCCTCGTCAACCCGCAGAACCAGACCCTCGAAATTCGAGGCGGTGTGCGCGGGAACCCGAATCCGCAGTGGCGCGGGCGGATTCACCGTCTGCTTCAGGCGTCGCGCCAGACCCGACGCACCGCTATCCCCTTCGAGCATGTTGTCGCGGGTCATCAGGTATACGGCCCGGGTGTCGTCGGCGGGTGCGCCGTCGACGACCGGCATGAGATCGCGACCCGGCAGCTCATGCACCTCCGAGAACGACTCCGCCAGTGTGGCAGCCACTTCCGCGACGTCGACACCAGCGGCACCGAGCAGCGTCGGGACCAGGTCGACATGCGATGTCGGCGCCGTGATTACCCGGGGCTGCGTCGCGCGCGCACCGATGCGGGCGATGACGAACGGAACACGAGTGGCCTCGTCGTAGAGGTTGAACCATTTTTGATGCAGCCCGCCGTGGGCGCCCAGCAGGTCGCCGTGATCGGCGGTGCGCACCAAAACGGCGTCCTGCGAACCACCTTCGGTGACGGCCCGTCTGACGCGATCGATCGGCCCGTCCACCTCGGCATGCAGGCGGTAGTACAGATCACGGTAGCGCTGCGCACCGCGCTCGTAGGTCCGGTCGATCGCGGGTGCCGGACCGTAGCCGGAGTAGTACGCCTCGCGGAAGGCGATTTGCGCCGCGGGCTTGGTCGACAGGTCTTCGTCGGCGGTGGGTGCCGGGGCGACCGGTGGCGGGTCCAGCGGCGACGGCTTGACCGGACTGCGCCGCGACCACAGCGGGAACAGCACGATGTCGTGGGGGTTGACGAAACTGGCGACCAGCAGGAACGGGCGCAGCGCGGACGCGTCGCCGGCGCGACGGCGCGCGTAGCGGTCGGTGAGCCACGCGACGACGCGATCGGCGATCAGCGGATCGCGTCGAATTCCGGCATTGCCCAGCAGCGCCCCGTGCGGCTCCGGGCCGACCCATCCGGAAAAGCCATACGGCCCAAGCGGATCCGCGTCGAGATAGCGTTGCACTGCAACCGGGTCGACGACGCCGTCGTCGTCATTGGTCGCCAGCGAACGGCCGGTGTTGCGGTCTTCGAGATCCGCGTGCGAGATGTGCCACTTCCCGTCATAGTGCGTGTCGTATCCGGCTGCGCGAAACCAGTTGCCCAGGGTGGGCACCTCGCCGGGACGAAGCCAGCGCATCCGGGAATCGTCTGCTGTCTTCCCGATGCCGTCGGTCTGGGTGACGCCGTGCAGATCGGGGTACTGCCCGGTGAAAACGGTCGGGCGGCTCGGCACGCAGGCGAGCGACCCGGTGTAGTGGCGGCCGAAACTGACGCCGTGGTCGTCGAACCACTTGCGTCCCGTCAGTACTCGATCGCGCCACGCCAGCACACCGGGCGTCTCGTACGGCGGCACCGCACGTTCCTCGTCGGTCATCAGGATGACGATGTCGGGGCGATCAGACACGCGCATTCTCCAATCGGTTGGCAAGCCCGGCGAGCATCGAATCAGACTGTCGCGCAGCGACTTGGCACACGACACGTTCGGCAAGCTGTTGCGGTGGCCAGGGCCCGATCTCGACGGTGGTGGTCAGCGTCACCACGGTCGAATCGTCCGACCCGGGCGCCAGCGTCCAGCGGTTGACCACCCGGCGCAGCAGCCGGGGCAGGCCCTCGATCTCGTAGGCGAGCGCGTGTGGCGGGTCGAACTCGGTGATGCGCTCGACCAGTGTGTCGCGTTTGACCTGGACTCGTCTCGTGGTGCCAACGGGTGCTCCGTTGGCCCCCGACGCCAATATGCATGAGTGGTCGACGTTGTCGGCCCAGGAAACGATGGCGCCGAAATCCGCCAGGACATCCCAGACCTCTTGCGGGCGCGCGGCAATGACACGAGTGCGCTGGATGTCGGCCACGCGCTTACGCTACGCGACAAGCCTTAAATCGGAGTGATGTGCAGCATTGTCTCGATCACCACCGAGGCGGACCCCGCCGCGACAAACAGCGCCAGCGCCACCCAGTCCGCCCGTTTCGGCCGGGCCGGAGATGCCGACAGCTGACCCGCGCCGCCGCGAGCGGTGATGGCGTCGCCCATCTCGTCGGCGCGCCGCAACGTCACGACCATGGCCGTCGCGAGCAAGTCGATCAGCTCCCGGCCCTGTTGCTTGCGCCGGGCCCTGCGGGTGGCAGGCAGCTCCTTGGGACGCAGCCGGCGGGCGGCGTAGAGCACCTGAAACTCCTCGATCAGCATCGGGAAGGCGCGCAACGCCAGCGCCAACGTCACGGCCCATTCGTCGACCGGGATCCGGAATACCTTCAACGGGCGGCCCAAAGCCGCCAGTGCGGGCCCGATTTCGGCGACATTGGTTGTCCAGGAAACGATCGCCCCGAGCGCTATCAACAGGATCGTCAATGCGGTCACCCGCAGGAAATGCAGTGACCCACCGAGGCCGACATGAAGCCCGCCCGCCGATACCACCGGACTACCGCCGGCGACCGCGGCGGTGATAAAGCCCAGCGCGATCATGAACCACATCCAGCGCGGTACCGATGGCATGGCACCGCGCGGAATGTGCGCCAACCACACCGCCGCGGTCGTCAGGGCCCCGAGCAGTCCGATGGTCACCCAACCCGGATAGAAGGTCAGCAGCACCGCGGTGCCGACAACGACCAGAAGTTTGGTGCCGGCCCACAACTTGTGGATGACGGTGTCTCCGGGAACCGGAACCAACAGCACGACCGGACGACGGGGTTTCTTGGTGGCGCCCTTGGCGGGTCGCGGTGATGATGCTGTCTCGGTCACGCCGCACCCCCAGTCGCGGTGGGCACCGTTTCCAGCACCCCGTCACGCAAATGCAACGTGCGCGGGCAAATTCCTTCCAGGCCGATGCTGTCGTGCGAGATCACCACCAGTGTCAGACCCTGCTCACGGCGCAGGCGCTCCAGCAGTGTCAGCAACCCGCGCTGGCTGGCGACATCCAATCCCGCCAGCGGCTCGTCGAGAATGAGCGCTCGCGGCGAACGCGCCAACATCCCGGCCAGCACCACGCGGCGCATTTGGCCACCGCTGAGCTGGTCGATGCGACGTTGCGCCAGCGCGGGCTGCAACCCGACCAAACCCAATGCCGCGGCCACCCGGTCTTCGTCTTCATGCGAAAAGCCCGCTGCCGAAGCCACTTCCAGGTTGACGTGGCTGCGCATCAATTGCAGCCGGGCCGACTGAAATGCCAACGCCACCACGCCGACATGCTCATGGGTGGGCTCGCCGTCGATCAGGCAGGCGCCCGTGGTGGGGACCGTCAGCCCGGCCATGATCCACCCGAGTGTCGACTTGCCCGAGCCGTTGTCGCCGTGGATCAACACACCGTCACCCTGCTCGGCGACGAAGTTGATATCGCGCAGCGCGGTCTTGGCCCACGGTGTGCCACTGGCGTATTCGTGCCCGACGCCGATGAGTTCGATGGCTCCGGCGTCGTGCCGCCGCGCCGGCGCGGCGCTCGACACCAACGCTTCGTCGAATCCGGTCGTGACGGTGTTATCCGACGATTCGCTGAGATTGATCGTGCGGTTTGCCGACGCGGCCTCGTCGTCGAAGTGGGTGATGTGCACCAGGGCAGTCCGGTGCCGTTTGGTGAGGCCCGACATCACGTCCAGCAAGGCGTCGCGGCCCCGCTGATCGATCATCGAGGTGACCTCGTCGGCGATGAGCAATGCGGGCTCTCGGGCGAGTGCCCCGGCGATCGCCAGACGCTGCAATTGCCCGCCCGACAGGCTTGACGTGTCGCTTTCGGCAAGGTCGTCCAGACCCACCTCATGCAGTAGCCGGCTCACGTCGACCTTCGCGTCCGGGGGTAAGCCCCACACCACATCGTCGGCAACCCGGGTGCCCAGCACTTGGCTCTTCGGGTGTTGCAGCACAAGCGCGGTGCCGCCCAGTCGGCCCAAACCCACCGCGCCGGGCCGGTGCACGGTTCCCGATGTCGGGCGCCGGCCGGCCAAGATCAGCATCAGCGTGGTCTTGCCGGAGCCGTTGGCGCCGGTGATCGCGACGTGCTCCCCGCTTCGCACCTCCAGGCTGACTTCGCGCAGTGCGTCCTTGGCCGCCTTGGGGTAACGGAACCGGACCCGGTCCAGCCGCACGGGCACCGGACCGATTCCGGCATCCGCAGGCATTTCGAGGTCGGGCGGGTCCAATTTGTGCACATCGGGGATGTCGCCCATCCGTTCCAGCAGCCGCGACAGCCCCGACCAGCCGATCAGCGTCACCAGCACGACGACGAACATCAAGTACGGCAGCACCAACCACGGCCAGTACTGCAGCCCCTCCGCGACGTAGCGCTGCAGCGCCGCGGCAACATTCGGCAGGTGTACCCAGCGCAAGAATGCGGCGACGCCGTTGACGTTCGCGGTCAGGACGCCAAAGATCAACTGCCGCAACCGAGTCAGCACCGCGAACACGCCGACCCAGGCAGCGCCCCAGAGGAATCCGGCAACCAGGGACGAGACGATCACCGTGGGTACGCCGCGGCCCTTGCGCTTGACGATGCCGCATATCCCGCCGACCCAGGCGGCGTCGACGACCATCGCCGAACTGCCCATTCCGGAGATCAAGAAAGCGATCACCGTCGCGGCGACGGCCGAGGCGATCAGCACCCGAGGACGGAAGCGGTAGGCGAGCAACCCCATCGGTACCGTGCCCAGCACGCCGAAGCCCTGAGCGAACGGGATGACCGCGGCGATGATTGCGGTCACCGCACAGAGCGCCCCCATCACAGCGGCCTGAGCTAATTCGTTCGGCTGCAGCGGTCCGCTCGTGCTGTGCCGAAGAGGGCGCAAGGTCACTTTCTCGATTGTGCCAGGCCGACACACCGGGCGCCGTTCGTTAGCGGCCCTTTGCTGGCCGGTGACGATTCGGTGTGTCAGGGCGGCAGCGGTTGGTCTCGCATAGCCAAGCTATGCAAGCATGAAGAGATGGACAACGTTGTCGACACCGCAAACGTCGCGGTTCAGCAGGGGCTGGGCGCAGACTTGCTCGCTGTGGTCGCGCGGCTGAACCGACTGGCTACCCAACGTATCCAGATGCCCCTGCCTTCGGCGCAGGCCAGACTACTTGCGACTGTCGAGGTTCACGGAGAAGCGCGCATCGGCGACCTCGCCGCCGTCGACCACTGCTCGCAACCCACGATGACCACCCAGGTGCGTCGACTCGAAGACGCGGGCCTGGTTAGCCGAACCGTCGACCCCGGCGATGCCC
This sequence comes from Mycobacterium sp. pR1184, assembly GCF_041287235.1. Lineage (NCBI taxonomy): Bacteria > Bacillati > Actinomycetota > Actinomycetes > Mycobacteriales > Mycobacteriaceae > Mycobacterium > Mycobacterium sp. pR1184. The sequence goes on along the minus strand of NZ_JBGGKR010000003.1, from coordinate 271,869 downwards.
GTGCGGTCCGGATCCGCATCACCGACGAAGGGCGACGCACCCTGAACGCCGTCCGGGCCGACCGCGCGGCCGCGATCGAACCGCAACTGGCGATGCTCGAGCCCGCCGACCGCGAGGTGCTCGCGGAGGCGGTCCAGGTGCTGCGCCGCCTGCTCGACAATGCCGCGGCGACGCCGCGCCGCAACACACTGTGACCGGCGTGCACCCCTTGTGGGGCGATGACGGCCAGCGGGTAGACACTTAGTCAGTGGCTTCCGCCTTCCCAGCCTCACCGCTCACCGTTTTCGTCGGCTCGATGCGGTACGTGTTTGCCCCGGGCCGCGACGTGATCGTGGCGTACGGGGACTGGTGTGACATCCCGCTAGATCGGCTGGGTTTCGCCGCCCCGCCGCCGCCGATTCCGCAGCCAGATGTGCTGCTGCGCTTTGCCGAAACGCGCTGGGTCGCCATCGATAGGAGCCGCGGCGGCATCTTCGTCGACGGCTCTCGGGTGCCGACCGTCGACATCCGCGACGGCCTCGCGATCGCGCTCGGGGATCCCCAGCACGGGCCACGGCTGGTATTTCGGCTTGGCTCGCCCGCCAACCCGCCGGGGCCACCGCCCGGTGGGCCGCACCGGGCGCCTCAGCCGCCACCCATGCCGCGACCGCCGATGCCACCACCACCGCCGCAACAGCCGCCGATACAGCCACCGCCCGTCGCACCGCCGCCGCCGCGGCCACCGATGCCGCCTCCGCCGCAGCAGCCCCCGCCCGTCGCGCCGCAGATTCCGACGCAGCGGGAAACCCAGCGCATGCAGATCGGGCCGACGCGACAGCCGACGGTCGAGCAGCGCATTCCTCCGACGCCTCCGCCCGCGGTCGGGCCGCCGCCACCCCCGCCGCCGGCCGCACCACCACCCCCGCCGGCCGCGCCACCACCAGCACCCCCTCCACCGGCCGCGCCCCCGCCGCCCGCGGTTGGGCCGCCTCCGCCGGCCGCACCGCCTCCACCGCCCGCGCCACGAGAGCCAGCCGTCGCGCCGGAGGAACAGCCCAAGGGCCGTGGCCTGATCGAGCGGATGACCGATGCGACCCGCAAGCTGCGCGCAAGCCGTCCCGCCGAGGCCACCACCAACTTCCCTGCCGAGGAGCCGAACACGACCTATCGGCTGCCGCTGGCGACCGGTGCTCGCACGGTCGGCGTCAACGCCTACCGGCTGGGACTGGGCACCGACGGCCACGACCTGCTCACGGACGTGTCGTTCACGGCACGTCCGGGCACGCTCACCGCGGTCACGGGCCCGTCGGCCGCGCGCAATTCGGCGCTGCTGGGGCTGCTCGCTGGCACCCTGGCGCCCAGCACCGGGCGGCTCACCGTCGACAGCCACGACGTCTACGCCGAACCCGGCTCGATGCGCACCCGCATCGGGATCGTCGGGCGCAGCGAAACAATGCACCGGCGGCTGACCGTCGACCGAGCCCTGAGCTACACCGCCGAGCTGCGACTGCCGCCCGACACCACGCCCGAGCATCGCGATCGGGTGGTCGACCAGGTGCTCGAAGAGCTGGAGCTGACTGCGCACCGCACTACCCGGATCGGCAAGCTCGCACCGGAACTACGCCGGTGTGCATCGGTGGCGATTGAACTGATCACCCGGCCGAGCCTGCTTGTCGTCGACGAACCGGGCATCGGACTCGATGAGGAGCAAGAGGATCACGTGATGGCCGTGCTGCGACGGCAGGCCAACCTTGGTTGTGTCGTCGTGGTGGCCACCACCACACCGACCCACCTCACTATCTGCGACCAGGTACTGGTGCTCACGGCCGCCGGGACGATGGCCTTCGCCGGAGCGCCCCCGCAGATCCAGTCCGCGCTGGGCACCGCGGACTGGTCCGAAGCTCTCGCGCGGATAAGCGCCGATCCCGACGGGGCGCACCGTGCGTTCACCGCACGGCAACAGGCACAAGGTCCGACGGAACCGCCCGAGGTCGCCGCACCCTGGCCACCGCAGCAAGCGCCCACCCTGACCCGCCAGGCCTGGTTGGTCACGCGTCGCCAAACTCGGCTGCTGGTCGCGGACCCGCTCTATACCTTGTTCTTGCTGGCGCTGCCGTTCGCGTTGGCGGGGTTGGCCTTACTCATTCCCGGTGACTCCGGCCTGGGCCGGCCCGGCCCGACGAGCCGCAACCCCCATGAAGCCGTCGAGATCCTGGCCGCACTCAACATCGCCGCGGTAATTCTGGGTATCGCACTGACCATTCGCGAACTGGCCGGCGAGCGGCGCGTTTTCCGGCGCGAGCAAGCCGTCGGGCTTTCGACATCGGCATACCTGGCGGCCAAGATCGTCTTCTTCGGCGTGGCCGCGGCCGCGCTGGCAGGCATCGTGTTCGCGATCGTCATCGCCGACAAGGGCCAACCGACGCGCGGCGCCGTGTTGCTGAACAACGCCACCGCCGAGCTGTACGTCGGCGTGGCGCTGACGGCCATCGTCTCGGCGATCGTGGGTCTGGCGCTGTCGACCCTGGGCACGTCGCTGCGCGAGGTTCTGCCACTGGTGATCCCGGCAATTCTGGCCTCGGCGCTGTTCGCCGGCGGCCTGATCACACTGGTGGGCACCTGGGGCTACGACCAAATCTCCTGGTTCGTCCCGGCGCAGTGGGGCTTCGCGGCGTCCGCCTCGACCGTCGACCTACACAAGGTCGACCCCCAGGCCGCCGACATCCTGGTCTGGACGCACTATGCCGGCTGGTGGGTCTTCGACATGATCGTGCTCGCCAGCTTCGGCGCGCTGTGGGCCGGTTTTGCCCGGTACCGGCTTCGGCCGCCTGCCCGCGACACCGGCACGCGGCCGCTACATCGCGAACAGCAGAAACTGAGTGATACCCCTCGGTGAGAAATTGTTGTCGCTGACAAATACGACCGATTGACGGCCATCGGCCAATTTCGGTCCCAGGGTGATGCCTTCGATGTTGCCCAGCGGCGACAGGCCTGGTGTCGCCGTCATGTCGACCGCCAACGACTTCGTCATCGGCGTCAACATCACGTCCGTCATCGACGGCATGTCCAATACGTTTGTGGCAGAACCGATCTCGGCCCGATAGACGCGGATCGTCTGCGGCATGGAATCGGTCCGCTCGATCACCAGAAACGTCGTGTCCGTCAGCGCGACCAGATCCGAGACACCGTTCTCCTCGGCCGGCGGTGTGGGCGGCTCCATCGGGTAGGCGTACTGAGCCGTGGGCTTTCCGGTGGCGACGTCGAATTTGGTGAACCGGGTCAGCACCCGGTGCCCGTCACCGGTCTCGGGGCCGTCGTTGTAGCCCGGGTCCTCCATCGAGGCGAACACCGATCGACCGTCGGGTGTCAGCGTCACACCCTCGAGCGCCCGGTTGCGCCGCGGACCGGTCTGCTGGGCGGACATGGCCAGATTGGCCGGCAAGGTGAACTGTCCCAGATAGGCGCCGTCAAGTCCCGCGGTCCTGACCCACGGGTCCAGCAGCACCGGGCCCTCAGCCAGCCGCTCGCCTTCCGAACTCCAATACAACCGTTGCCGGACGCGGTCGAACGCGATGCCCTCCGGGTCGGGAGGAACCACCGGCGGCGTCGTGTTCAGCGCCAGCGGCCGAAACGGCTGACCCGACTGGTCCATCAGCGGGTGGGTGTCGGTGAACGTTACCCCGTCAATTCCTTTGTCGGACAGGGGCAATTGCACAACGTAGAACCGGACGGGGTTCTTCTCCGAACGGTCGTCGCTGATCACGTAGTAGAGTCGGCGCTCCGGGTCATAGCTGATTGCGGACAAGCCGCCGATCGCGGTGTCGCCGAAGGTGGTGCCGAAGGCGACCTGTGCCTGACCGAGATAGGCCAGCACCGGCCGCGGCGGGCTCGGCGGAGCCGACGGGCGCGCGGCGTCGCAACCGGTGAGCAACCAGGCGACACATAACCCGACCAGCGCCAGCAACCGGCCCCGCATCAAACGACTGCCGCCGCGAGCAGACCGTGCAGGCAGCCGACCTCTGACGCCGGGTTCTCCGAACAACGTCGCGGCCTGGGACATGACGCCATCTAATCGCATGGTGCCGCCTCCGCAACGCCGATTCACCGCCACACGATCGACACCGGCGGGTTGTTCCCGCGGAGCGTGCGGCAGGTTACCGTCGGGTATGGCGCCAGACACGACAAACACGGCCGAGCACCTGCGCGACGCGTTGGACGGACGTTTCCGGGACGCGAAGAACGAGACCCGCAAATGGCTAACCCAGGATCAGTTCCGGCCGCACTACACGCCGAACACGGTCCTGGCCCGCACCAAGGTGTTCGAGCAGATGAAGCTCATCGCCGCCGCGGGAATCCCCGGCGAGGGGTTCCGCAAGGAGCACGGCGGCACCGGCGACGTCGGCGCGGCGATCATGATGATCGAGATGCTGGCGATGTCGGATCTGTCCCTGATGGTCAAGGCCGGGGTGCAGTGGGGCCTGTTCGGCGGGGCCGTCGAAAACCTGGGCACCGAGCGCCATCACGAACCGTATGTGAAGAAGGTCATCAACCTCGAGCTGCGCGGGTGCTTCGCGATGACCGAAACCGGGCACGGCAGCGACGTGCAGTCGCTGGAGACGACAGCGACCTACGACGCGGAAACCGAAGAGTTCATCATCGACTCCCCCACCCCGACTGCCCGTAAGGACTACATCGGCGGGGCCGCCGAGACAGCAACGGTCGCAGCGGTTTTCGCGCAGCTGATCACCCCCGAGGACGGCGAGCCGGTCAACCACGGCGTGCACTGTGTCCTGGTCCCGATCCGCGACGCCGACGGCAACGATCTGCCTGGTGTGACGACGTCGGACTGTCACTACAAGGGCGGCCTGCCCGGTGTGGACAACGGCCGCATCATGTTCGACCATGTCCGCGTTCCGCGGGTGAACCTGTTGAACAAGTATGGCGACGTCGCGCCAGACGGCACGTACAGCTCCCCGATCGACAACCCGAACCGCCGGTTCTTCACGATGATCGGCACGCTGATCCGTGGCCGGATCACCGTCGGCGGCAGTGCCGGTAACGCCGCCCGCGTCGCGTTGGACATCGCTACTCGATACGCGTTGCAGCGCAGGCAGTTCAGCGCTCCCGGCGATGAGGGCGAAGTCCTGATCATGGACTACCTGGTGCACCAGCGGCGGCTGTTTCCGTTGATTGCCAAGTCGTATGCGCTGCAGTTCGCCCAGAACGAGCTGGTGTCCAAGTGCCACGACCTGCAGACGTCGGACTTTCCCGACGCCGAGGAGCAGCGCGAGCTGGAATCGCGTGCCGCCGGCCTCAAGGCGGCCAACACCTGGCATGCCAGCCGTGCCATTCAGGAGGCGCGCGAAGCGTGTGGCGGCGCGGGCTACATGGCCGAGAACCGGCTGATCGCCCTGCGGGCCGACACCGACGTGTTCACCACCTTCGAGGGTGACAACCACGTGCTGACCCAGCTGGTGGCCAAGGAACTGCTGACCGCCTACGCCGACGACATCAAGAGTATGAGCCCGGTCGATTGGGTTAGGTTCGCCGCCAACACCGTTGGCGAGCGGGTGCTGAAACGTACTGCGGCCGAAGCGATTATGCAAACCATCGTCGACTCTCGCCAGGACAGCGAAGAAGAGGGCAGCCTGTTCAACCGCGGCACCCAGGTGAACATGTTCGAAGAGCGCGAGGAATACCTGCTGTCGTCGGTCGCGCGCCGCCTCCAGGGCAAGTCCAAGGAGATGTCGGAGTTCGACGCGTTCAACGCCGTGCAGGATCATGTGCTGCACGCCGCGAGCGCACACATCGACCGGATCGTCTTGGAAGCATTCGTCGCCGGTATCGACGCCTGCGAAAACGACGCAGCGCGTGAGCTACTGGGGGTCGTCTGCGACCTGTACGCGCTGTCGGTGATCGAAGAAGACAAGGCCTGGTACATCGAGCATGGCTACCTGTCCACCGGGCGGGCCAAGGCGGTGACCCGCGGCATCAACGATCGGTGCCGGGCCCTGCGCCCGCATGCCAAGACACTGGTTGACGGCTTCGGCATCCCGGAGCCGTTGCGCTACGCCGAGATGCTGCACCCGGAAAACCTGCCCGAAGCCGACTGAACTCCCGGCTCAACCGGCGTCGACCGCATCGGCAAGGCTGCGCACGCTCAGCGGGCGACGCACGTATCTGCCCCAGGTCAGCAGTGCGGCAGCGACGTAGACGGCCAGGAAGACCCAGAACGCCGACGTCATCGTGCCGGTGCTGACATAGGACTGGCGCAACGCGAGGTTGATCCCGACGCCACCCAGGGATCCGGCGCCGGCGACGAAACCGATGACGATGCCCGAGATCACGCGGGACCACTGTCGCTGGTCGGCCTCGTCCATATTCAGGTTCCGGCTGCACGTTTCGAAGATGGTCGGGATCATCTTGTAGACCGATCCATTGCCCAACCCGGCCAGCGTGAACAGGGCGATGAAGCAGGTGACGTAGCCCGCCATCGCCGAGCGGCTGACCGGCCCGGCGTGCGGATCCTCGATGGTGCCGACCGTGATCAGCAGCCCGGCGGCCACGACCATGCTGACGAACACCACGAATGTGACGCGGCCCCCGCCGAGGCGGTCGGCCAGCCGGCCGCCGTAGATGCGGGACACCGCGGCCAGCAGCGGTCCGATGAAGGCCAGTTCGGCGGCATGCAGGGCGGCCTGGGAGTTGGTCTGCCCGCCGGCCACGAAGCTGGTCTGCAGTACCTGGGCGAAGGCGAACGAGAACCCGATGAACGTCCCGAAGGTGCCGAGATAGAGCAGCGAGAGCAGCCAGGTGTCGCGGGTGGAAAGCACCGCGGACAGCATCGATCGCAGCCGGCCGGGCTCCACCCGGTGCTGGGCGACGTTGTTCATGAAGAACGTGGCGCCGATGCCGGCGACCATCAACAGGACCACGTACAGGCCGCACACCCAGTACGGTTGCCGGTCACCGGCGGCGGCGATGACCACCAGCCCGACGATCTGGATCACCGGCACGCCCAGGTTGCCGATCCCGCCGGCGACCCCCAGTGCGGCGCCCTTGAGCCGGTGTGGATAGAAGGAGTTGGCGTTGCTCGCCGAGGCCGCGAAATTGCCGCCACCCATGCCGGACAGGGCCGCGCACACCAGGTACGGCCACAACGGCAGCCCCGGATGAGCCAGCAGCACCATGGCGCCGATGACCGGAACCACCAGGATGAAGGCCGAGAACATGGCCAGGTTGCGGCCCCCAAAGATCGCCGTTGCCACCGCGTACGTCGGCCGCAGGCACGCCCCGACCAGCGTGGCGGTGACACCGAGCATCAGCTTGTCGCCGGCGGAGAAGCCGTAGACGTCTCGGGGCATGAACAATGCCATCACCGGCCAGAGCGCCCATATCGCATAACCCAGGTGGACGATCGCCGCGGACCAGAACAGGTTGCGTCGCGCGATGGTCTTGCCGCCTGCCTCCCATGCCTCGAGATCTTCTGCGTCCCAATGCGAGAGGTGACGCGACCTAACCACTCGCTTGACCGTTCGAAGGAGGTTGGCTCTCGAATTGGATTGCGGGACTGTCGCAACCGCAGCTGGGCGAGAAGCTTCCCCGCTGTCCAGCACCTGCTGTTCCATCACCCTCCTGCGGCCCGGCGTCGGCCTTCCAGGGTGCCAGGCCGATGCCCGCGCGGCTGTCATTGCCGGCCCGAAGTCGCTGGTGAATTCCTGTAGAAATACTGGATGCATCGCCTCGTGCGGGCACCGTAATCCCTTCGATACCAAGACCTAATGCGGCGGAATGTCGGAACATGATGTGCGGTAGACCTATTGGTGCGGAATCTTGCCGAGTGCTTGCAGTGTGCCGTCAGACCCGATGTGGAACTTAACGGTGCCGATTCCCTTGGGACAACAAGGCTCTTCGTTCCCGGTCTGCCATTGGTACTGAACCGTGACCGCATCGTTGTCGCCGCCGGGCAACACCGTGATGTAAGGCTTGGGATTGGGCGTCGGTGTACCCAGTGGCCTGTCCTGGTCGAAGAACACCAGTTGCTGGGGAGTCGACTCACTGGCAATGGTCGGGATGATCTGCACCCAGTACAACCGGCAATTCTTGGTATGCCCGCGACCGATCTCGACCCAACTCGACCCGGCGACCTCGATGGGAACGGCGGCGATGGCCTGGCGCACGGTCGCCGCGCTCGGCCCGTCGGACTCCTTGCACGTGTCCGCTCGCGACGACGCCGGCGGTGGCGTTGGTTTTCCGCCGCAAGACGCGGCCAAGAAAGCCAGAAAAATCACAAAGTGACGACGCACATTGTGAGCTTAGCGAAAACTGTGAATGTGCCATTTGTTTGGTCGGAACCCCTGTTCTGAGGGGAAATTCCGAAGGATCGGTGGGTAATCTGGCCTCAGTCGCGGATCAATGCTGACCTGCGACTACGTGCTTGGCGGCGGATTTTCCGGACATCTCACATTTGCGTCCGGAGCCGGTGAGATCAAGCCGTAAAACGGCGGAAACATCGGACGCCCGATGCCGAAACATCCTTGTCGCACGATTTAGCGGATAGACCCTTGCGCGCCCGGAAGGAGGTCGTAGGCGTGGCTGCAGACCACGGTCAGGACACCGTGAACAGCATGTGCGCCTACTGTGGCGTGGGCTGCGGCATGGTGCTGCAGATCACAACCGACCCCGGCAGCGACGACCGTCACGTTGCGAAATCTGTTGGAAACAAAAGCCACCCGGCCAACTTCGGCCGCCTGTGCACCAAAGGCACAACGACCGCGGACATGCTGGCCGCACCGGGCCGGATGGATTCGGCGTATTGGCGCGCCGACCGTGGCGAATCCTTGGCGCGGATCGACATCGACGCCGCGATCACCCGCTCCGCCACGCAGCTGCGGGCCATCATCGACGAGCACGGCCCGGATGCCTTCGCCCTGTACGTATCCGGGCAGATGTCGCTGGAGGCGCAGTACCTCGCGAACAAGTTGACCAAGGGTTTCATCGGCACCAACCAGATCGAGTCGAACTCGCGACTGTGCATGGCCAGCGCGGGGTCCGGCTACAAGCTGTCGCTGGGCGCGGACGGACCGCCCGGGTCCTATCAGGATTTCGAGAAGGCCGACGTCTTCTTCGTCATCGGCGCCAATATGGCCGACTGCCATCCGATTCTGTTCCTGCGGATGATGGACCGGGTCAAGGCCGGCGCCAAGCTTATCGTCGTCGACCCGCGCCGCACCGCGACCGCGGAAAAAGCCGACCTCTTCCTGCAGATCTCGTCTGGCACAGACCTGGCTCTGCTCAACGGACTGCTGCACCTGATCGTCGAAAACGGCCACACCGACCCGGAATTCATCGCCGAGTTCACCGAGGGCTGGGATGAGATGCCGAGTTTCCTCGAACATTTCACGCCGGAGCGGGTCAGCAAGACCACGGGCATCCCCGCCGACGACATCCGGACCGCGGCCCGCTGGATCGGCGAAGCCGAGAACTTCGTGACCTGCTGGACGATGGGGCTCAACCAGAGCACCCACGGCACCTGGAACACCAATGCGATCTGCAACCTGCACTTGGCGACCGGGGCGATCTGCAAGCCGGGCAGCGGCCCGTTCTCGCTCACCGGGCAACCCAATGCGATGGGCGGGCGCGAAATGGGTTACATGGGACCCGGTCTGCCGGGCCAGCGGGTGGTGACATCGGCGGCAGATCGCGACTTTGTCGAGGACCAGTGGGGAATCCCCCGCGGAACGCTGCGCACCGAGGTCGGTACCGGCACCGTCGACATGTTCTCCCGCATGGCCAACGGAGAGATCAAGGCCTGCTGGATCATCTGCACCAATCCCGTTGCCAGCGTTGCCAATCGGAAGACGGTACTGGCCGGTCTGGAGAACGCCGAGCTGGTGATCGCCCAGGACGCCTTCCTCGAGACCGAGACCAACGGCTACGCCGACGTGTTGCTGCCCGCCGCGTTGTGGACAGAGTCCGAAGGCGTGATGATCAACTCCGAGCGCAACCTAACGCTGTTCCAGCCGGCCGTGCAAGCGCCCGGACAGGCGATGCCGGACTGGCAGATCATCGCCCGAATCGCTTGCGAGATGGGCTTTTCGGATGCCTTCAGCTATGACTGCGCCGAGGAGGTTTTCGAGGAGATCAAGCGGTTCTGGAATCCCAAGACGGGCTACGACCTGCGCGGTGCGAGCTATGACCGGCTGCGGCAGACTCCGCTGCAGTGGCCGTGTCCGCCCGATGGCGCCGATGACCGCAACCCGATCCGCTACCGCAACGACGGCGTCAGCCAGACTCAGCTGGTCCGCGAGGACGGCACGGTGCCACGGTTGGCCTTCCCCACCGCGAACGGTCGGGCGATGTTCTTCGCCCGACCGCACCTGTCGCCCGACGAGATGCCGGATGACGACTACCCGTTCCTGCTCAACACCGGTCGCCTCCCGCACCAATGGCACACGATGACCAAGACCGGCAAGGTGGCCAAACTCAACAAACTCAACTCGGGACCGTTCGTCGAAATCCACCCGGACGACGCCGCGCGGCTCGAGATCGCCGATGGCGATCAGGTCGAAATCGCTTCGCGCCGTGGGCGAGCCGTGCTTCCCGCCGCCCTCACCGACCGGGTGCGGCCGGGCAACTGTTTTGCGCCCTTCCACTGGAACGACGCGTTCGGCGAATACTTGTCGATCAACGCGGTCACCAATGACGCCGTGGACCCGGTGTCTTTCCAGCCCGAGTTCAAGGCGTGCGCGATCACCGTCACCAAGATCGCCTCCGCCACAACCGAATCCGACATGGAGCCCGAGCCTTCGTTGGCCACCGGCACAGCAGAGCCCGCTGCTACGGAAGTTATGGAAATCAGCGTGTCACAGGTTGACGCCCTCGCCGAAATCCTCGGTATCGCAAACGAACCTGCCCCCCAACTGGGTCCACTGGGCCGCACTTATCTGGCCGGGGTGCTGGCTGGATTGCGGTCGGAGGCCGGCCGCCGCACGGCCGGGGTCCCCACCCTGCCGCTCAACGCCCCACTCGACGCCAACACCCGGCTGTGGGTCGACGGTCTGCTCGCGGGGATGTTCGCGCGCACCGAGGCGCCGGCGCCGATGCCGGCTTTCACCCCGGCCTCCCCCGCCGCGCAGGCGCCGGCCGGCCCGCCCGCGGCCCCGGTGACCGCGGCAGAACCGAATCAAGCTCCGGTCGTGGTGTTGTGGGCGTCGCAGACCGGCAACGCCGAAGAACTCGCCGCCGACTGCGTTGCCCAGCTCGCAGAGGCGTCGCTACAGGTTGCGTCGCACAGCATGGGTGAGTTCCCGGTGGCCGACCTGGCCACCACGCGAGAACTGCTGGTGATCACCAGCACCACCGGTGACGGCGACGCACCCGATAACGGTGCCGCGCTGTGGCGCGCGCTGACCGGCGACGGCGCACCGCCGCTGTCCGGCACCCGCTATGCCGTATTGGCCCTGGGCGATTCGAACTATGACGACTTCTGCGGTTTCGGGCGCAAGCTCGACGAGCGGCTGGCGGAGCTGGGCGCGACCCGGATCGTCAACCGCGTCGACTGCGAACCCGACTACGAGGAGGCCGCCGCCGGCTGGATGAGCGGGGTGATCGAGGCGCTGCGGCGCACCCCCACCCGCGTCGGCGCCCCTTCGCCGTCCCCCGCCACGTCCGCGCCCCGTCCGGCGGCCCGCCCCCAGGCGCCCGCGTACAACAAGAAGCGCCCGCTGGTCACCAACATGATCAGCAACATCACCCTCAGCGGGCCGAACTCCGCAAAAGACGTACGGCAGATCGTCTTCGACGTTTCCGATGAGGCTGCCAGCTACGAAGCGGGCGACGCGCTCGGGGTGTGGCCGCGCAACAACGACCAGCTGGTCGACGAATGGCTGTCGGTCACCGGACTGAACGGGCAGACGCCGGTCGAGGTCGGCGAGCACGGCCTGATGTCGCTGCGTTCCGCGCTCACCGAGCGAATCGAGATCGCCCACATCAGCCGGGACCTGGTGCGGTTCGTGCAGGAGCGCACCGGCGACCCGAAACTCGCGGAACTGCTGAGGCCGGAAAACAAAGCCGCCCTGAGCAATTGGACCTGGGGACGCCAGTCAATCGACCTGCTGGCGCAGCTGCCGGTGTACGCGTCGGCCCACGAGTGGCTGCGGGTCCTCAAACGCCTGCAACCGCGGCTGTACTCGATCTCGTCGAGCCCCAAGGAGTGCCCGGGCGAAGCTCACCTGACCGTCTCTCCGGTGCGCTACAACTTCCAGGGCGTCCCCCGCCGCGGGGTATGTTCGACCTACCTTGCCGACCGCTCCCCCGGCGATCGCGTGGCCGTCTACCTGCAGCCGTCGAGCAACTTCCGGCCGCCGCGTGAGTCAGAGACGCCGATGATCATGATCGGCCCCGGAACCGGTATCGCGCCGTTTCGCGGCTTCCTGCAGGAGCGCCGCGCCCTCGGCCACACCGGGCCCAACTGGCTGTTCTTCGGCGAACAACACGCCGAGACGGACTACTACTACCGCGACGAGATCGAGAAGATGCACGCCGACGGGCTCCTGACCGAGCTGGACCTGGCGTTCTCCCGGGACCAGCAGGAGAAGGTCTACGTCCAGCACCTGATGCGCAAGCGTGGCGCCGAGCTGTGGAGCTGGTTGCAGGACGGCGCCCAGCTGTATGTCTGTGGCAGTGCCGACCCCATGGCCAAAGACGTCGACCGCGCGCTGTGCGACATCGCGGCCGAGCACGGCAACCTCGACCTGGACGAGGCGAAAGAATACGTCCAATCGCTCAGCGCGGACAAGCGCTACCACCGCGACGTCTACTAGGACTTCGTAATACGGCGGAAACGCCGGACAAGCGTGGCTGAAACATCGCTGTCGCACCATGTGCTCAACAACAGGTGCGTACGCGATGAAGGGGTGCCTGCATGACGACTGACGAACACCTCGGTGACCAGGAATTACCGACGGGTGAAGTTGCGTGGGCGGGACTGCCGATCAACCTGGATTTTGCGTTCTCCTACGCCCAGCGTGACAAGGTCTACATGCAGCACCTCACCCGCAAGCGCTGGTGCGCGCTACGCCCGCACGCACATGACTCCGACGTCGACCGGGCCGACTCCCAGACCGACGATGCCGACGTGGAGCAGTCGCATGTCGAGTGGCTGAGCGACGATCGGCGCCACGCCGGGTAGCACACCGAACGACCTGCGCCGACGCAAGTCGGCTCCCCCGGCCCCACGCCGTGATCGGTCAGATCGCTTGTCGCCGTTGATATTTCATCGGTGGAAGGTACTGCCCGCATACCAATAGCGCGGGCGGTAGGCGCCACGAAGTAGCCCGACGCCAGCGACCTGAACTGGGCCTATAGGCCGTGCCCTATAGTGGTGCCTATGCACCAGGCCATACAGCCGCGCCTTGTCCTCACGCGCTGCCTAGCTGTGGACTGTTGTTGTTGCTGCTGTCGTTGATTTCCCGGCGCATTCTTCTCATTCGAAATCACAGCACGCGAGGCCTTTGCGATCACCGACGAACCCCTACCATCGCCAACCAGGCAACCGCCGTATCCGGACTCATAGGACTATTCCAAGTGCCAATAACGTTGATGTGCAGCATATCCGACATCACCTGCCCGGCTGACGAATCTTACATCGATATCGTGGAGGAAGTTTCATGAGCATCGCCGAGGACATCACCCAGCTCGTTGGACGGACGCCGCTGGTCCGGTTGAACCGGGTCACCGCCGGCGCAGGTGCGGACGTCGTTGCCAAGCTGGAATCGTTCAACCCGGCGAATAGCGTGAAGGACCGCTTGGGCGTGGCGATGATCGACGCCGCCGAGGAGGCGGGCTTGATCAAGCCAGACACCATCATTCTCGAGCCGACGAGCGGTAACACCGGGATCGCATTGGCTATGGTGGCCGCGGCGCGCGGCTACAAGCTGGTGCTGACGATGCCGGAGACGATGAGTATCGAACGCCGCAAGGTGTTGCGCGCCTACGGCGCCGAGATCATCCTCACTCCCGGTTCGGACGGCATGCCCGGAGCCATCGCAAAGGCGGAGGAACTGGCCAAAACCGACCAGCGCTATTTCGTGCCTCAGCAGTTCGAGAACCCGGCCAACCCGGCGATACACCGCAAGACCACCGCCGAAGAGGTCTGGCGCGACACCGACGGCAAAATCGATTTCTTCGTAGCGGGTGTCGGCACCGGCGGCACCCTCACCGGTGTCGCCCAGATCATCAAGGAACGCAAACCCTCGGTGCAATTCGTGGCCGTCGAGCCGGCCGCGTCGCCGGTCCTGTCCGGTGGCCAGAAGGGACCGCACCCCATTCAGGGCATCGGCGCCGGATTCATCCCGCCGGTGCTCGACCTCGATCTGGTAGACGAGATCATCGCCGTCGGCAACGACGATTCGATCAACCTGGCCCGGCGACTGGCCCGCGAGGAGGGGCTGCTGGTCGGCATCTCGTCCGGTGCGGCTGTGGTGGCGGCGCTTCAAGTCGCCCGTCGGCCGGAGAATGCCGGCAAGCTGATCGTCGTCGTGTTGCCGTCCTTCGGTGAACGGTATTTGAGTACGCCGCTTTTCGCCGACCTGGCGGACTAGTCATGTTCGAGACCATGCGGCGCGACATCCGGGCGGCCAAGGACCGAGACCCGGCCAGGCCGACGACGCTGCAGGTCATCTTCGCCTACCCCGGCGTGCACGCGATCTGGGGTCATCGGATCAGCCACCGACTATGGAACCGCGGCGCCCGGCTGGCCGCACGCGTACTGGCGGAACTCACCCGCATCCTGACCGGGGTTGAGATCCATCCGGGCGCGACTCTGGGCTCAGGGCTGTTCATCGACCACGCCACCGGCATCGTGATCGGCGAAACCGCGGAGGTGGGCGACGACGTCACGATCTATCACGGCGTCACGCTCGGCGGCACGGGCGCGGATCTCGGCAAACGCCATCCCACGATCGGTGACCGCGTCATTATCGGCGCCGGCGCCAAGGTCCTGGGCCCGATCAAAATCGGCGACGACAGCCGGATCGGCGCCAACGCCGTCGTCGTCAAAGAGGTACCGACCAGCTCCGTCGTCGTCGGCGTTCCCGGTCAGGTCGTCACCCGCCTGGCCCGCGGCCACGAGGACGACGCGCTGATGCCCGATCTGGTCGGCGTCAGCCTGCAGTCCCTGCTCACCCGGGTGGCGCGGCTCGAAGCCGCAAGCGGGGACGACACCGAGAACGGCCGGCTAATCAGGCCGCCCGAAGCCGGGGTGTGGCACGGCGAGGACTTCTCCATCTGACGCGGCTTTCAGTTGCTCTTCAAGATCCGTTTACCGCGATCAGCGCTACCGTGACTTGACGTACCGACTCGACAACGGAGGCTTCCGATGAGCGACGGCCACGTGCCACGGATTCCGACAGCGATGTCCTCGCCCAGCCTCAACCGCGGCGTCGGCTTCACTCACGAAGAGCGGCGGCGGCTCGGGCTGACCGGGCGGCTTCCGTCGGCGGTGCTCACACTGGAACAGCAAGCCGACCGAGTTTGGCACCAATTACAAAGCATGTCAACGGATCTCGGGCGCAATCTGCTTCTTGAGCAGCTGCACTACCGCCACGAGTTGCTGTATTACAAAGTGCTCGAAGATCACCTACCCGAGCTGATGCCGGTGGTCTACACACCCACGGTCGGCGAGGCCATTCAACGCTTCTCCGACGAATACCGCGGTCAGCGCGGCCTGTTTCTGAGCATCGACGAACCCGACGAGATCGCCGACGCATTCCAGACGTTCGGCTTGGGATCCGACGATGTCGACCTGATCGTGTGCACCGACGCCGAAGCCATCCTGGGCATCGGCGACTGGGGCGTCGGCGGCATTCAAATCGCGGTAGGCAAGTTGGCGCTCTACACCGCCGGCGGCGGTATCGACCCACGCCGCTGTATCGCGGTGTCACTCGATGTCGGCACGAATAACGAACAGCTGCTGCAGGATCCGTACTATCTGGGCAATCGCCACCCGCGGCGCCAGGGCGCCGAATACGACGACTTCATTAAGCGCTACATCGAGACCGCCAACCGGTTGTTCCCCAAGGCCATCCTGCATTTCGAGGACTTCGGGCCGATCAACGCGCGCAAGATCCTGCGGACCTACGGCGACGACTACTGCGTGTTCAACGATGACGTGCAGGGTACCGGCGCCGTGGTGGTGGCCGCCGCGCACGGCGGAGCGCATGTCACCGGGGTGCCCCTTCGAAAGCAGAAGACGATCGTGTTCGGCGCCGGAACCGCCGGAATCGGTGTCGCGGACCAGATCCGCGACGCGATGGTCGACGACGGCGCCAGCATCGAGCAGGCCACGTCTGCGATATGGGCGATCGACAAGCAGGGGTTGCTTTTCGACGACATGGACGACCTGCGCGATTTCCAGGTGCCCTACGCCAAGAATCGTCAACAGTTGGGGGTGGCGGCCGACGAACGAATCGGTCTGGTCGACGCCATCCAATTGGCCTCCCCCACGCTGCTGCTGGGATGCTCAACCGTTTTCGGCGCATTCACCCGCGAGGTCGTGGAGGCGATGACAGCGTCCTGCGAACGCCCGATGATCTTCCCGCTGTCCAACCCGACCTCACGGATGGAAGCCATGCCGGCCGACGTGCTGGCGTGGTCGAACGGCCGGGCGCTGGTAGCGACCGGAACCCCGGTCGCCCCAACCGAATACAACGGCCTCACCTACACCATCGGCCAGGCCAACAACGTGCTGGTGTTCCCCGGGCTCGGGCTGGGCATCATCGTAGCCGGAGCACGGAGGCTAACCCCGGCCATGTTGCACGCGGCCGCGAAAGCCATTGCGGGACAGGCCAGCCCAACGAAAATCGGGGACTCACTGCTGCCGGATGTGCAGAACTTGTGCGCGATCTCGTCTGCGGTCGCCGAGGCCGTCTATCATGCCGCCGTCGCGGACGGGGTCGCCACCCGAACCCACGACGACCCTCGCCAAGTCGCCCTCGACACGATGTGGCGCCCCAGCTATGACTAGGCGCGTGATTACGCGGGCTGTTGGGTCAATTCGACGATCGCCGCGAGCCGGCCCTGGACACGTTCGAGATCGGCCGCGCAGGGCAGTTCGGCCGCGACGCGGGTGATAGCGGCCTGGATGTCGGAGGCGTCGATGTTGAGCTCACCGCAGGCCGCGACGTGGGTCGCCACCGCGGCCACCGCGTTGTCGGGCATGCGCCGGCGCAGCAGCGCCAGCAGCGGGACGTAGTCGGCGTACGGCACGCCATGCGGGTAGCCGGCGCGAATGACAGCGTCGAATGTGGTCACCAATCCGGTCAACGGCACCGCCCGACACCACCCTCCTGCCGTCATGTGCGGGCACACACGAGTGAGACGGGCCAACCGTACGCATCGCGATTTAACTGACGGTGACGTAAACGCACCATGCTCTGTACACAGGTCAAATTTCGAACCATGGATCTCGAGCCCCCTGTTGCTGGCGCTCTCGAGCACGCTGGACTAAAGATGCGCCGTTGCCTGCTCCCCCGGGTGGACTCGAACCACCAACCCTTCGGTTAACAGCCGAATGCTCTGCCAATTGAGCTACAGGGGATTAACCCGGCCCGCGCGAAATCTGGCGCGGATCGCTGGACGACTCTAGCGTACTGGCACGGCCGCGCCCAAGTTCGCCGGCTGGCCGTGCGCGTCCCGCTACACCGATCGGGCGCGCACGCACTGCGCCGAGTGAGGCAGGATGGACCCATCCGCACCGTCGTGGGGAGGGACCCTTTGATCCGATATGTCGTCGTGCTCGGACTGGGCTACGTGCTGGGCTCGAAAGCCGGCCGTCGCCGGTACGAGCAGCTCGTCGGTACCTATCGCGCGCTGACCAGTAGTCCGATGGCCCGTTCGATGATCGAGGGGGGACGGCGCAAGATCGCGAACACGATCTCGCCCGACGCGGGTTTTGTCACCGTGGCCGAGATCGACAACGAGACGGCCGTCGTGCAGCGCGAGGTCGAGCGGCCGGCCGACGAGGCCCTTACACCGTCAGATCGTCGCCGCTAGCCTGCTCGAGCAGGCTGCGCCGGTATGCCTCCATGGCAACCAGGTCGCCGAACAACGCGTGGTACTCGTCGCCCTGGTCGATCGGTGACATGCGCTGCAGCTTGGACTTGACCTCGGCGATCTGGCGGCCCATCCACACCTCCTGCAGCCGCGCCATGACCCCGCCGATGTAGCGCGGCAGCTTTTCGTCGTCGACGGTGACAGCCTCCACGCCGAGTTCGGTGATCAGTGCGGCGGTCAGGGTCGAGGTGGTCTGACGGCGCACCGTGTCGATCCACTGCGCGCCGGTGATGCCGGTCGACGTGCCGCCGGCCGCATCGATGGCCGCGCGCACTGCCGCGTACCCCGGGTGGGTGAAGCTCTCGACGGTCAGCGTGTCGAACACCGGGCCGGCCAACGCCGGATACTGCAATGCCGACTTGAGCGCCTCGCGCTGGGGCCACAACGTCGGGTCGCGCGGGTCGGGGCGGCCGGCGGCGCGGTCGACCGGAGCACTCGGCGCCGGCGCGTCGGCGCCGCGGCGCGGACTCGGCGCCGAACCAGGCCGGGCCGTTGGGACCTTGGATTTCTTGGCCTCGGTCCGCACCCGGTCGATGACCTGTGCGACGTCGTCCCAACCCACCCAGCCGGCGAGCTGGCGGGCGTATTCGTCGCGCAGCGTGGAGTCCTTGATCTGGCCCACCATCGGCACACAGCGACGCAGCGCGGCGACTCTTCCTTCGGCGTTGTCGAGGTCGAACTCGGCGATCGCCGTGCGAATGGCGAACTCGAACAACGGAGTTCGTCGCGCCACCAGGTCACGCAGCGCGCCGTCACCGGACGCCAGCCGTAGATCGCAGGGATCCATTCCGTCGGGGGCGACCGCGACGAACGACTGCCCCGCGAGATTCTGCTCGCCGCCGAAGGCCTTGAGCGCGGCCGCCCGGCCGGCCGCGTCGCCGTCGAAAACGTAGATCAATTCGCCGCGGAAGAAACTGTCGTCCATCATCAGCCGGCGCAGCATGGACAGATGCTCGTCGCCGAACGCGGTGCCGCACGACGCGACCGCCGTGGTGACCCCGGCCAGATGCATCGCCATCACGTCGGTGTAGCCCTCGACGACGACGGCCTGGTGTCCCCGGGCGATGTCGCGCTTGGCCAGGTCGATGCCGAACATCACCGACGACTTCTTGTACAGCAGTGTCTCGGGCGTGTTGACGTACTTGGCTTCCATCGGGTCGTCGTCGAACAACCGCCGGGCCCCGAACCCGATCACCTCACCGGCCGAGCTGCGGATCGGCCACAGCAGCCTGCGATGGAAGCGGTCCATCGGCCCCCGGCGCCCCTCCCGGGACAGGCCCGCGGCCTCGAGCTCCTTGAACTCGAAACCCTTGCGCTGCAAATGCTTTGTCAGCTTCTCCCAGCCCGACGGCGCGAATCCGCAGCCGAAGCGACGGGCGGCCTCGGCGTCGAAGTTGCGCTCCTTCAGATACTGGCGCGCCGGCGCCGCTTCGTCGGACTCCAGCTCCGCCGCGTAGAACTCGGCCGCGGCGGCGTTGGCCGCGATCAGCCTGCTGCGACTGCCGCGATCGCGCTGCACGTTGGTGGCCGCGGCGCCGGTGTAGGTGATGGTGTGGCCGATCCGGTCGGCGAGCAGTTCGACGGCTTCGACAAAGCTGACGTGTTCGATCTTCTGGATGAACGCGTACACGTCGCCGCCCTCACCGCAGCCGAAGCAGTGGAAGTGGCCGTGGTTGGGGCGGACGTGAAACGACGGGGACTTCTCGTTGTGGAAGGGGCACAACCCCTTCAGCGAGTCCGCTCCCGCCCGGCGCAGCTGGACGTAATCGCCGACGACTTCCTCGATGCGGGCGCGTTCACGGATGGCGGCGATATCACGATCGGAGATCCGGCCAGCCATCGGCTCAGTCTAGGACGCCGGATACGGCTGTCCCATCAAACCCGTGACGACCAGCTCAGCTGGCCGGACCGATCACGCCGCACGCCACCCGCTCCATCGCCATGTCGCTGTCCTGCACGCCGTGCAGCATCAGGGCCGTCCTGTTGCCCGCCAGCAGCTCGTCCCTGGTGAACGCGTCGGTGGTGGTCACCAGGTAAGCCGAGCCGTCCTTGCGCACATCCAGGGACGACAGGTCGCCGCTTTCGGGCTTCCCGGTGTGTCCCGGCGCCTGGTAGTGGCCACCCGCCGACAAGAAGTTCCCGGGCGCACCGCCGCTGGGGGCCACCGAGTTCGGCTCGCACTTGCCGATCTCATGCACGTGCATGCCGTGTAGACCGGGCGCCAGGATGCCCGGGGTGTCCGTCTTGACGGTGATCGTGACGTATCCGTCGGTGAAGTCGAAGGTGGCGGTGGCGACCTGTTTGCCGTCGGGCGATTTGAGTTGAGCCGAAAGGGCCTGGCCGCTGGGCGCCGGACCCGATGTCGTCGACGAGCTCGGGGACCCGCTGAGCACCGGCGGCGTCGTACCCGGCTGAGTGCTCGCGTGCTGAGGCGAACTGCACGCGGTCATGACCACGACCGGCATCGAGAACAGGGCGGCGGCAACAACGGTGTTTCTGCTCATGCCCGCAGCCTAACGGGTGCCACAAGCCCGTTACGGGCTCGCCGGGCTGGCATCGATTCGCTCCAGCCGGCCTTCGGTGAACGAGGCGATCTGATCGATGATCACCCGCAAGCGGGCGGCGTCGTCAGCGGCGGTGGTGAATGCCGAGGCGAAGAAGGGGTCAAGCGTGCGCGGAGCTCCGGCGTACAACCACTGCGCCACTTGATGAATGCGGTCGCGCTGCCGAGCCTGAGTTTCCAGATGCCGCGGGTCGGACATGATGAATTGCAACGCCAGAATCTTCAGCAGCGCGACCTCGGCCCGCACCAAGTCGGGCACCTGCAAGTCGGCCTGGAAGCGCACCAGCGGCCCAGTACCCGCCGCCGCGTGCGTAGTCGCGATCGCGGCCGAGGCGAATCTGCCCACCAGTTCACTGGTCAACTGCTTGAGGGCGACCGACGCGGCCAGCGTCGCGTCGTACTTGCCGACCGCGGCGACCACCGGCAGCCCCGACAGCCGGCGCGCGGCCGCCATGAAATCGTCGGCGCTCACCCGGGAGAACTCGCTCTCCCCCAGCTTCGCCAGCGCCGCGGCCTCGTCGTCGTCGGCGAGTACCCGCAAATCGATGCGCTGTGAGACGACACCGTCCTCGACGTCGTGCACCGAGTAGGCGACGTCGTCTGCCCAGTCCATCACCTGCGCTTCCAGACACACTCGGTCCCGCGGCGCCCCCGCGCGCATCCAGTCCGCAACCTCGCGGTCCTCTTCGTAGAACCCGAATTTGCGGACACCGTCACGACGTGTCCACGGATATTTGGTGACCGCATCCAGCGAAGCACGGGTCAGGTTCAACCCCGCGCTATTACCTTGGCCGTCAAGCACTTTGGGCTCAAGACCGTTGAGAATGCGAAAGTTCTGGGCATTGCCTTCGAATCCGCCGTACTGGTCGGCGATCTCGTTGAGTGCGCGCTCGCCGTTGTGACCGTAGGGCGGATGACCGATATCGTGAGCCAACCCGGCGAGCTCGACGAGGTCGAGATCGCAACCCAGCCCGATCGCCATGCCGCGGCCGATCTGCGCGACCTCGAGCGAGTGTGTCAGCCGGGTGCGCGGGGTGTCCCCTTCGCGGGGCCCGACGACTTGTGTCTTGTCCGCCAACCGGCGCAGCGCGGCGCTGTGCAACACCCGCGCCCGGTCCCGGGCGAAGTCGGTGCGGTGCTGACCTTCCGTGCCCGGCAGACCCGCGGTCTTCGGCGCTTCGGCTACCCGCCGTTGACGGTCGAAGTCGTCGTATGGGTCTTGCACGTTCGTGATCACCTTCTTAGTCACCGCAGCACAGTCTGCCAGGCAATGCCGCGACACGGCCCCGGTCTCCCCCGGCGCTAAATTGACCTATGCGCATTGCCCGCTTCCTCGGCATGATCCTGACGATGCTCGCCACCGCGCTGTTGGTGGCACCGGCCGGCGGCGCACAGCCCCCGTTCCGGCTGTCGGGGTATGTCACCGACAACGCGAGCGCATTGTCGCCGTCGGGCCGCACCGATGTAAGCGAAGCCATCGACAACCTGTACAACAACCGCCACATCCGGCTGTGGGTGGTCTATGTCGACGACTTCTCTGGAGAGAACTCGGTGGCCTGGGCACAACGCACCATCCGCGAAAGTGATCTGGGTACCTACGACGCGCTGCTCGCGGTGGCCACCACCGGGCGCGCGTATGCCTTCCTGGTGCCGTCCGGGGTGAAAGGCGTGACCCAAACTCAGGTGGACGAGCTGCGCCGCAACGAAATCGAACCCGCTCTGCGCGAAGGGGACTGGCGTGGAGCTGCGATTTCTGCAGCGAATGGCCTTGATGCACAGCCGAATTCGTCGAGCCGCTTCTGGCTGTTGGCCACCCTGGGTTTGGTCATCGTCGCGGTAGTGGCCTTGGTGTTGGTCATGCGTTATCGCCGCCGCCGACGCCGCCGCGCCGAGCTGGCCGCCGCACGCCGGGTGGACCCCACCAATCCGACCGCGCTGGCAGCCGTGCCATTGACCGCCCTCGACGACCTGTCGCGCTCGATGGTGGTGGAGGTCGACAACGCGGTGCGCACCAGCGCCAACGAGCTCGCCTTGGCCGTCGACGAGTTCGGCGCCGAGCGCACCGAGCCCTTCACCCGGGCCGTCAACAACGCCAAAGCCGCGCTGGCCCAAGCCTTTACGGTCCGTCAGCAACTCGACGACGTCACGCCCGAGACGCCCGAGCAGCAGCGCAATCTGCTCACCCAGGTAATCGTGTCGGCGGCCACCGCCGACCGCGAACTGGACGCACAGACCGCGGCGTTCGAGCAGCTTCGCGATTTGGTGGTCAACGCCGCCACGCGCCTGGATGCGCTCACCCAGCAAGTCGTCGAACTGACCAGCCGCGTCGAGCCGGCCGAACGGCGGCTGGCCGAGTTGAACAAGGAATTCGGCCCCGCGGCACTGACTTCGGTTTCGGGCAATGCCGCCACCACCAAGGAGCGGCTGGCGTTCGCCGACCGCAACATCAGCGCGGCGCGTGCGCTGGCCGGCAATGCGGTCAGTGGCCAGCAGAGCGGTTTGGTCGATGCGGTGCGAGCCGCCGAGTCGGCGCTCGGCCAAGCTCGCGCGCTGCTCGATGCGGTGGACAACGCGGCCGGCGACATCCGGCGTGCCGTTGAGCGGCTGCCCGCGGTGATGAGCGACATCCAGGCCGGCATCCAGCACGCCGGCACGCAACTGCAAGGGCAGAACGCGAAAGCCCCGCATGCCGGCGAACTCGCCGCGGCCCGTAATGCCGCCATTCGAGCCGTCGACGCCGCCGGCGGTGGATCGGCCGATCCGCTGGGCACTTTCGCACAACTGGCCAAGGCAGACTCCGACCTCAACCGGCTGCTGGCCACGGTGGCCAAGGAACAGGCGGACGCCGATCGGCTCAACCGTTCACTCGAACAGGCGTTGTTCACCGCGGAATCGCGGGTGCGGGGAGTCTCGGAGTACATCGACACCCGCCGGGGCAGCATCGGGCCCGAAGCTCGCACCCGCCTCGCCGAGGCCCAGCGGCATCTCGACGCCGCACACGCCCAGCGGTCGACCAACCCGGCCGAGGCGATCTCGCACGCCAACGCGGCGTCAACACTGGCGGCCAATGCGCAGTCGCTGGCCAACTCCGACGTGGCCTCCGCCCAGCGCGCCTACACCCGCGGCCGCGGGGGCGACGCCGGCGCGATGCTGGGCGGGATCATCATCGGCGACCTGCTCAGCGCAGGAATGCGGGGCGGATTCGGCGGCTGGAGCCCGACGTCGTTCGGCGGCTCGTCGAACTCGTCGCCGGGCGGCTTTGACGGCGGCTTCATGGGCGGCGGCGGGCGGTTCTGAGCCTTGCACAGTAGTAGGGGCGCACCGATTGCTCGGTACGCCCCTACTACTCGAAAGCTGTCAGGCCCGGCTGGAGCCTGCCGACCCGTTGGCCGACCGTCTTCCGCTCTAACCGGCCCACGGAGAATGCGGGACAACGCGGCCGGTTCGTGGCGCTTCGAAACGAGGTTCGGCGTCGCCTCCCCATTCGTTCCAATGCCCCCATTCCTTCTTCTCACTCATGCCGTCGGCAGCTGCCTCTGAATCCGGCCCGTCGGTCGCCTTGCCAGCGGCATCGGAGAGCTCCTCGCGCTCCGGTGCCCAGTGGTCATAGTCGTCCGGCGGAACGGCCACGCCCCAACTGAGCGGAACCGTCAAGCGACCGAGCATGCCTGACTCACCCCGAACTGCCGCGACCGAATCGTCCGGCAGAGGTGAACCAAGAGGCAAAAGCATGATGCCCCCTTCCACACCCGAAACTCTGTTCACACAGACCCCAACGGCGCACAATTCGCCGCCGAGTGTTTTTCATACTAAAGCAAAGCTAAGGACAATTGTTGGAAATTTACGGTTGTTGTCGACGTTAATCATGAAAATTCGGCCACGCGCCAACCCGGAAGTGCGGTCGGCTGGAGCCGCGTAGTCGGGTCATTGCCGGATGGGACCGGGCGGGGTGGCATGCGGCACCCGGCAGGCCGGCCGTCATGAGCGCGAAAACCGTTGCTCGACAGGGATTCTGCGAGTAGGCGACAGGCCCATTCGTGGCCGTGGCCGCCGGCGCGACAGCCACCGACTCAGGCCCGTCAGACTCGACAAACAGGACCAGCGCCCGACCGCGGGGGTGGTTGCGCTACGCCCCCTTCCGGCGAACATTGCGCGCCCGGAATCATTCACGGCCACAAACCGTACCTAATAGTTTGATTAAGCGGGTAACCGATGAATAGAAGTTGGCTGCATGCCGAGAAATTTGCGACACACTCGATTCATTCGTATGACCGCCGCGGCAATTGCGCCCGGCCCCGCTGCGACCTCGTTCACGCGCCCTTTCTCGGTACCACCTTCGGCCGGGACTGCACCACATGGGTCGCACTGGTTCCGGCCTTGCCCACCATTTCGGCCGGTTTGTCATGATCCGCGGCCACCCGCGCGGGCATCGGCATGCCGCTGGTCGATCCGACCGGCTCGGCCACGGCGCCGGACGCTCCCGCACCCGCCATCGCGGAAGTGGCGATCGGGGCCGGCGTCGAGCCCTGCCACACCGGGGGCACCGATATCGCGCCCACCAACCGCGCCCGGCCCAGACTGGCCGAGATGGACGAGCCCCAGCTCCCGTCGCCGCTCATCATTCGCATCGCCGGTGCGGTCGAACCGACGGTCTGCGATGCACCCGTGGCCGCCATGTTCGTCGCACCGGCCAGCGACGTCACCGGCGCGGTGCCCTGGGCCATCGCCATCATCGGTGGCAACGTGGTCGCCGGATACACCCCGATCTGGGCCACCGACATCAGCGAGGAAACCGGCGTCGAGGTGACTATCGAGCCCACCTGGGTCAACGCGGACTGGATCGCGGTCACCGCCGAGGAGAAGCCCGGGCCGAATATCTGACCGCCCACCGACGACAACGCCCCGGCGAATTGCGACGCCAGCGTGCTCAGCGGCGTCGTGAACAGGCCGGCCAGGCTCGACGGTGCCGATGTGATCGACGGCAATGCCGCCATGACGGATTGCGCCCCGGCGTGATACCCGAACATCGCCATCACGTCCTGAAGCCACATCTCCATGTATTCGAATTCGGTGGCCGCGATCGCCGCCGTGTTCTGGCCCAGAATGTTCGTCGCGATCAACACCATCAGCTGGATACGGTTCGCGGCGATCGCCGCGGGAGGCACCGTCGCGGCGAATGCCGACTCGTACGACGTCGCCGCCACCCGGGCCTGCACGGCCGACATCGAGGCGTGCGCCGCCGCGGTGTGCAACCACTGCAAATACGGTGCGGCAGCCTGCGCCATCGACTCCGACGACGGACCCGTCCACTGCCCATTCGACGCCAGGCCCGAAACGACGGAGTCGAAGGACGACGCCGAGGCCCACATGTCAGCGGCCAGGCCGTCCCAGGCAGCGGCCGCAGCCAACAGCGGCCCTGAGCCTGCACCTCCGTACATCAGGGCCGAGTTGATCTCCGGCGGCAAAAACGCGAAATCCAGAACCATCTACTACCTCGACACGACCAGCCGTTTCTACGGCCTTACCACTGCACCCCGACAGTCACCAGCGACTGGACACTGCGTATAAGACTAAGGCCGGATCGTAGGGCAGCACTACACCCAAATGGCCCGGTTTGCCGAAATAGCCGCTTGCCGGCCGCTAGGCGCCCTTGAGCCGAACCGCCAGGTAGTCGGCGACAGCATCCATCGCCACCCGCTCCTGCGTCATGGCGTCGCGCTCGCGCACGGTGACGGCGTTGTCCTCGAGCGAGTCGAAATCCACCGTCACACAGAACGGCGTGCCGACCTCGTCCTGGCGCCGGTAGCGGCGCCCGATCGCGCCGGCATCGTCGAAATCGATGTTCCACGACTTGCGCAATTCGGCGGCCAGGTCCCGGGCCTTGGGGCTCAGGTCGGTGTGCCGGGACAGCGGCAGCACCGCCGCCTTGACCGGGGCCAGCCGGTGGTCCAGGCGAAGCACGGTGCGCTTGTCCACGCCGCCCTTGGCATTGGGGGCCTCGTCCTCGGCATAGGCATCGATCAAAAACGCCATAAACGACCGGGTCAGGCCGGCCGCGGGTTCAATCACGTACGGTGTGTACCGGGTGTCGCTGGCCTGATCATAGAAGGACAGGTCGGCACCGGAATGCTTTGCGTGCGTTGACAAGTCGAAATCAGTCCGGTTGGCGACGCCCTCCAGCTCACCCCACGGGTTGCCCTGGAATCCGAACTTGTACTCGATGTCGACGGTGCGGTCGGAGTAGTGCGACAGCTTGTCTTTGGGGTGTTCGTACAGGCGCAGGTTCTCGGGGTTGATGCCGAGGTCGGTGTACCACTGGTGGCGGGTGTCGATCCAATACTGGTGCCACTCTTTGGCGGTCGACGGCTCGACGAAGAACTCCATCTC
Source organism: Mycobacterium sp. pR1184 (assembly GCF_041287235.1). Lineage (NCBI taxonomy): Bacteria > Bacillati > Actinomycetota > Actinomycetes > Mycobacteriales > Mycobacteriaceae > Mycobacterium > Mycobacterium sp. pR1184. The sequence goes on along the minus strand of NZ_JBGGKR010000003.1, from coordinate 244,826 downwards.
CATCTGCTCGAACTCGCGGGTGCGGAAGATGAAGTTGCCCGGGGTGATCTCGTTGCGAAAACTCTTGCCGATCTGCCCGATGCCGAACGGCGGCTTGCGCCGCGCTGTCGTCACCACGTTGGCGAAGTTGATGAAGATCCCCTGCGCGGTCTCGGGCCGTAGGTAGTGCAGCCCTTCCTCGGTCTCGATCGGGCCGAGGTAGGTCTTGAGCATCATGTTGAATTCACGCGGCTCGGTCCATTGACCCGGCTCGCCGGTCTCGGGGTCGCGGATGTCGGCCAGTCCGTTGGGCGGCGGATGCCCGTGTTTGGCCTCGTAGGCCTCGATCAGGTGGTCGGCGCGGTAGCGCTTGTGGGTGATCAGCGACTCCACCAGCGGGTCGTGGAACACCTCGACGTGGCCGGAGGCCACCCAGACCTGGCGCGGCAGGATGATTGAGGAGTCGAGCCCCACGACGTCGTCGCGGCCGGTGACCACGGCGCGCCACCACTGCCGCTTGATGTTCTCCTTGAGCTCCACGCCCAGCGGCCCGTAGTCCCACGCCGACTTGGTGCCGCCATAGATCTCTCCCGAGGGATAGACGAATCCACGCCGTTTGGCCAGGTTGACGACGGTGTCGATGACGGACGCCACGGGGTGGTCCACTTCCCTTCGGATAACTGACGGAGGCGGGGCGGCGAACCGTCGCCCGCGAAACACCAGCAATCGTATCGACCGGGCCGCGGTCTTTGACATGCGTCATCATGCATGTGACAGTGGAAGTCGTTCTCTATAGTGGGCACTCCACGTACCCGGCCCTTTCGAGGAGATGACGCACGCATGGTGATGCCCTCCTCATCACCGACCGCCGCTACTGGCTCGTCGTCGGATCTGGTCGCCCACCGGCACGGCGAGGCGAGCGCCGCCGAGCACGCTCCGTTCGCCGAGTATCCCGAGCCGCCGTCGCGGGAAATCCTGGATGCCGCCGGTGAGCTGCTGCGGGCCCTGGCCGCACCGGTACGGATCGCCATCGTGCTGCAACTGCGCGAATCCCAGCGCTGCGTGCACGAGCTGGTCGACGCGCTGAGCGTGCCACAACCGTTGGTCAGCCAGCATTTGAAGATTCTCAAGGCGGCGGGAGTGGTCGCCGGGGAGCGATCCGGCCGCGAGGTGCTGTACCGACTGGCCGACCACCACCTGGCGCACATCGTCGTCGACGCTGTCGCCCACGCCAGCGAGGACACGCCATGACGCAACCCAGCGTTCGTTCCACCCGGCAGCGGGCGGCGATCTCCACGCTGCTGGAAACCCTCGACGAATTCCGCTCGGCCCAGGAGCTGCACGACGAGCTGCGCCGTCGCGGCGAGAACATCGGTCTGACCACGGTCTACCGGACGCTGCAGTCGATGGCATCGGCGGGAATGGTGGACACGCTGCGCACCGACACCGGCGAGTCCGTCTACCGGCGCTGTTCGGAGCACCATCACCACCATCTGGTGTGCCGCCACTGCGGGTCCACCATCGAGGTGGGCGACCACGAGGTCGAGGAATGGGCGTCGCAGGTGGCCGCCAAGCATGGCTACTCCGAGGTCAGCCACACCATCGAGATCTTCGGGACCTGCTCGGACTGCGGCCGCTAGCCCTGCCGAATGTGCCGCTGACCGCCCACTCGGCGAGAACTCAGGCCGTCAGGACGCGCCGCATCTGAGCGCCCGAATCGAGCACCAACAGGATCAGCGTGCGCAGAGCGTCGTCGGCCAGGCCCGCGCCGGGAAAGTTGTAGCGCAGCATCACGTCGGCAGTTTTGGCCGCGCCCTTGCCGGAGTTGCGCTGCGCGGCCTTGTCGCTGACCTTCTCGACCACGGTCACATTGCCGAAGTTGCTGTTGTGCGCCTGCTTGGCCACCTGATCGCTGAGTTTCTTGGTCAGCGGCAGATCCCACGCCACGACCTGGGTCAGCGACACCAGGTCGAGTCCCTCGGCGATGTTCACCACCCGCAGCGACGCGAAGGTGCCGTCATGGTGCACCGTCAGCCCGCCGTCGGGTTCGGCGTCGACCGTCAGCACGTCGCGGAGGATCGGCCCGAGGCGCTCTTGTAGAGATGGCATCAGGCGCTCCCAAACCGTCGGTTGCGGTCCGCGTATTCCTCGCAGGCCGCCCATAGGTCGCGACGGTCGTAGTCGGGCCACAGCTTGTCCTGAAAAATGTATTCGGCGTAGGCCGCCTGCCACAGCATGAAATTGCTGGAGCGCTGCTCCCCCGAGGTCCGCAGAAACAAATCCACGTCGGGGATGTCGGGCCGCTGCAGGTGATGGGCCACCGTCGCCTCGGTGATGCGCTCGGGGTTCAGCCGGCCGGCTGCCGCCAAGCGTGCGATTTCCTTTGCGGAGTCCGCGATTTCGGCGCGGCCGCCATAGTTGACGCAGTAGTTGACGGTGATGACGTCGTTGTCTTTCGTCATCTCCTCAGCGACCGCCAATTCATTGATCACGCTGCGCCACAAGCGAGGCCGCGAACCCACCCAGCGGATCTTGACCCCGATCGCCTTGAGGTTCACCCGGCGCATGCGCACCACGTCGCGGTTAAATCCCATCAGGAAGCGGACCTCCTCGGGAGACCGCTTCCAGTTTTCGGTGGAGAAGGCATAGAGGCTAAGCCACTTGATCCCGATTTCGATTGCGCCGCAGACGACGTCGATGACGACGGCCTCCCCCGCCTTGTGGCCGTCGGTGCGAGTCAGGCCTTGTTGGGTGGCCCAGCGGCCGTTGCCGTCCATCACGATGGCCACGTGGTTGGGCAGGCGATCCGCCGGGATCCGCGGAGCGACGGCCTTCGAAATGTGCTGCGGCGGCCGGCTCGGTCCGCCGTCGGGAGACGGCGGCAACTCGGGGAACACCACCGGCCACGTCGACCTGTCCGGAAAAGTCGGATAGTCCACGGGCGCGGCGGGCAGTTGCGGGAAGTTGCGGTTTGTCACGTCCGCCCCACTGGCCTCGGCAGGGGCCGGACGGCGTTTTGCCCGCCTCCGAGCGACAAAGATCGGCGTACAGCGTTTGTCGCTCGGAGGCGGGCAAAACGCATGTCTACCGGCGGAGGTTCTGATGTGACGGATGTGTTCACGGGCCGGTCAGCCATCCGATTAGCCACAGGCCTCATCCTGCCCGATCGGCGCGGCGCGCTGATCGGCGATGCTGGGAGCACCCCCGGCTTGCGGGGGACGGTCGGCCCGATAATTGCGCTCCACCAGCGGCAACGTCTTGAGCTGGCGTTCCAGATGCCACTGCAGGTGGGCAGCCACCAATCCGCTGACATGGCTGCGGTGGGATTGCGGCGTCGCCTCGGCGGCCTCCCAATGGCCATCGTGCAGCGCGGACATCAGTTCCAGCACGCCCAGCGGTGGTGTCGTCGAGCCCGCGGGACGGCAGTGCGGGCAGACGCTGCCCCCGGCGGCGATGTGGAATGCCCGGTGCGGGCCGGGCGTGGCGCAGCGGGCACACTCCGTCAGCGCCGGCGCCCAGCCGGCGATGCCCATGGCCCGCAGCAGGTAGGCGTCCAGCAGCAGGTCACGAGGGCGGCGCCCGTCGGCCACCGCCCGCAGCGCGCCCACCGTGAGCCGGTGCAGCGCCGGGACAGGCGCGCGCTCCTCGCCGGCGAGCCGCTCGGCGGTTTCCAGCATCGCGCACCCGCAGGTGTACCGGCCGTAGTCGCTGACGATGTCGGTGGCGAACGCGTCGATGGAAACGACCTGAGTGACGATGTCCAGATTGCGGCCGGGATGCAGCTGCACATCGATGTGCGCGAACGGCTCCAGCCGTGCGCCGAATTTGCTGCGGGTGCGGCGCACCCCCTTGGCCACCGCGCGGACCAACCCGTGATCACGGGTCAGCAGGGTCACGATTCGGTCTGCTTCGCCGAGCTTGTGCTGGCGCAGCACTACCGCTCGGTCTCGATACAGCCGCATATCAATAGTTTTGCACCCCGCCGCGACATCGCGGGGATCCGCGCCGATAGTCTCGTACCCCGTGATTGGCGCTTCCGAGTCGGCTTCTGGGTCCGTTTCCGGGTCCCGCGGCACGCGCCTGCCCACACTCACTGACCTGCTGTATCAGCTGAACAGCCGCGCGGTGACCTCCGACACATTGGTGCGACGTTCGCTGCATGCGATCGATGCCTGCCAGTCCACGCTGAACGCGTTCCGGGTGGTCCTGACGGAGTCGGCGCTGGCCGACGCGGCCGAGGCCGACCGGCGACGAGCCGCCGGTGAAACGGCGCCGTTGCTGGGCGTCCCGATCGCGGTGAAGGACGACGTCGATGTTGCTGGCGTGCCCACCGCCTTCGGCACCGACGGCTATGTGGCCCCGGCCACCCAGGACTCCGAGGTGGTACGCCGCCTCAAGGCCGCCGGAGCGGTGATCGTCGGCAAGACCAACACCTGCGAGCTGGGACAGTGGCCGTTCACCAGCGGGCCGGCGTTCGGGCACACCCGCAATCCGTGGTCACGGCGGCACACCCCGGGCGGCTCGTCCGGCGGTAGCGCCGCCGCGGTGGCCGCCGGTCTGGTGACCGCGGCTATCGGCTCCGACGGTGCCGGCAGCATCCGCATCCCGGCGGCGTGGACGCATCTGGTCGGCATCAAGCCGCAGCGCGGCCGCATCTCGACCTGGCCGCTGCCGGAGTCGTTCAACGGGATCACGGTCAACGGCGTGCTGGCCCGCACGGTCGCCGACGCGGCACTGGTGCTCGACGCGGCGTCGGGCAATGTCGAGGGTGACCGGCACAAGCCGCCGCCGCTGCGGGCGTCCGACTATGTCAGCATCGCCCCCGGTCCGCTGAACATCGCGCTGTCAACCCGGTTCGCGTACACCTTCTTTCGGGCCAAGCTGCATCCGGAGATACTGGCCGCGACCCGAGCGGTGGGCGAGCAGCTGCAATTGCTCGGCCATACGGTGGTCAACGGTAATCCGGACTACGGCGTGCGGCTGGGATGGGATTTTCTGGCCAGATCGACTGCGGGACTTCGGGACTGGGAGGAACGGTTGGGCGACGGCGTCGTCCTGGACCCCCGCACCCTGTCCAACCTGCGGATGGGCCATGTGCTGGGACAGGCGATCCTGCGCAACGCGCGGGTGCACGAAGCCGCGCTGCAGCGGCGGGTGGGCTCGATCTTCGACATCGTCGACGTGGTGGTGGCCCCGACGACCGCGCAGCCACCGCCGCTGGCCCGATCCTTCGACCGGCTCGGCGGGTTGGGCACCGACCGGGCCATGATCAAGGCCTGCCCGGCGACTTGGCCGTGGAATGTGTTGGGCTGGCCGTCAATCAACGTGCCGGCCGGGTTCACCTCGGACGGCTTGCCGATCGGTGTGCAGTTGATGGGCCCAGCGAACAGCGAGGGCATGCTGATCTCGCTGGCCGCCGAGTTGGAGGCCGTCTGCGGCTGGGCCGCCAAGCAGCCGAAAGTATGGTGGGAGCACGATCATTTCCGTCCACACGATTAGGCTGCAGCGTTAAAAGTCCAGGCACCCAACATATTTCTCGCTTCTAGCGACTGATCGGTATCGAAATCAGGCTCGAAACAGCTTTGCTTGCGTCATGCGCGTCGGCTACCCGCGGCCGGCATGCGCAAACGGTCTCTATGGGTACCTGGATAACCGCGTTTGGCGGCCAATGCCCCGGGTACCCGGCTGCGCACACCAGCCGTGCCGACATCCCCAGGAGGCAATCAATGTTCATGCATAACAAAGATCTTCAGTTCGAGGTACGGGTCACCGAACCCGATCCGCGATTTGCGTCGCTGCTCATGGAGCAATTCGGCGGCGCCAACGGCGAACTCACCGCGGCGCTGCAGTACTTCACCCAGGCATTCGTGCTGCGCCAAAAGAACCCCAAGATGTACGACCTGTTCATGGACATCGCGACCGAAGAGCTCAGCCATCTCGAGATGGTCGGATCGATGATCACCATGTTGCTCGACGGACTCAGCGACGATCTCAAGATCGCGAATCAACGGTGCGACTGGATGCCGGCGGTCGCCAGTACGAATGGGCGCGACAACATCATTCATCAGGTCGCCGTCAACCCGATGTTCCTCGTGCTCAGCGGCGGCGGACCCGACGTCAAGGATTCCGGGGGCAACAACTGGACCGGGGCATTCATCGATGCCAACGGCGATCCCACCGTCGACCTGCGAAACAACGTCGCGGCCGAGTCCCGGGCGAAAGTCGTCTACGAGTACCTCAAGCAGTTCACCGATGACCCGGGCGTGCAGGAAACCCTGACGTTCTTGATGACGCGTGAGGTCGCGCACTACCAGCAGTTCACCGCCGCGCTCAACGAGCTTCCGGTCAACTTCCCGCCCGGGCAGTTGGCGGGCGATCCCCGTTTCCAAAATGTGGCGTTCAACATGTCGAACGGCGGCGGCGAATCGATCCGCGGGCCGTGGAACCAGGGACAGGGTCCGTGGCCGCAGGGCATCGAATGGGACTACGTGGAAAAGCCCGAACAGCAATGGCTGGGTACGGACTCGCGCCAAAACAAGGGAGCCGAACAGAACCCTCAGGGCTCGCCAGCGGTCGAGGCCGAAAAGCCGTTCACGCACGAACAGCACTCGCCCACAACCTGATCGGGTAACAACGAAGACTGGGCATCGGATGCTCCGATGCCCAGTCTTCGCGTTGGTCCGTCTAGTGGGCCTGTGGGTCCGGCGGGTTATCTTGGCTGCGGCCGGTGACCGCATCGCGCACGTGGTCCACAATCGCCGCGCCGACTCCCATCGTCTTCTGCACCGCAGCGTTCGGCGGAGTGTCGGGGTGCGGCCTGGTGGGCGCGATTTTCTTTGCGGCTTCTAGCTTTTCGCCGATCTTCTCCAGCTCCTCGCGACTCATCACCTGTTCGACCTGGGGCCACACCACCTCTTGCTCGTAGGCGATGTGTTCCCGGCCGGCGTCGACGAATTGCTGCAACGCTTCGTGGTAGTCCGGGTCGCCGGGCTTGCCGTCTTCCAGTCGCTGCAGCAGCTTCTTGCCGGTCTGCTCCTGTTCGATCGCCTTGTCGGCCAACGCATCACCGAGCGCCTCACGCACCGCGGGCCAGAAGAACTGTTCTTCGATCGCTTCGTGTTGCGACTCGGCGATGATCAGGTTGTTCACCGTGGTTTCCAGGCCGCTGGCTTCGGCGCCGGAGCCCGACGGGGCACCATCGAGGGTCTCGAACAAGCCGAGCACGCTTTTGTGGTCTTGGCGGAGAAAAGTTAATGCATCCATGTCCTGCCTTCCGATTGGGGCTGTATCGGTCGGTCAGTGGTACCCGGCGCCTGGATGTTGAAACGATTGCGCGGACGACGAGGCCCTCCCACCGGGCGTGGGAGGGCCTCGTCTTTCAGCGATCAATCAGTTGCTTGTCGATGTTGCCGGCCGCCAGCTCGTCGGTGCTGGCGTAGGCGGCGGCGGCGGTGCCCAGCTTGGCGGCGAGGTCCTGGCAGACACTTTGCATCGCCTCGACCGCGCAACGGCGCGCGGCCTCGACACGAGTCAACGCAATATTGGAGGGCTCGCTGCCCACACCGTGGGTAAGCCAGACGGCGGAGCTGATCCCTTTGGTCACCTCGGCCGCCGATCCGATCTTCGCGGATGTTTGGTTCTCAATTGCGGCCAGCTGGTCGAGGTAGTTCGGTGTGACGACCAAATCGGACATGGGTTGTTCTCCTTTTCAGGTATGTATTAGTTTGTCTGACAACAGCTTTGACTGCAGAGTGGGCTTTTACCCGGCGCGTCGTATGGTGGCCTCGGGCACTGCGAACTCGATCGGTGCGCGCTCGGCGCTCTGGGCACCCGGTGCCGCTGCGCCGTCATCGACGTCATCGGCAAACCCCTCATCCTCGGACAGACCCGCCTTCTGGCCCGTTCGGGGCACGGGGTAAATCGGGCGCGGCCCCGGACTCTGACTGAGTTGTGCAGCTCTGCCTGGCATTTGAGCGATTGGAGCCAAGGTAGGCGCGCCCGATGACGACGTGGCCGCAGCCGCCTCCTCGCGCGCGTCCAACACGCGCCGTCGCAGCGAGGTCTCACCCGCGCCGGCGGGGGTGCTTTGCTTCGTCGAAGCATCCGGGTGTGCCGGCGTGGCGAGCTCGACCGCGCTGCACACGTCAGTCATCCTCCTCGAGACCTCACCGAAGTCGGGCGTGGTGGACTCCAGCGCGGGGGCCACGTACGACTCGGCAGACGTGGTACTCGGTGAAACCGGGGCCAGCTTTTGGTATTTGGAGATTATTTCGTTGGCCTTGCCCGCGTTGTCTTGCGAGTAGCGGAACAGCGTGAAAACGAAGGAGCTGGCAGCACCGATCCCCATGACGGCAACGGTGGTGGCGAATGTTTCGGCGAGGGCGAGGCCGGCCGGCGCAGGCACCGAGATCTTCAGGGCCAACTCAATGCCAAATGCTGCCATCAGGAGATCCTTCAAAATGCCGAAGGCCAACCGCATATGGGTGACCCACTCGGCCTGATTCTTGGTGATGTCGGCAAGCTGGCGGTCCAGCTCAGCCATCCCTTGCGCGAGGGTCCTCAGCGCCGTCACCTGTTGGGCATAGGCCTGCGACGCATCACCCTGCCAGTCGTCATCCGGGAGCGCCGACATCAGCTGGTCCGAGATTTCGATCAGCTGTTGAGATCCTGCGGCGAAATCCCCGCCTTCGCAGGGCGGCCCGAATCCGGTCATCAGCTCCACGACGTCGACGACGGTGAGTGTCTTGAGGATGAGACTGGTGCTGTCCTTCATCCCCTTGTTCATCTCCTCCAATTCTTCGCCAGACATATTCCGGGACAGTCGATATTGCTGAACCATCTTGTAGCCGACAAGGCCGCCGGACAGCGCGTCCGCGCTCATGCTGGTCACACTCGACGCGATGTATTCGGCGCCGTAACTCGCGCTGCCTGAGCCGTTGAATTGTGCGCCTAAGCCACCTAGGTTGGCGATCAGCCGGGCGGCGTCTACAAATACGTTCATCTGAGTTTCCCTGCCAATCAGTGAGTTTAGTGAGGTTCGGCGGTGAACCCATCGGCCGGCGCCAGTTGCGACCGTCGAAGATATATTCGGTGATTGCCCTGCACGGATTCTTGGAGCGAAAACCGGGCTTACGCCGCCTCGGCCTGCGTGTTGCCGAGTCGCGACACCAGGTGGTTCCAATACAGCCAGTCGGCGACGGCGTCGCGCCGGGCAACCGGGTCCGCCGCGTTGTGGGCCCGGTGGAGCTGGGCGTCTCGGGTTAGGCCGGCGTAGGCGTGCATGGCACGCAGGTGTGCGTCTTGGCGACCGGCAAGGGTGCTGGCCAGGGGCTGCATTACCGCGAGCCACAATGTGGCGCGCTGACCGGCCGTCGGGCTGCCGACCTGCGCCGCGGGTATCAGGTCGAGCAGTTCCCGATCCGGGGTCGCCGTCAACCGGTCGGCAGCTTCGGCGTCCACGACTTCGAGCCGGGTGCGCCCGACCATCACGCCAGTGTCCGGGATGTCCTCCGGCGTCAGCAGGATCGTGGCCACGCCGGGATCGGAATCGGCCAGCTGCTCCTTAGTGCCGATGACCGCTCTCAGCTCGGTGTCGTGATGGCGCGCCCAGGCCTGTACGGCCAGCACCGGATAGGTGGCCCAGCGCGCCCGCTCGCCGGCCGGGATCGCCTCGTCGGCGCTTGCCATGTGCACCTTTTCGGGCAACTGCACGCCGTCGGGGATGTAGGCCAGGCCGTAACTGTTTGCCACCACGATTTCCCCGTCGGTGGTCACCGCGGTCACCCAGAAGAAGCCCATATCCTGTGTGCGAACGGCGACCGGCGCATTCAAGGCAGCCGCGACGTGGCGCGCCATCCACAGCGCGTCGGTCCTGGTACCACCCGCGGCGTTGCCGACGGTGGCATTGGCGATGGCATCGCGGGCAGCCCGCGCCAGTGAGACCGAAACCAGCGGCGCTGCAACACCATCGGATGCCCGACTGGGGTTAGCCGACTCCGCGCGCGCAGCGGACCGATGCCGTAGCGACTGCTTGTCGGCCGCTGCCGGTCGCACCGCGGACGGCTTGCGCGGCGACGCCTGCCCGGCGGGGGCACGCGACCCCGACCGCGCTCGTGGAGCACCGCCCGGTGCGGCCGGCGTCATGGGTGCCGGGGCTGCCAAGGGCATCCCCGGCATACCGGGGTCAGCGGCCGGCCCGGCTGACGAGTCTCCCGACCACGGCCGGACGGAGACCACACCCTTGCTGCGGACGCCGCCATGCGAACTCGGCAGAGTCGCCGAAGCGTGCACGGCCGCCGGTTGGGGGTCGGGTGCGCTAGGTCCCCGGCCGGCGGCCGCGGGAATCGCGCTCGCGTGGGCGGCATCCGGGGCCTCCGGCGAAACCGGTTCCGGCGCGGGTGTCGTCGCGGGCAACGGAGGCGGAGTCGACCGTGGACCGACACCTGCGGCCGAAGCCGACGGCAACAGCGTTGCCGGTGCAACGCGGGCCGGCGCCGACGACGCCGGCAGATCGGGAACGTCTGCCGGGGAATCGTGGTCGGACGCTAATGCCTGCTGGCCGAGCAGGATTCGCCGTTCATTGGCCGAGGACGTTCCCTGCTTGATTGCCTGAATCTGCTCGGCGGTGTCGCTGACCACTCTGACATTGGCCGCGAGCGTCGCACGCACCATCGTCTCGATCGCGTCGTCTCGCTCGGCCGCCTCGAGGCGGAAGTCTTTCTCCAGTTCGTTGATCCGCCGGTGAGCGAGTTCCACGTTGTCGCCGATCTCCGACTTCGCTCGACCGACCGATCCCGCGATATCCCAATGCCAGGCAATCACTCTCGCCAGATGACGCTGCAGCGTTGTCAGGTCGTTGATACGTGTTGCCAGCTCGTCGTCGGCGGCGCCGGCTGCCCCGCCCGTCCACACACCGGTCTCGAAGATCGAAATCTGCTCGTGCTGGCAGGCTTCCAGGACTGCGGTGACGCCCGACATCACCCCCGTGTACTCCCGAGCCCGGTCATATAAGGCGTCCTCATCGACCTGGGGCCACCCGTTAGGCGCCAACATCTGCTCGGCGTAGCGACCCGTCGGCCTCACGATGCTCACGGCTTCTGACCTCTCAGGTCGGTAGCGCTCTTCGGCACCGGGAGTCGCCCGATGATCCCTTCGGTCCATGCGCGATTCTCGGTATAGATCGCGTCATCGTCGCGTTGCAGGCGCTTGCCCTTGCCGGTACCGCGGTCGCCCTGGGCGCCCAGTGGAGCCGCGCCCATGCCGCCTCCGCCCATCGCGCCGCCCGTAGTCCGCCCGGGGACCCCGAAGCCAGCCCCCTCGGCACCCTTTGCCGCGGCGCCCGGCGACGCCGCGGCGTAGCGCGGATCCTGCAACGGTGTCGACGGCATTCCGAGCCCGCCGAGGCCGACCGACGCCGGCTTGAGCCCGGGCGCACCCACTTTGGGCAAGCCCGCGGCCTTGGTGCTGTTGACGCCCGCTAAGGCGGGGCTGGGCTGCGGCGGCGCCTTTGGGGTGTTGCCCATCGGCAGACTCGGGATGCTGGGGACGCTGGGTACCGCGGTCGGCGCGTCGCCGGGTGCGCCATCCGGATACCGGGACCCGGCGCCATCAGGAAGGTTGTCGTCCGACGGCGGCTGGATTCCGGTGGCCGCCGGCGGCGTCGGGGGGTTGATCGGAGCCAACGGCAGGCTCGCCTTCTGCTGGTACTGCGCAACGAGCTCGTCCGACTTTTCCTGAGCTTTCTGGAAAAACTCGATGTAGGACTGCTTGTATGCGGCCTGGGTGGGGTCGTCCCAAATTCGTTCCCAGGTTTGTTCGCAACGCAGAATTTCCGCGTAGTCGAGGACGTAGTCACCGCCGGCGGGATTCAGATCCGGAAATACGATGTGCGCACCGCGCATCCAGCGATGCGCATCTACGACGGTGTGGGCCTGAGTGACCAACTGGTTGCACAGTTCCGCCATCCCGGTCAACCACGATCGCTGTTGATCGAAGTTCGCCTCAACCGCCGCGCACGCCGTGCCCGACCATTCGGTGAACGGCCGAAAGCGAACGACGGCTTGCAGCAGCGCGACCCGATGAGCCGCCCACGCATCCGCGAAGGCGAGAAATGCGGCACCTTGGTCGGGTTGCTCCAAGTCGAACGCCCGTTGTTTGACCGCCTGAAACTCGATCGGCAACGGGTCGGCCGCCAGACGCGTGTCCTTCAGCGAGGCTCGGTCCACCACCTGAGCGGCGTGCTGCACCGGCCGGTTCGACACGGAAGTTCCGTTGTGCAGAGCCTGTGTGGCGCCCTCGTCCGCATCCTCGTACGCCGCGGCCGCGTTGCGCAGCGACTCCGCCAGATTTGTCCGCTCCTTTTCGCCCACCGCCAGATAGATCCGCATGTTGTTGGCGGACAAGACAAGTTGTTCGGCCGCCGCGACGATCGGCGCGAGGTTGCACGGCGCCTGCAGCGCTAGCAATTCCGCGGGCAGCCCGGGGATCGGCTGCTCCAGCTCGGCGGCCCGGGCCAGAAGTTCTTGCTTCTCGACGTTGACCGCCAACGGTTGCGTCATCGCCAGCGACCCTCCTTCTACCGTGATCGGCTTCGGTGCGTTCCGAATTCGCCGGTCCGCATCGACCGTTAGAGAAACCTTCTGGGAAAGCCCTCAAAAGATTCTTGGAACGGATCCGCCCATCACGGCACGTCGCCTGTGATCGCGCCGCCGGTTTAGCTAAAAGCCCAGTCGCCCAAGCTGTTTGGGGTCGCTTTGCCAGTTCTTGGCAACCTTCACGCGCAGGTCGAGATACACCTTGGTGCCCAGCAGCTTCTCGATTTGCCCGCGCGCTGCCGTGCCCACTTCGCGCAGCCGGGCCCCGCCCTTGCCGATGATGATGCCCTTCTGGCTGTCCCGCTCGACATAGAGCAGCGCGTGCACGTCGATCAGGTCGTCGCGGTCCTCGCGCGGGTTGACCTCGTCGATCACCACGGCCAGCGAATGCGGAAGCTCGTCGCGGACACCTTCGAGTGCGGCCTCGCGAATCAACTCGGCCATCAGGATCTCTTCGGGCTCGTCGGTCAGCTCGCCGTCGGGGTAATACGCCGGGCCGGGGGGCAGCGCGGCGGCCAGCACGTCGATCAGCACGTCGACCTGGGTGCCGGCCACCGCTGACACCGGAACGATTTCGGCCGCACCGTCGACGAGTTCACTGACCGCGAGAAGCTGGGCGGCCACCCGGTCCTTGGGCACCTTGTCGATTTTGGTGACGATCACCACGAGGGTGGTCTTCGGAGCGACCGAGCGAATCTGGTCGAGGATCCAGCGGTCTCCGGGCCCGATGGCCTCGTCGGCCGGGATGCACAACCCGATCACGTCGACTTCGGTGTAGGTGTCCCGGACCAATTCGTTGAGCCGCTTGCCCAGCAGCGTGCGCGGCCGGTGCAGGCCCGGCGTGTCGACCAGAATGATCTGAAAGTTCTCGCGGTGCACGATGCCGCGGATGGTGTGGCGGGTGGTCTGCGGGCGCTTCGAGGTGATCGCCACCTTGGTGCCGACCAGAGCGTTCGTCAGCGTCGACTTGCCGGTGTTCGGCCGGCCCACCAAACACACGAAGCCCGAACGGAATTCGCTCATAGCGGGGCACCGGCGCGATCGGTGAGGATGACCGCAGCGGTGGGGCTGAGCTCGCGCACCGCGGCGATGCCGGGGTCGTCGGCCGACCCCGCCACCAGCACGGCGGCCTGAAGGCCCGTCGCCCCGCTCGATACGGCCGCGGCCACCGCGGCCTGCAGCCCGGTGAGCCGCAACGCCGACAACTCCACGGGCGCGGCCGCATAGGTGCGGCCGTCGACGTCGCGCACCGAGGCCGCGCTGGCGGCCTCCGCCCGGGCCATCGCCGACCGGGCCAGCGCCACCAGCGTGACATCCTCGGAGTCGAGTTGCTCAGCCATGATGCGTGCCCTCGAGCTCGTGGTCCTCCGACTCGGCCGGGCTCAGCAACACGGTGCCGATCCGCACCCGCCCGCGATGGTCGGGCCCACCCTCGGCGCGCAGCCGCAGGCCGTGCGAGACCACCTCGGCGCCGGGCAGCGGAACCCGGCCCAACTCCAATGCCAGCAGGCCGCCCACCGTGTCGACGTCGAGGTCGTCGTCGAATTCGACGTCGTAGAGTTCGCCGACGTCTTCGATCGGCAGCCGCGACGACACCCGAAAGTGCTTGTCGCCCAAGTCTTCTATCGGCGCGACCTCGGCCTCGTCGTATTCGTCGGCGATCTCACCGACGATCTCCTCCAGCACGTCTTCGATGCTGACCAGCCCGGCGATCGCGCCGTACTCGTCGACGAGCAGCGCCATGTGGTTGCGGTCGCGCTGCATTTCGCGCAACAGCGCATCCAGCGGCTTGGAGTCGGGCACGAACACGGCCGGGCGCATCACCTGCGCCACCTTGATGTCACGACCACCGTCAGGAGCCAAGAACGTCTGCTCGACAAGATCTTTCAGATAGACCACGCCGACGATGTCGTCGACGTTCTCGCCGATCACCGGAATTCGCGAATGTCCGCTGCGCACCGCCAAGTTGGTCGCCTGGCTGGCGAATTTGTCGCTCTCGATCCAGATCATCTCGGTGCGGGGCACCATCACCTCACGCGCCGGAGTGTCGCCGAGTTCGAACACCGACTCGATCATCCGGCGCTCGTCGGCGGCGACGACGCCGCGCTGCTGGGCCAGGTCGACCACTTCGCGCAACTCGATCTCGGACGCGAACGGACCGTTTCGCAGGCCGCGGCCGGGGGTGAGCGCGTTACCGATGACCACCAGCAGGCGACTGACCGGCATCAGCAGCGACGAAATCACCTGCAGCGGAATGGCCAACGCCAGTGAGATCGTGTACGCGTGCTGACGGCCGAGCGTGCGCGGGCCCACCCCGATGACGATGAAGCTGGTCAGCACCATGATGGTGGCGGCCCCGAAAACCGCCCAGCTCAGGCCGAAGTTGTCGTACAGAAAGACCACCAGCAGTACGGTCGCGGTGACCTCGCACGTGATGCGCAACAGCACCACCAGGTTGATGTAGCGCGGCCGGTCGGCCATCACCTTCGACAACGATCGCGCGCCGGGCCGCTCGTCGCGCACCAGCTCGGCCACCCGGGCCAGCGACACCGTGCTGATAGCCCCGTCGATGGCCGCGAAGACCCCACCGAGAATTATCAACGCGAGCGCACCGAGGAGCTGAGATATCCCGGTCAACGGTGCTAATGCCTTGGCTCGGACGCGGACTCTTTCTTGGCCTCGTCGCTCTTGGCTCGACGATTGAGCAAACCGGCGATGAGCACCACCGCCAGCACCAGCAACCCGTACCGCACCGCCCACGGCCACCAGGCTTGGGACGGCGGGGCGGGCATGGCCGGTTGGGTTTGGTCCCCGTGCACGGCCAGCGTCACCAAGAAGTCGCCGTTGTCGGTCGGCCCGAAGCCCGGCAGGGACTGGGTCTTGCTGACCCTGATCTGCACGCCGCTGGCGGGATCGGTGACCTGGCCCCAGGCCACCGTGGTGTCGTCGAGCAGGAAGCTGTCCTGGCTGCCCGCGGGTTGACTTTCGTCGCGGCCTAGCACCGCCACCTGCCCGACCTGCACGATCTGGTTGTCGGCAGGGACTTCGGCCAGGACATTCTGGTACAGCGTCGGGGGCGCGGGCGCGGCGTACTCCGGCGGCGGCGGGCCCTGCGAGTTGGGCGGCGGCACGAAGGCGCCGCCGTAGAAGCTGCCCGCGACCAGATAGCTCTCACCGACAGCGGTGAACGGGACCAGGCCCGCGGTGCCGGCATCCAGCACGATCCGGCCACCGGCCGGCAGGTACGCGTCCCGGGACGCGCCGTCATAGGTGTAGCGGAAGGTCATCGCCTGGCTGAGCGGGTTGTACAGCGTCGGACGGTGATCCTCGTCGTAGTCGACGAAGTCCCAGTGCCGCGGCCGGACCAGCACCTTGTTGTCGGCCCTGACCTGCTCGATGTTTTCGCTGTGGTTGGTGATGACGTTCTGTACCTGCTGATTGAAGTCCGTCGAGGTCGGCGGCTTCGGCGGGTCGGCGGGATTCAGGCGCGCCACCGGTGCGGCCTTGGCCGCCGCGACCGCCTGCGGGGGTGCATCCAGCTTCTTCGGCGGTGCCACCACCCCGACGTTTCGCGGCGCTCCCGGGGCCGGCGGATTGATCTTCGGGGTCTGCACCGGCGTCGGCGCCGGGCGCGTGGGACTCGGTGGCAGGGGCAGCGGCGGCGGCTCCGGGATATACACCGGGGTACTCGTCGGTGCCGGGGCCGGCCGCGGCGCCGGGGCGTTACACACGTTCGCGGTGTGATACGCCTCGACATAGAACATGCAGTGCTGGCAGGACACGGGGTTTGCCCCCTCGCCGGCGCACGGCGACGCCGCCGCCACGCCGGGCATGCTCACCAGCACCACCGCGGGTGCAAAAGCTATCGCGGCCGAAACCGCGATCCAGAGTGCTCGCTTCAAAAGGCTCAATTGTCGAAATACCTTGACTTGTCCAGCAACCGGCGGTCTCGCTCGTCCTGCCGGTCGTAGTGGTACGCCTCGACCTGGTCGGCTACCCACTCTTCGAGAAGCCGCCCCTGTAGGGCGAACATCTCCTTCTCTTCGTCATGCTCGGCGTGGTCGTAGCCGAGCAGGTGCAGCACGCCGTGAATCGTCAACAGCGCCAACTCTTGTCCGAGACTGTGGCCCGCCGCCGCGGCCTGCTCGGCGGCGAATTCCGGGCATAACACGATGTCCCCCAGCATCGACGGCCCCGGCTCCGGCGCGTCCGGACGGCCACCGGGCTCGAGCTCGTCCATCGGGAAACTCATCACGTCGGTCGGGCCGGGCAGGTCCATCCAGCGCATGTGCAGGTCGGCCATCGCCGCGGTGTCCAGCAGCACCATCGACAGCTCGGCCCCCGGATTGACGTCCATTTTGGCGATGACGAAGCGCGCGACGCTCACCAGCTCTGCTTCGGAGATGTCGATGCCGGACTCGTTGGACACTTCGATCGTCATGGCCTGCTCACCGCCCCCTCATCGGCGAGTTCGGGTTCCGGATGCCCGCCGAGCCGCCCGATTCATGCCCGAGTCGGGTTCCTCAAACCTCGCATAGGCGTCGACGATCTCCGAAACGAGCCGATGGCGCACCACATCGGCGCTGGTCAGCTCGGCGATGTAAATGTCGTCGACGTCGTCGAGGATGTCGACGGCCGACCGCAAGCCGGACCGGGCGCCGCCCGGCAGGTCGACCTGGGTCATGTCCCCGGTCACGACGATCTTGGACCCGAAGCCAAGCCGCGTGAGGAACATCTTCATCTGTTCGGCGGTGGTGTTCTGCGCCTCGTCCAGAACGATGAACGCGTTGTTGAGGGTGTTATGGGTAAGCAGAAAGTCCTCGGTGACGTACAGCGAATCTGCGGCCGCGACCCGGATGCACACGGCTTCCTCGGTGCCCGCGGATTCGATCCGATCGACGAAGCGTTTCGGCTGTCCCCCACCAGTTTCGTCGTACTTCGCCGCCTTCCGTGAGAGCCGGAACGGGACTAATCCTTCTGGCAGGCGTATGTCGAGGATGTGTGCGTCAGACCGGTGGGACACCGCTCGCCCCCTGGCCAGGCCCGGCGTGCGGCCGGCCGCAGGCCTGGTGCGGCAGTAGACGACACCGCCCAATGACTGGACAAGGAACACCACGTCGTCACGCAGCCGGTCCGAGACCGTCGTGAACTGAATGCGGCACGTCCGGCCTTGCTGAGTCACCGGACCACCATCTGAATCGAGCAACCCTTGCAACAGCGCCAGCCGCACACATGACGAATTGAGAAGATAATCCTGCGGAATGAACTTCGTGTCCGATCGCAGGCCCGCCAGCCCCAGCTGACGCAGCGCGGCCGTGACAGGGTTCACTCCCGCGCCGCGGGGACGGTTGATCTGGTTCAGCATATAGTCGACAGCCGACTTGCGTCGCACTTCGATCCCGGGAATCAGACGTCCAAGGGCTTCGGCCAATTCCGGATCAGCGGTCGCAAATGAGGGCGTCGTCGAACATGTCAGACAACCGTCGCCCAACAGTAAGCCCAGCCCATAGGGGTCAAGGGGCACGGGTTGCGATTCAAAACTCACCGGGGCGCTCAACAGTGGCAACTCGTAGCGGTGGTAATGGGCCGCGCGCAGGTTGCCAATCATCTGCTTCGTCTGCAGCACCCGCGCAGACTTGCCCCGCCGCCGGTCAGAGCGGGTGTAGACCGACCACAGATGATCGCCGGTGGCTAAGGTCGACGAATCGTCTTGCGTCCATACCCGATAGATTTCTTTGAACCCCTGCGGATACACGCCAAGAACTTCCGTCGGCTGACCATCGGAGCCGACAACGTAATCTCCCACTCGGAGTTCGCCGATAGGACGAAATCCGTTGGGGGTCAACACCCCGGTGGAAATCGGCTGCGCCCTACCCCGCATGTAGGCCAGCGGCGCCACCTCGATAACCCCGGCGGACATCAGCTTCGGAATCAGCTCGGGGTCCATCATGTCGTACAGCGCGTCATACAACGGTCGCAGGTACGGATCGATCTTCTCGCTCAGCGTGCCCGGCAAAAATCCGAGACGTTCACCGGCTTCCACCGCGGGCCGGGTCAGGATGATCCGGCTGACCTGCTTCGACTGCAGCGCGTGGACCGCCTTGGCCATGGCCAGGTAGGTCTTGCCGGTACCGGCCGGACCGACCCCGAACACGATGGTGTGGGCGTCGATGGCGTCGACATAACGCTTCTGGTTCAGCGTCTTGGGCCGGATGGTCTTGCCGCGGCGCGCCAGGATGTCGAGAGTGAGCACCTCGGCGGGTGACGCGTCGCCGGTGCCGACCAGCATCGCGACACTGTGGCGCACCACCTCGGGGGTCAGGGACTGGCCGCTGGCCACAATCGCGATCAGTTCGGAGAGCGCGCGCTCGGCCAGCGCGACGTCGGCCGGCTCACCCGAGAGGGTGACGGCGTTGCCGCGAACGTGCAGGTCCGCGGCAAGGATGCGTTCGAGGGCGCGCAGGTTCTCGTCCGACGAACCCAGCAAGCCCACGACGAGATCAGGAGGGATGTCGATGCTGCTGCGAACCTGAGCGTCGGCCTGCAGGGCCCCAGCTGCGTCAGCAGCGTTGGTCTCGCGTGGCGTCACGTGGTTTCCGGTGCCTGCCTTCTCGGCTCGTCAGGGTTTGATCGGATGTCTCAGTCTACGCCGAGGGCTCCGTCTGGTCAGCTCCGAGCGGCTCCGCCGACTCGACCTCGGCGGTTTGCTCCCATCGCGCGGTGAGCACGCCGAGTGCGCCCAACGCCACCGCGGCGGCCGTCGAAGTCCGTAGCACCTGTGGGCCCAGCCGGATCGCGACGGCGCCCGCTTCGGTCAGCAATGCGAGCTCATCCGGCGCGATACCTCCTTCGGGACCGACCACCAGTAGCAGCGAGTTCGCCCCTGCCACCGCGGCGTCCGCGATCCGCTCGGTGGCCGACTCGTGCAGGACCGCGACGGCCGCGCCGGCGGCCACCTCGTCGCGGATCCGCTGGACCAGAGCCGCCGTCGACAACACCCCGTCGACGGGTGGGACGTAGGCCCGGCGCGATTGCCGGGCCGCCGACCGGGCTACCGCACGCCAGCGGCGCAGCCCCTTCTCGACGCGGGCGCCCTGCCAGCTGGCCACGCAGCGGGCCGCCTGCCAGGCCAGGAACGCATCCGCACCGGCCTCGGTGGCCAATTCGATCGCCAACTCCGAGCGCTCGGATTTGGGCAGCGCCTGCACCACCGTCACCGGCGGCTTGCCGGGAGCGACGGTCCAGCGGTCCAGCACCCGGGCCCGTAACCCGTCGCGGCCGGATTGTTCGACCACGCAGCGGGCCAGGCTTCCGGCGCCGTCGCCGAGCACCAATTCCTCCCCGGACCGGATCCGGCGCACCGTCGCGGCGTGGAATCCCTCGTCACCGTCGACGACGGCCATCCCACCCGTGTCGGGCAGTGCTTCGACGTAGAACAGCGTCGCCACCATCTGCGGGGGCCCCTCGGATCGTGGCTAGCGCCCGGTGAAGGTCTCGCGCAGCCGGCTGAACAGCCCGCCGCCGGCGTGCGTCGAGCGGACCTCGGGCACGTCGCGGCTGCGGCGGTTCTTCAACTCGCGCAGCAGTTCGCTGTCGTGGCCGTCCAGCCGGGTGGGAACCACCACCTCGACGTGGACGTGCAGATCGCCTCGGGTCGCCGAGCGCAGCTGGGGCATCCCGTGGCCGCGCAGCGTGATGACCGAACCCGGTTGGGTGCCGGGCGGAATGGTGATCTCGCTGGTGCCATCGAGAATGGCGTTGACGCTGACGGTGGCGCCGAGCGCGGCGTCGACCATCGGCACCGAAACCGTGCAGTGCAGGTCGTCGCCGTCACGCACGAAGATGTCGTGGGCCTGCTCGTGCACCTCGACGTAGAGGTCGCCGGCCGGCCCTCCGCCGGGCCCGACCTCGCCCTGGGCGGCGAGCCTGACCCGCATGCCGTCGCCGACACCGGCGGGAATCTTGACGCTGATCTCGCGGCGGGCCCGCACCCGGCCGTCGCCCATGCATTGATGACACGGGTCGGGGATGACGACGCCGACGCCGCGACAGGTGGGACACGGTCGCGCCGTCACCATCTGGCCCAGCAGCGAGCGCTGCACCGATTGCACCTCGCCGCGACCGCCGCAGGTGTCACAGGGGATCGGCGCCGAGTCGCCGTTGGTGCCCTTGCCCTGGCACCGGTCGCACAGCACCGCGGTGTCGACGGTGACCTGTTTGGTCACGCCGGTCGCGCACTCCTCGAGGTCCAGCCGCATCCGCAGCAGCGAGTCCGAGCCAGGCCGGACCCGGCCGATCGGACCGCGCGACGTCCCGCCCCCGCTGAAGCCACCGCCGAAGAACGCCTCGAACACGTCACCCAGGCCGCCGAAGCCGCCGAAGCCGCCGCCGGCGGCGGCGTTCTCCAGCGGGTCCCCGCCGAGGTCGACGATCCGGCGTTTCTCGGGATCGCTCAGCACTTCGTAGGCGGCACTGATCTCCTTGAACTTGGCCTGCGCAGCCTCGTCAGGGTTGACGTCCGGATGCAGTTCGCGCGCCAGCTTTCGGTATGCGCGTTTGATCTCCGCGTCGCCGGCGTTTTTGCTCACGCCCAGCAGCCCGTAATAGTCGCGTGCCACGCCTGACCTTTCTTGTGCCGCGCTCTACGCGGCTGTCCACAAAACCTGATGGTGCGCGATCATCGAGCACCCAGGACTTCGCCAATATAAAGAGCAACCGCGGCCACGCTGGCGATAGTTCCCGGGTAGTCCATTCGGGTGGGACCCAGCACACCCATCCCGCCGTACACGGTGTCCATCGTGCCGTACGCGGTCGACACCATCGAAGTGCCCGCCATCTGCTCGACCGCCGTCTCGTGGCCGATGCGCACCGTCACCTTGCCGGCCTCCTGCTGAGCCGCCAGCAACCGCAGCACCACCACCTGCTCCTCGAGTGCCTCCAGGATGGAGCGCAGCGATCCGCCGAAGTCCGCGGAGTTGCGGGTCAGGTTCGCCGTACCGCCCATCAACAGGCGCTCTTCGGTGTGCTCCACCAGCGACTCCAGCAACACCGTCGCCGAGCGGCCGATCGCGTCGCCCAGCCCGCCGGCGCCGCCCAGCTGCTGAGCCAGGTCGGCCACCGCGACCGAGGCCGCGGACAGCTTCTTGCCTTCCAGCGCCTGGCCCAGGATCTCGCGCAGCTGCGAGAGCTGATGGTCGTCGATGACGTCGCCGAGCTCGACGATGCGCTGATCTACCCGCCCGGATTCGGTGATGACCACCATCAACAGCCGGGCCGGCGTCAGCGCGATCACTTCCAGATGCCGAACCGTCGAGGTCGACAACGTCGGGTACTGCACCACGGCCACCTGGCGGGTCAGCTGAGCCAACAGCCGCACCGCCCGGCGTAATACGTCGTCGAGGTCGACGCCGGATTCCAGGAAGCTCTGGATCGCCTTTCGCTCCGCCACGGACAACGGCTTGACGTCATCGATCCGGTCGACGAACTCGCGATAACCCTTCTCGGTGGGCACCCGCCCGGAGCTGGTGTGCGGCTGGGTGATGTAGCCCTCGGCTTCCAGCACCGCCATGTCGTTGCGGATGGTGGCGCTGGACACTCCGAGGTTGTGCCGTTCGACGAGCGACTTCGACCCGATGGGTTCCTTGGTCGCGACGAAGTCGGCGACGATGGCACGCAGCACCTCGAAGCGACGCTCGTCAGCACTGCCCATCGGTTGCTACCTCCTTGATCGCGTCCATTTTACGGTCTCACACCGACGCGCCGACCGCGCTGCGCGAGCGTCCACCGCGCACGTCCGGCAACTTTGCGGTTAGCCTGTTCAGCAGGTATCGGCAGGGCCTCGACGACGCATCGGAGAAGATCTACCAATGATTTTCAAGGGCGTACGAGAAGGCAAGCCCTACCCGGAACACGGGCTCTCCTACCGGGACTGGTCCCAGATACCCCCGCAGCAGATCCGGCTCGACGAATTGGTCACCACGACGACGGTCCTGGCGCTGGACCGGCTGCTCTCCGAGGACTCCACCTTTTACGGCGATCTTTTCCCGCACGCGGTGCGGTGGAAGGGCATCATCTACCTCGAGGACGGCCTGCATCGCGCGGTCCAAGCCGCGCTGCGGAATCGCACCGTGTTCCATGCCCGGGTGTACGACATGGATGTGCCGCTGAGCCAGCAGACCCAGGGATCGGGGTCGACGTTCGGGCGCTAGCCCGGTCACGTTTGTGCGCCGCCGGGTGTCGACCTAGTGAGGCCCAAACGGGTCTGCACTAGGACTATTCGGGAGGTTCGCCATGTCCCGGCTTCAGGGAGTCTCCGACCACGACGCCAGTCTGGGCGCCAAGATCGCCTTCTACTTCACCAAACGCAAGCTCGGGCGGATGGCCGGACTGGAAACGGCCGGCATGCTCGAGCCGCTGCGGATGTATGCCCACATCCCCGCACTGCTCAGCGCGATCGGCAAGCTGGAAATGGCCGAATCGAAGCTGGACATCCTGCGCCCGCGCCACCACGCGCTGGCCGAACTGAAGGCGGCGACGACGGTGCGCTGCGAGTACTGCATCGACCTGGGCTCGCAGATCGCCCGCCAGTGGGGCATCACCGACGAAGAACTGCTGGGTATGGCGAGTTACCGCGACGCCGCGTGCTTCGACGACGTCGACAAGCTGATCCTGGAGTACGCCACGGCGATGAGCCGGACCCCGGTCGAGGTGACCGACGAGCTGTTCGACGCGCTGCGCGCCCACTTCGACACCCCGCAGCTGGTCGCCCTGACCCACGTCATCAACCTGGGCAATCTGCGTGCCCGGTTCAATGTCGCGCTCGGCATCGGCTCGTCCGGCTTCTCCGGCAACCGGGTGTGCGCCCTGCCCGAATCCGGTCGCGCGTGACGGCATCACTGACGGCACGTTTCGAGGCGGCCCGGCCGCAGCTCAGCGCCATCGCCTACCGAATGCTGGGTTCGATCGACGATGCGCAGGACGCCGTGCAGGAAGCCTGGCTACGGCTGGACCGCAGCTGCGCCGAAGACATCGTCAACCTGGACGCGTGGCTGACCACGGTGGTGGCCCGCATCTGCCTGAACACGTTGCGCGACCGCCATGGCCGGCATCGCGAGGAACTCCTCGCCCAGCTGCCCGATCCGATTGTGGACACCCAGGGTGAGTTCGACCCCGAACATCGCGCGATGCTGGCCGACGCGGTGGGCCTGGCGTTGTTCGTCGTGCTGGACACCCTGGCGCCGGCGGAACGGCTGGCCTTCGTCCTGCACGACGTCTTCACCGTGCCGTTCGAGCAGATCGCACCCATCGTCGACCGCACCCCGGAAGCGACCCGCAAGCTGGCCAGCCGCGCACGCCGTCGCATCCAGGACGCGCATCCGTTTCCCGACGTCAACATCGCCGCGCAGCGCGAGGCCGTCGACGCCTTCTTCGCGGCCGGGCGCTCCGGTGACTTCGACCGGCTGGTGTCGGTGCTGCATCCCGACGTCGTGCTCCGGGGTGACTTCGGTTCCGGCGCCGGGCTTTTCCGAGCCGAGGGCGCGTCGTCGGTAGCCCGGCTGGCCGGCGGCTACGCATCCCCCGAGCGCGAGGCCCGTGCCGCCACCGTCAACGGTGCGGCCGGCGCGGTCGTGTTCGTGACCGGCCGGCCCACCGCGATCATGGCGTTCGTGGTCCGCGACGGCCTGGTCGCCGCCATCGACGTCCTGGCCGACCCGCAGCGCGTCGCAAAAGCCGTGCCCGACTAGTTGACGGCGGTCGCGGCCTGCAACAACGCCAGTGCGGCGTCGTGCTGTAGCACCCAGTTGCCGCCCTGTTGGACGAACACCAGTTGCTTGTTGACCGGTCCGGCGAACTTCGGACCCGCGATCGCCACCTGGGCGGCCGCCATATTGGGCCCGGCCGGAACGATGTTCGTCACGGTGAACGTCTCCGGGAAGTTGCCGTTGCGGTAGGCCTTACGCAGGTCGTGGTCGGCAACGTGGCCCTCGTCGGGATTGATGCCGTTTTCGACCAGGCCGACCTTGGTGGAGTAGCCGACGCCGGGGTCGGTGGCCTGGATGCACAGGTTGCTCAACTGCTCCGGCGTCGGCAGGCCCGGTCCGACCGGCGCGGGCGCGGGCGGGGGCGGGGGTTCCTGCGGCAGCGGTGCCAACGGCGCACCCACCGCGGCCAGCCGCACCTCGGTCACAGGCGCTGCCACAGCAGCGATGCCGACGGCCGCGCCGCCGAGGACGGCCAGCGCCGCCGCGCTCATAGCTACGGATTTCACATTTCCCCCTTTAGAGGCCCGGTCCAGGCCAACCTGACGGATGCTACTCACTGTCCGGCGGCTTGCAGCAGCTCCATCGCCGACGAGCGCGACAACATCCAGCTGCCCTGGTTGACGAACGTGACGTTCTGCATCACCGGGTTCGGCAGCTTGGGGCCCGAAACCGCGACATCCGCCGTGACCGATCCCGCGGCAGCCGGTGCGATGTTGGTGATGGTGAACGACAACGGCAGGTCGCCGTTCTTGGCCGCCTTCTGCAGCTTCTTGTCCGCGATGTGGGCCACGGTGCCGCTCACGCCGCCTTCGACCAGATTGCCCTTGTTCGAGAACGACACGCTGGGGTCGGCGAGGGTGTTGAGCAGCCCGGTCAGCTGGTCGGCGGTCGGAACGTCGACGGCGGGAGCCGGTACCGACGGTGGGTCCTGCGGCAACGGGGCACCGAAAGCGGCCAGCTGGACCGCGCTAACCGACGGAATGGAGGCGACCGAGGTGACGCCGGTGGCCGCGGCGCCGACGGCGCCCAGGGCTGCCACACCCGTGAGAATGGCTTTCAGAGATTTCATGATTCCCCCTTCGACGTGCAGCAACGTGACGGAATGTCACCCCACACCGCCACCTGGTGTAGATGGTGTGGTTGTGCACCTTGTGACAGATGCTACGCGGGATCACGTTGACTAATCTGTGCGCAACCTGTGTAGCAGCCCAGAATCTAGGCTTCGCGGCTTACCCCGCCGAACGGCTCCCCGAGATGGAATCACGCAGGCTCTTCGGACGGATGTCGGGCCAGTTCTGTTCGACATAGTCCAGGCATTCGGCGCGGGTCGCTTCGCCGAAGACCACCTGCCAGCCGGCCGGGACGTCGGCGAACACCGGCCACAGGCTGTGCTGTTGTTCATCGTTGACCAGCACCAAGAAGGTGCCGTTGTCGTCGTCGAACGGGTTAGTACTCATCGCTTCTCCACCATCGTCGGAAATCGGGACAGGCCAGCCGCCGGACCGACCCAGGACCCCAACACCCGGTCCGACAACAAGCCCAGACAGCTCAGGTTCGGAAAACCGGGCCCTTGGGTGAGGCCGGACAGGTTGGGCAGAAACAGCTTTGGGCTGACGTCGCTGACCGACAGGTCGTAGCCGATCCCCTCCTGCAGGCGATCAGACGCCAGCGGTCCACCCAAACCCAGCTCGAGTAGATCGAGCGCGTCCTGGCTGAACAGTGAGGTGAACCAGAGCGCGTCCGCGCCGGAACCGTCGATGACGAGATCGAATCCGTGCACCGTCTCCAGGTTTTCGCTGAACCGGTTGGTGGACAGCGTCAGCCGGATCTGCCCGTCGCGGCCCACCGCGTGGGCGACCCGGCCGCGCAGGTGGTGGATGCGGTCATCGGCCAGCAGCGCTTCCTGCACGTTCGCCGAGAAGACGCCGCGGTCGGTGCGGGCCAGCGCGTCGCGGCGCTCGTCCAGCGTCAGGGCGGTCCAGTCGGTGGGGTCGGAAAACAACGAGTTCTCGAAGAAGCTCTCGCCCCGCGTGAACAACGTCACCTGCGGCGAGATCACCGTGATCGTCGAAACCCGGTGCCGGAAAAGCTCATTGAGCATCGAGGCGGCCGTCTCACCGCCGCCGATCACCGCGACCCGCTCGGCGTTGATGCGGTCGTGCCCGGCGGCGCGATCCCAGAACTGCGCGATCGACATCATGCGCGGGTTGCCGGGCAGCAGGGACTTCTCGGCCTGACCTGGCCCGGTGATCATCAACGCGTCCGCGTGCACGGTGGTCTCGCGGGTGTGCAGCGCCCACCGGTCGCCGACGATGCCGAGCCCGTCGACCTCGCCGTGCACCACGTGCATGCCGACCTGGTCGGCGACCCAGCCCAGGTATTGGCTCCATTTGCGATGTGGCGGAGCGGGTCTGCCGCGGTCGATCCACTCGGCGAACGACGCGGTCGCGATCAGATAGGACTGCCAGCTGTACCGGGTCATCAGCTCGTCGAGCTCGCCGTTGCGGCGCGGCACCAACGCCGACCGATAGGGAAAGCCGACATCCTTTTCCGGGCTGGTTCCGAGCCGGTGTGCTCCGTCGGTCCAGCCGCCGCTCGCCTGCCAGTTCGCTCCGACTCCGGTGCGCTCGACGGCGATCACGTCGGGGACCTCGACCCCCATGTCGCGCAATGCCTTGGCCTTGGCGGCCACCGCTACCGCCTTGGCGCCGGCGCCGAGGATCGCCAGGGTGCTCATGCCACCACCTCCCGCAGTGCTTCAATCCAAAGTTGTTGCAACGCAGAGATATCCGCGTCATCGAGAATGGCGGGCAGCGCGCGCCACTGCGCGGCCAGAACACGCTGGGAATCGAAGGGCAGCACAGTGGCCATGATCGTGAGTTCGTGGCGCACCGCCAGATCGGGCTCCGGCTGCGGCGACACCCCGGCCAGCAGTTCGCGCTGCAGCTCCAGCACGGTGCCGCCGCCGGTGTGGGCCGCGCCCAGGTAGTTCAGCAGCACCTGCGGGGCGGGTAATGGGGCCAGCCGTTCAGCGGTGTCGGTGCGCAGATAGCGCAGCAGGCCGTAATCGAGTCCGTCGCCCGGAATGGCCGCCAACTGCTCCCCGACCTGCCGCGGGTCGGTGGAGGTCACCCGCACCGGATAGATCGAACTGAGCAGTCCGATCGTGTCGCCGGTGTCGGTGGTGTCGTCCACCAAACTGTCTGCGCGGCCGTGGGTTTCCAGCGCTAGCAGTGGCGGCGGCGTGGCCTGGTTTCTCAGCTGACGCCAGCGTGTCACCATCGCCGCGGTCGCGGCCACCAGCAGACGTGGCAGCGGCAGCCCGGAATTTAGCAGCCGGTGGGTGGTGTCCGCATCGGCGGCGACCATCCGGACGATCAGATCGCCGGCCCGGTCGCGAGTCGGATCCACCCGGCGGGCACCGAGATTGGGATCGTCCCCTTCGAGCTGCGCCGTCCAGAACTGCGTGGTGTCCAACTTCTCGGCACGCTCGGTCAGCGCCTCGGCCCAGCGCCGGTAGCTGGTGTGCTCCCGGATGGGCGCGGGTGCGTGACCGGTGGCCAACGCCCGCAGCGCGGCGTCCAATTCGCCGAGGACGACCCGCCACGACGCCGGATCCATTGCCAACACGTGGGCAACCAGGAGCAGCACGCTCGGTCCGGTCGGGGGGCGAAGCCAAACCGCTGCCAGCAGCACGCCGCGCTCGGGATCCAGACGTTCGACGGCCGCCGCGACGTGTCCGGGGACGACGGCCGGCAGATCACCGGAGACGGCTACCTCGTGGACGAGAGTCGCGGTGGCCTCGGTCGCAACCATCGTCATCGTGGCGCGGTCCAGTCGCGTGCGCAGCACTTCGTGCCCGGCGACGATGCTCGCCAGCGCGGCATTCAGGTGTTCGGCGCTGACATCCTCGGGCAGCCGGATGGCTTCGGTCTGCGCCAGCCGACGGGGTTCGCCGTATTCGTAGAGCCAGCGGCCGTTGGGCAGCAACGGTATCGGCCCGGCGGCTTCTTCGACATCGCTTGCGGCAGAAGAACTCTCGGCATCGATTTCCGCAGCCAGTTCCCGGATGTTGACGCAGTCGAGGATCAGTCTGGCACGCAACGCGAGCCCCCGCGCCCGCGCCGCCTGCACCACCGACAACGCCATGATGCTGTCCAGACCCAGCTGCAAGAAGTCCGCGGTGACGTCGACCCGAGGCAGGTGTAGCAGCTCCGACAGTACTTCTGCCAGAACGGTTTCCGTCGGTGTTCCGGGCTCTTCCCAGGGGGTGCTCGCGGTGTCGGCCGCATCGAATGCGCTCAGCGCGGCTTCGTCGAGTTTGCCGTTGGCCGTCAACGGGATTTCGTCGACTCCGATGATTCGTTGCGGAATCATGTAGCGCGGCAACCGGGTAGCCAGCATGGCGCGCAGCTCCACGGTCGGCGGTGTGTGCCCGTCCGAGCACACCACGTAGGCGCTCAGCCGCGCTCCGGTCTGCAGGCGCCGCACCAGAACACCGGCGTGCCGTACTGCGGGGTGCGACTCGAGCGCGGCGGCGATCTCACCCGGCTCGACCCGATAGCCGCGGATCTTCACCTGCGCGTCGGCGCGCCCCACGTATTGCAGCGAGCCGTCGGGGCCCCGGCGCACCACGTCACCGGTGCGGTACATCCGCTCGCCGGCGACGAATGGATCGGCAACGAAGCGGTGGCTCGTCTCTCCCGGGCGGCCCAGATAGCCGCGGGCCAACTGCGCGCCGGCCAGGTAGAGCTCGCCGGTGGCCCCGACGGGCACCGGACGCAGCGCGGAGTCAAGCACGTACCCGCGGGTGTGGCGAGTCGGCCTTCCGATCGACGGCTCGTCGTAATCCGCGATCGCGGCCACCACCGCCTCGACCGTGGTTTCGGTCGGGCCGTAGCAGTTGTACGCGCGCAACCGGGTTCGTGCGCACTCGCTGCGGATCAGGGTCCATGCGGACTTACCCAGCGCTTCCCCGCCCAGCGCCAGTACGGCAAGCGGAACCGTCGTCAGCAACCCGCAGGCGGTGAGTTGGGCGAACATCGACGGCGTGGTGTCGATCATGTCGACGCCGTGCTCGGCGATCGCGGCTACCAGGGCCTCGGCGTCGGTCTGGGTCCGCTCGTCGACGACGTGCACGCCGTGGCCGTCGAGCAGCGCGACCAGGGGTTGCCACGCGGCATCGAACGCGAACGACCATGCGTGCGCGATGCGCAGCGGCCGGCCCAGCCGCGCCGCCGCGGGCCGCAACACGCCGTCCAGATGATCGTCGGCATACGCGCCGAGCGCTGCGTGCGTTCCGATGACGCCCTTCGGTTCTCCCGTGGTCCCTGAGGTGAAGACGACGTACGCGGCCTGATCGGCGGACACCTCGACGGCGCGGAAATCGCCGGCCTCGTCGGCCCGCATCAGGTGTTCGT
Source organism: Mycobacterium sp. pR1184 (assembly GCF_041287235.1). Lineage (NCBI taxonomy): Bacteria > Bacillati > Actinomycetota > Actinomycetes > Mycobacteriales > Mycobacteriaceae > Mycobacterium > Mycobacterium sp. pR1184. The sequence goes on along the minus strand of NZ_JBGGKR010000003.1, from coordinate 215,072 downwards.
CGACAACGATCGACGCCCCGGTTTGGCGCAGAATCGACTCCACCCGCTCGGGCGGCAGCCCTGGCTCCATCGGCACGCACATCCCGCCGGCCTTGAGCACCGCGAGCACCGCGATGATGTACTCCGGGCCGCGGAAAAGCCGTATGGCCACCGGGGTTTCGGACCTCACCCCGCGCTCGGCGAGCCGGGCCGCCAGCCCGTTGGCGCGACCGTCGAGCTCGCGATAACTCAGCGTGCCGCCGGCCCAGCTGACCGCGGCGTGATCAGGCGTTGTCGCCGCGATCGCGGCGAACCGGGTGTGGATGCCTACCGCACGCGGAGCCGCTGCGCGGGCGGCCGTGACGACCTCGTCGTCGAAGAGCACGCTGACCTCACGCAACGGCCGACCCCAGCCCTGCAGCAGTCGCTCGGCGGTGGCCATCACCCGCCGGCCCAGCCGCTCGGCGGAGGTGACGCCCAGCGCGCCGTCCACCACTTCGACCAGCACCACCAGTTCGCGGCCCTCCATGTGGGCGGCGATCGCGATCGGGAAGTGTGACAGGCTCTCCAGCGCGGATGGCCGGAATGTCGCACTGCCCGCGGTCAATTCGCCCCCGGCGACCAGCCCGTCCATCGGGAAATTCTCGTAGACCAGCAGGGTGTCGAACATCTCGCCCACCCCGCCCAGGGCGCGCAGCTGTGCGTGCCCGAGATAGCCGTGTTCGCGCAGCAGCGCGGCATCGCGTTGCACGGCGCGGCATTGATCGCCTACGTCGGCGGCCGGGTCCAGTTGGACCCGCATCGGCACGGTGTTGATGAACAGACCGATCATCGTCTCGACACCGGCAAGTTCGGGCGGGCGGCCGGAGAGGGTGACTCCGAAGACCACGTCGTGGCTGTCGGTCAGCCGCGACAACACCAGGGCCCACGCCATTTGCATCAAGGTGTTGACGGTGATGCCGCGCGACCGGGTGCCTTCGACGAGCCGCTCGGCGACTTCGGGCGCCAGCCGCAGTTCGGTGGTGCGCGGCAGGCCCGCCGGCCGGCCCTCGGCCGCCTCGGCCGAGCCGAGCGCCGCGGCCAGCAGGGTGGGGCCGGCCAGGCCGGCCAGGTGTTGGCGCCAAACCTGTTGGCTGGCCTCGGGATCGCGGCTCGCGAGCCACCCGATGTAGTCCCGGTACGGCCGCGGCGCCACGGGCAGCGCCGCAGGGTCTCCCCCGGCCGCGTACAGGATCATCATCTCGTTGACGAACACCGGCAACGACCATCCGTCGATCACGATGTGGTGGGCGGTGATCACCAAACGCCATTGTGGACCGGGCAATTCGATCAGCAGGAAACGGATGGCCGGCCCGCGTTCCAAATCGAACGGTCGCCGGCGTTCGCCGACCTCCAGCGCCGGTAGTTCCCCGGGTGTGGCCGTGACAGATCGCCACGGCAGCTCGACTCGGGACGGCACGATCTGCACCGGGCGCGCAATGCCGCGACTGAAGAAGCTGGCCCGCAGGTTCGGGTGTCGGGCCAACATCTTTGTCGCACAGTCACGTAACAGCTCGACGTCGAGTACGCCGGTGATGTCCGCGGCCATGCCGATCATGTAGGGATCGTCGGCCGCTTCGCCTGCGACGAATTCGGTGAGCGTGCTCAGCGAATACAAGCCCTCTTGCAGAGGACTCAATGCCATCACGTCCTCGATGTCGGGTGCGACATCGGTTTTGGTGGCGGTCATGACGTGCCGTCGCGCGACGAGGCCCACAGCTGCGACACGGCGGCCAGGTCGTCGGCCGACAGTCCGGACGCGGCCATCGGCTCGAAGCGGGCGTCGGCCGGCGCATGGGCCTGCCCGGCGTCGGCCTCGCCTTCGCCCGCCGCGTCCACGGCGGCGGCCAACTGCGCTACGGTCGGATGCTCGAAGACCATCCGCGGGCTGACCGCCAGGCCGGCCGCGCGGGCCCGGGAGGACAGCTGAACGGACAGAATGCTGTCGCCGCCGAGGGTGAAGAAGTCGTCGTTGCGGCCGACCTCCCCCGTGGCGAGCAGTTCGGCGAACACCGTCGCCAGCGCCCGCTCGGTGTCGGTGCGCGACGGTTCGATCTGTCCGCCGGTGCTGACCGCCGGCTTCGGCAGCCCGGGCCGGTTCAGCTTGCCCGAGTCGGTCTTGGGCATCGCGTCCAGCACGGTCAGCGACGAGGGCATCATGTAGCCGGGCAGCGTCATCGCGATCCCGGCACGCACCGCGGCCGCGAAGGCGGTCTTCTCGGCATCGTCGACGATCGGCCGTTGCGGCACAACATAACCGGCCAGCGAGAGACCTCCGCGCACCTCCCAGGTACGGGCCGCCGCCGCGGCGACGCCGTCGACGGCCGCCAATGCGGATTCGACCTCGGCCAGCTCGACGCGGAAGCCGCGCACATGAACCTGGTGGTCTGCTCGGCCGACGAACTCCAGCTGACCGTCCTCGGTCCACCGGGCCAGGTCGCCACTGCGATACAGGCGCGAACCGGGTTCGGCCGCATAGGGATTGGCGATGAACCGCGTCGCGGTCAGACCGGGTCGCTTCCAGTAGCCACGGGCCAGCTGGTCACCGGCGTAATACAGTTCGCCGACGACACCGACCGGCACCGGGCGCAGCCCGTCGTCGAGCAGGTAGGCCGCACTACCCGGGACCGGCTTGCCCACCAGCGGATTCGGCAGATTAAGCGGCCCGCGCGACACCGCACCGGAGGTCTCGGTAGAGCCGATGTTGTTCAACAGCTGGATTTCCGTATTGCCCGCGCACGCGGCCATCAGGCGCTGCAGCAGCGACGTGCTCACCGGCTCGCCACCGCACACCAGCCGCGACAGGGATCGCACCACATCGGGCCGAATGTCCACCAGCGCCCAGACCAGGCTGGGCACCGCGGTCACCTGGGCCACCGAATGCCGATCCATCAGCGCCGCCAGTGCTTCGGCGTCCCGGTGCTCGGCATCGTCGGCCAGAATCATCGTGGCGCCGGCCGCCAGCCCGGCCAGCATCTCCATACCGCCCTCGAGGAAGGTGATCGAGGCCTGAGCCAAACGAATGTCGTTGGCGCAGGGCGGGTAGTGCCGCAACTGCCAATCCAACCGGGCCGACATCGATCGATGCGTGCCCACCGTACCCTTCGGCTTGCCGGTCGAGCCGGACGTGAACACCAGATACATCGGGTCGTCAGGATGCGGCACTGGTAGGTCGGGACGAGCCGTGCCGTTCTCCAGCACCGTGCGCACCTGCGGATCGTCCAGCGAAATGACTTCTACCCCAGCCACTTCCGGCGTGCTGTCCACGGCCTCCGATGTCGCCAGCACCACCGGCGGCACCACATCGTCGAGCATGAATTGCTTGCGTGCCAACGGGTAGCCCGGATCAATCGGGAAGTATCCACCACCGGCTTTCATGATGGCCACCAGCGCCACCACCATGTCGATGCCGCGCCGCGTCGAGAGCCCGACCAGCGACCCGGGTGCCACCCCGTGTTCGGCGAGCAGCGCCGCCAGGTTGTCCGAACGGCGGTGCAGCGCAGCGTAATCGAGCTGCTCGCTGCCGCAGCGCACCGCGATCCGATCGGATCCCCAATTGCGGCTGGGAGCGAGCAGCTCCGCAATGGTGCGCGGCCGGTCGGGTGGCGCCGGGGCACCGCGGCTCCACTCCTCCAGGATGCGGTGCTGCTCTTCCTCGTCGATCACCGCAACGTCGCGCAGGGTTTGATCGACGTTCTCGGCGAACTCGGTGATGATCCGGGCCAGCCAGCCGGCCAGTCGCTCGATCGTCGACCGGCTGTACAGCTCGGTGCGGTAGATGACGTCGCAGTCGTATCCGGCGCCGTCAAGACCGTCGGTGCCCAGGAAATTGACGCTGAGGTCGGCGTGCGCCATGTCGAAGATCGGGTCCAGGGAGGTACACACCGTGTCCTCGCCGTCACCGGTGGCGGGTCCCGAATCGATGACCCGGGTGGCCGGCAGGTGGTCGCGCACGTGCACGACGACCTGGAACAGGGGGTTACGCGACAGCGAGCGCACCGGGCTCACGCTGTCGACCACCCGGTCGAACGGCAGGTCCTGGTGGGCGTAGGCGGCCAGCGCCGTCTCGCGCGCCCGGGCCAGCGCTTCGCGCAGCGTCGGGTTGCCGTCCAGGTCGTTGCGCAGCACCAGGATGTTGACGAAAAAGCCGATCAGCTGGTCCAATTCGGCCTCGGTACGTCCGGCAACCGGGGTGCCCAACGGAATGTCCACGCCGCCACCGGCCTTGTGCAGCACCACGGCGACGGCCGTTTGCAGCAGCATGAATTCGGTGATGCCCATCTCGCGGCACAACTCGGCAAGCTTGGCGCGAGTGGCCGAGTCGATGCGGAACGCCACGGATTCACCCGCCCCACTGGGCACCGGCTGGCGAGCGAAGTCCGGCCGCAGCCCGGTGTCCTCGGGCATCCCGGCCAGCTGACGGGTCCAGTACTCGCGCTGTTCGGCGGCGATGGCGGATTCCTGGCCGCTGGAGTCACCCAGGAACGCGCTCTGCCATGCCGCGTAGTCGGCGTATTGCACCGGAAGCGGTGCCCAGGACGGAACCTCCCCGCTGCGGCGGGCCCGGTAGGCGGTGAGTACATCGGTGAACAGCACGCCCGCCGACCAGTGGTCGGAGGCGATGTGGTGGACCACGAACGACATCACATAGTCGCCCTGAATACCGTTGTGCAACAACGCAATCCGAATCGGCCGTTCGGCGTCGAGCTCGAAGCAGTGCTGGCGCTCTTCGTCCAGCTGTTCTTGCAGCCAGGCCTCGCTGTCCTGCTCGGCGCCATCGAAGGACGCGCGGCGGATCGCCAGATCACCGGTCGGGTTCACCACTTGGTAGGGCACGCCGTCGATTTCGATGTAGCTGGTGCGCAGGATTTCGTGACGCGCGACGACGTCGCCGATAGCGGCGATCAGCGCCTCGATATCCCACGGACCACTCAGTCGCGCGGCGAACGGAATGTTGTTGACCCAGCTGGGACCGTCGACGCGGTAGGCGAACCAGCTGCGCAGCTGCGACGCCGACAGCGGCAACGGCTCGTCGTGCGCGGTCGCGATCAGCTTGGGTCGGGATTCGACGAGCTCGCCGGACCCGAGCTGGTCGACCCGCTCGGCCAGCCGGCCCACCGTCCCCAGCTCGAAGACGTCGCGGATACCAAGCTCCACACCGCAATCCGAGCGGATCGCGGTGACCAGTCTGGTGGCGACCAGCGAGTGGCCGCCCAAATCGAAGAACGAGTCGTCGACACCCACTCGGTCGTGGCCGAGCAGCGCGGCGAACAGCGCGGCGATGCGGCGTTCGGTGGGCGTCGTCGGGTCACGATATTCGGCGGCGGCAGCGATCTCCGGTTGCGGCAGCGCGACGCGGTCGATCTTGCCGTGTGCGGTGATCGGGATCTCGTCGAGCACCACGTAGCCGGCCGGCGTCATATAGTCCGGCAGAGCGGCGGCCACTCGGGCCCGGATGCGTTCGACGTCAACGGATTCGGTGTCGCGGTCCGGCGCCGGGGTCACATAGCCGACCAGACTCTTGCCCAGTCGGGGCAGATCCACGGCGAGCACCACCGCCTGCCCGACGCTGGGGTCCACCGAGATGGCGGCGGCGATTTCACCGAGTTCGATACGGAAACCGCGGATCTTCACCTGCTCGTCGGCGCGGCCGACGAATTCGATGTCTCCGTCGGCGTTGCGGCGGGCCAGGTCACCGGAGCGGTACATCCGCCCGCCCGCGGTGTTCGGATCGGCGACGAAACGTTCGGCCGTCAGTCCCGGCCTACGGTGATATCCGTGCGCGACGTGCGTTCCGGCGATATAGATTTCGCCGATCACGCCGACCGGGACCGGCTGCAGCGCATCATCGAGCAGATACACCTGCGTGTTGATCTTCGACCGGCCGATCGGCACGATACGGGTGCCTTGGGTGCCCTGCACGGGGTAGCTGGTGCAGTTGACGACGGTCTCGGTCGGTCCGTAGAAGTTGTACAGCAGCGCATCGAAGGTGGCATGGAACTTGTCGGCGATCTCGCCCGGCAGGGCCTCGCCGCCGATCGGGACCCGCCGCAGGGTACGCCATTGGTTGACGCCCGGCAGGGAGAGAAACAGCCCGAGCAGCGATGGCACGAAGTGCATCGAGGTGATGCCTTCGCGGCGCAGCAGTTCGGTCAGGTAGCCGATGTCGCGCAGCCCGTCGGGCCTCGGAATGACAAGCCGGGCGCCCATGATCAGCGTGCCGAAGATCTCGCCCATCGACACGTCGAAGCTGGGCGAGGCGACCTGAAGCAGCGATTCCGTTGCGTCGACCTGGTATTCGTCGCCGAACCAGACGAAGTACTCGGCGATCGGCGCGTGCGGGACCGGAACGCCCTTGGGCAGCCCGGTCGAGCCGGAGGTGTAGATCAGGTAGGCCGTGTTGTGCGGGCTCAGTGGCCGAATCAGCTCGGGCGCGCTCACCGGGTAGTTCGACAGACCGGTAACCGGTTCGCGCAGCATCAGTTTGGCGTCCGCATCACCAAGGATGAACGCGATGCGATCCTGCGGGTAGGTGGGATCCACCGGCAGGTAGACACCACCGGCTTTGAGGATGCCCAGCGCCGTGACGACGAGTTCGGGCGACTTGTCCAGCAGCAGCGCGACCCGGTCCTCGGTGCCGATCCCTTGGTCGATGAGCCAGTGCGCCACTCGGTTGGACTCTTCGTCAATCTCCCGGTAGCTGTAGTCGCGGCCCTCGTAGCTGACCGCGATGGCGTCGGGCGCGGAACTCGCGCGCCGACTGACCAACTCCGGCAACGTCGCCGCCGTGGTGGTGAACTCTTCGCCCGTCGACACTCGGCGCAGCCATTCGGCGTCTTCGCCGCTCATCAGCGCGCATGCCGACAGCGTCGCGTCGGGGTTGCTCAGGACGCTGTCCAGCAAGACGACATAGTGCCGCAGCAGCTGTTGGACCAGCGGTCGATCGAGCACCTCCACGAGGTATTCGGCCTCGAGGAGTCCGCCGCCGTTCCCCGATCGCTGCAGCTCCACCATGAAACTCAGTGGCAGCTGGTTGAAGTGACCGCGCAACTCGGCGCGCGTGCATTGCACCCCCGGCGGGCAGAAGCCGGCGCCGTCGGGGTCTCGCTGCCCGAAGCTCACCCGGGTCATCCGGTCCGCGCCGTGGCGGCGATCGGGGTTGGATTCGCGCACCAGCCAATCCAGGTCGGCGCGTGAATGCGCGAAGGCACCCACGGCGCTGTCGCGGGTCTGGGCGAGCAGTGCGCGGAACGTCTGGTGGGAGTGCGGTTGGAGCCGAATCACCACGGTGTTGCCGTAGTAGCCAATGGCATCCTCGGTCCCGACGCCGCGATTGAGCACCGGGACAGCGACCAGAAAGTCGCTCGACTGCGTGTAACGCTGGACCAGTGCCGCGAAGGCGGACATCAACACCATGTACGGCGTGGCGCCGGTTTCCCGGGCCAATTCCGCAACCCGATCGACCAGGTCGGCCGGCAACCGCGTCGTCGCGCGCTGCGCACGCCAGGTGCTGGGTACCACCGAACCGTTGGGCCCCGGAAGCTCAAGTGGCTCAGGCAGGTTCGTGATCAGCGGACGCCAGTAGTCCGCGTCCTCGTCATGGCTCGCAGCGTCGGCGAAGGCCGGCTCGACCGCGGGGGTCGGCGCCGCCGGCGCGGCGGCGAATCCGTCCGGGTCGGTGTATGCGTGCGTCAGATCGGTGAAGAACGGCGTCCATGACCCGTCGTCCCACGCGATGTGGTGGGCGGTGAACAGCAGCATCAGTTCGTCGGCCGACAAGCGCGCCACGGTGACCCGCAGCGGCGAATCCTTGGCCAGGTCGAAGGGGCGGCAGAAGTCCCGCTGCGCCAGCACGTCCAGCCGCAACCGCCGCGACTGATCGGACAGATCCGACAGGTCGTGCTCGGCCCAGTCCGGCCGAAGATCCTCGCGGACCACCGGATACGGAAAGCCGTCGGCGTCGGTCTCATAGGTCGTGTGCAGCACCTGATGCCGCGCGGCCACGGCATTGACGGCGTCCCCCAGCCGCGCTACGTCGACCGTGCCGGTGACACGGTAGGAGACGCAGACGTTGAGCAGCGCGCTGTCGGGGTCGACCGACTGCACGAACCACATCCGGTGCTGACCACCAGACATGCGCGGCCCGTCGACGGTCGCCACCGGCCCCTCGGCCTCGGGCCGGGTCAGGCCGCGCTCAGCGAGCTTGCGGCGCAACAATTCCAAGCGCTTTTCGTCGAGCTGGGCACTGGCATTGGTTTGAGTCACGCTAGGAGTCCAACCTTTCTAGCATCGCGAGCGTCGAATGTTGCGCCCCGATCGCAGCGGCACCGGCATCCAACGTCGGCGGAGCTTTCGGCCCGCTGGTCGAGCCGGCGCCCAACGCATCGATCAATTCGTGGACGGTGATGCCGCCGAGCATGCGGGCCACCGGAACCGAGTTCCCCACCGTCCGGCGCAGCCGCTTGCGCAGGTCCAGCGCGAGCAACGAGTCCACACCCAGGTCGATCAGCGAGGCACTCGGGTCAATCGACGACGAATCACCCAGGTGCAACGTGGCGGCCAGCTCAGCACGCACCACGTCGGCGACCGGTTGCACAGCCGATCCGTTGTCATGCACCGAGCTTTCGCCGCCGGGGCCGCTGAACGGCGTTGGCATTCCCTGGCTTTCGAAGAAGACCGCGAGCCGGTCGAAGTCCGCGTCGAAAATCAGGGGATCGCCGTGGTAACGGTACAGACTGGCTTCGATCGCCGATTCGGGGTCCATCGCAATCAATCCCGAGCGCTCGGTGCGGGTGATCTCGTTGGCCGCCACCACACCGGCGGTCTGCCATAGGCCCCATCGAATCGCCGTGCAGTCCCGGCCGCTGGCCCGCAACTGGGCGGCCAGCACGTCGAGCATCCGGTTGGACGCCGCGTACGCCGCATGGTGGTAGCCGCCCCACACGCCAAACACCGACGAGCAGGCCAGAATCCGGCAGTCGGGCCGCGCCGGCCAGACCTCGGTCAGCAGCGCCAATCCGCGAACCTTCGCCTCACATACCTCGGCTACATCCGTGCCGGTGAGATCTTCGCGCACAACCACTTTGGCGATGCCCGCGGTGTGTATCAGCAACGATGCACCCGAGCCGGCATATTCGAGCGCGGCGGCGGACAACGCGACGCGGTCGGTGATGTCACAGCGCGGTGCCTGCACCACCGCATCATGGTTTTCGGCGAGCCGTGCCAACGTGTCGGTGTCAACGCCGTTGCGGCTCAACAAGGTCACCGTGCGTGCGCCGTGCTCGATGCAGTACCGCGCGTACCGCAGGCCGATCGCTCCGCTGCCGCCGGTGATCACCACGTTGTCCAGTGCGGCGCCGTCCAATGGCCGGCTGATTGCGGAGTCGCGGCACTCCCGGAACGTCCGAGCATAGCGTCGGGGCGGTTCGGTCCCCCGCACCGCGATCTCGGCCCCCTCGCCGATCAGTGCTTCAACGACCGCGAGCGCGGTTGCGGCGTCGACATTGCGACTGGGCAGGTCCAGGTGCCCGAAGATCTGGTCCGGGAACTCGAACCCGACGCTGCGGTGCATCGCCGCCAGGGCGGCCTGTGCGGGCGAGACGTTCGGATCCTCTCGCTCGACCTGCTCGGCACCGACGGTCAGCAACCACACGACCCGGCAACGTGGGCCGGTGATCGCGGCGTAGTCGGGCAGGCCCGCGTCGGATCGCCCGGCGATCTGCTCGATTGCGGCGAGCGCATCCAGCCGGTCGAGTTCCGGGGCGACCACCACGACGATTTCGGCCTCGCCAAGCGGTACCGCCCGGCAGCCGTCGTGCGTGGCGACGGCGTCGATCAGTTGCCGCGTCAACGCGCCCGCGGCGGCCTCGCCGAAAAACCCGATGCTGCAACCGGTTGCACCCGTCGTCGATGTCACCTGCTGCCAATCCTCGACGGCAGCGGTCAGCGTCGGCACCGCGATCGTGTCGGTCAGCGGTTCCGGCGTCGCCCACAGGTGCACCGCCCGCATCGGCGCGTTCGGGAACCTCGGCAGCGGCGCCCGGATACCGCTCGGGATGGTGTTGGCCCACGGGCTACCGGGGTCGGCCGTCGCGACGGCGGCGATATTCGCCGAAAGCGCCTCGACGATGGGTTTGTCGCGATGCCCCGACCCGACGACCACCGCCGACTCCTCGTCAACGATGGCGGCCAGCGGATAGAGCAGCGACGGGTGTGCGGACAGTTCCACGAACGTGTCGACGCCCAGCTTCTGCGCATGTCGCACCGCCCGGTCGAATCGCACCGTGCCACAGAGGTTCTCGTACCAGTACTCGGAGAAGTCGATGCCCTCGTGCACCTCGCTGCCGAACGTGGAGCCGACGAAGCGCGCCTCGCCGCGCTGGAAGCCCGAATCGGGCATCAGCTCGATCAACGGAGTCCGCAACGGCCGCAGTGCGCTGGTGTGCCCCGGATAGTCAACGGACAGTTGATGATTGAAGATGCCGCGCCGTCCCGCCAGTTGCACCGCCGCGGCCACCGCGTCGTGCTCACCGGAGACCACGGTCGACGACGGGCCGTTGACCGCGGACACTTCCAGCCAGCCGGGCGCATCGGCCAGCACGGACTCCGCCTCTTCGAGGCCGACGCCCAGCACCGCCATCGCGTACCGGCCGGTCAGCCGGTCGACGACGCTCGCGCGAGCGCCGACCAATCGGACCGCGTCGGGCAATCTGATCGTCGCGGCCACATACGCCGCCGCTACCTCACCGAGGCTGTGCCCGATGGTGACCTCGGGAACCACCCCGTAGTTTCGCCATGCCGCGGCCAGACTGACCGCGTGGGTGAACTGCGCGCCCTGGATCTGCGTGCGCGACCAGTTCTGCTCCTGCTCCTCCACCAGGTAAGGCAGCGGCGAGGGCAACCCGGCCGCGACGAACGCCTTCCCGCACTCGTCCGCGGTTTTTCGGTACGCCGGCAGCACCCGGTAGGCGTCGGCTCCCATCGCCTGCCATTGATTGCCCTGGCCCGGAAACACGAAAGCGATGCGCGGCGCCGAGCTTTTCGACGACCGGCTGATCAGGGGGTGCTCGTCGTCGCGGGCCAGCGCCGACAAGGCGTCGACGAGCTCGGCCCGGTCGGCTGCCCGCACCACCGTGCGGTGACGTCGCAGCCGCCGCAGCCGCAGCAGGGTCGACGCGACCGACGCCGCCAGATCCGGCGCGGCGTTGCCGCTGCGGTCCAAGTAGTCCAGGATCGCCGCGGCATCCCGGCGGATCAGCTCTTTGTCGTGCGAGGTGAACAGCACCGGGACACGGCCGTCGGGCAACAGGTGATCGAGCACTATGCCACCTCTGGCATGGAGACGATCAGATGCGCGTTGGTACCCGCGATCCCGAAGGCCGACGCCACGGCCGTGCGTTGTCCGGCAATGGCCGGCCACGGAGTCAGGGTCTGCGCCAGGCGTAAACCTTGCCCTTCCCAATCGATTTCATGGCTGGCCTCGTCGGCGTGCAGGGTGGCCGGTATCGCGCCGTGTTCGGCCGAGACGAGTACCTTGGCCAGCCCGAGCGCACCGGCGGCGGCCAGCGAGTGACCCAGGTTGGACTTGACCGAACCCAGCAGCGCCCCGGCGCCGGGGTCGGTGTTCCCGTAAGTTTTTGCCAGCGAACGCAATTCGGTACGATCGCCGAGCCGGGTACCGGTGCCGTGTCCCTCGATCATGCCGACTTCCTCGGGCATGATCGCGGCCCGGGTGATCGCGCGGCGGAACAGCCGGACCTGCGCGTCCTCGCTGGGGGCGGACAGGCCGGCGCTGCGACCGTCCTGGTTGACGGCGGTGGCGCGGACTTCGGCGATGATCTGCCGGCCGGCCCGCAGCGCCGCGGATTTGCGCTGCAGCACAAACATTGCCGATCCTTCGGCCCACACCGTCCCGCTGGCCTGCGCGCTGTACGGGCGGCAGTAGCCGTCGTCGGAGAGGGCGTGTTGCTTGGAGAACTCGACGAAGAAGCCCGGCGAGCCCAAGACGTTGACCCCCCCGGCCAGCGCCAGGTCACAGTCGCCGTCGTGCAGGGCGCGCACCGCGACGTGGAAGGCCACCAGCGCCGACGCGCACGAGGAGTCGAGGGTGAGCGCCGGGCCGGTCAGGCCCAGCGTGTAGGCCACCCGTCCCGAGATCACGCTCAGCGCCGTCCCGGCGAGCAGATGGCCGCTGTGCCGAGAGAACTCGGCCATCTCGGGCCCGTACCCGGTCATGGACGCGCCGACGAAGCAGCCCACATCGTGGCCGGCCAGGTCGTCGGGATTGATGCCGCTGTTCTCCAGCGCGCGCCAGGACACCCGCAGCGTCACCCGCTGCTGTGGGTCCATCGCGATTGCTTCGCGCGGTGAAATCCCGAAGAATTCGGGGTCGAATGTTGCTGCCCCGCTGAGGAATCCACCGCGGTCGTGGATCTGTTTGAATCCGCTGCGGCGCGATCCGGCGAGCAGCTCGGCGACCGACCAGCCGCGGTCGGTCGGAAACGGGCCCAGCGCCTCGCGGCCGTGGGCCAGCAGGTCCCAATAGCTGTCGGCGGTGTCGATACCGCCGGGTGCTTCGACGGCCATCCCGACGATCACCACCGGATCGGTGTCGGCGGCTTCGACCCCGTTGTCAGACATCGGCATTCACCTGTGCGGCGATCGCATCGACATGGTCGTAGAGGTAGAAGTGGCCGCCGTCATACAGCGACAACTGGAAGGACCCGGCGGTATGCCGTTCCCACTGGCGCAGCACATCGATCGCAATGCGGTGATCGTCGCGGCCGCCCAGGACGTGGATGTCGGTGCCGACGCGGATATCGGGACTGGGGTCGTAGCGATTGAAGGCCTGATAGTCGGCGCGCATCGCGGTAGTGAGCAGCTCGGAGAATTCCTCGTCGGCCAGCAGTTCGGGATCGGTACCGCCCAGGTCGGCGATCTCGGCGAGCACGCCGTCATCGCTGGTCGGCAACTCGGGCATGTCGGCGACGACACACGGCGGCGGACCGGCGGACGCCCAAAGCTTCTGCACGGCGACGTCGCGCTCTTCGGCCACCCGGGCAAACTCGAACGCCACCACGGCACCCATGCTGTGCCCGAACAGCCGCAACGGCGCGACGCTGCGCCACGGCCCGGCCTCAAAGAGCCCGAGGGCAAGGTCGTGCACGGTCTCGTGGGCAGGTTCGGCGAGCCGGTCGGCGCGTTGCGGGTACTGGACGATGTAGACGTCGCCCCCGGCAGCCAGTGCGGCGGCCAGCAGCCGGTAGCTCACGGCGGCCGCTCCGGCGTGCGGAAACACCACCGTGGCGCCATCGGTCGACTTGTGCCCGGGCACCAGCTTGACCCAGGACGGAAATGTGGAAGGCATGCTGATCAGGTCACGGAACGTCATGATGCTCACCGGATCCATGGGCGGCGTTGCCGAGGGCGATGGCCGAGTGGGCCTGGGACCCTGCCGCCACTCGCCGCGACGAGCCCGCCGGCGACGTCACCCGGAGCGAGCCCAGGCCCCGACACCGCGGGTTGCAGGCGTGCTGAACAGCATCAACACCGATGCCGACCAGTTCGGCCACCTCCGCACGGATGCTCTCCGAGTCCGCGGGGGCACGCACCACGAAAACCTCCCTGAATTAGCACAGGCTGCCCTAATTTTGTTTGGTTACCCTATCCTCTCTCCATGCGCTGTTGCTACTAAGCCCCCTCCAAGGCACCTGGGTGATCCCGGACACAGCACGGTCCCGCCGAAGGCTTTGGTGTTAGCGAGTCGCGGCGCAGCCGGCGTTTGCCCGCCGACCGGCATCCGAGTGCGGTGGCCCTGGCGTGGCTATGCGTCGTCGAGGGTGGAGTGACGGTCGCCGAAGCGGCTAGTAGTTCAACCCCGAGAACATGACCCGGCCCGGGTCGAATTTCTGCCGCACGGCCGACAGCCGGGACAGGTTCTGCCCGAAGTAGCGCGCCGGCGGCTGGTTGGCCTCGATGTAGTTCACATAGCCGCCGACCGAATACTGTTGCACCGCTTGGTGTGCCGTGCTGAGCCAGTTCGTCGCGGCCGCCGGGTCGCCGGTTTCGACGTACCACTGCACCAGCGCGGCCTGCTGACGCCACGGGTATGCGGTGGCCCCCGGCGCGACAGTCGCCAGCGCGCCGTCCAGCGCGTGCATGATCGCCAGCATCCGGCCCGCACCGCGCGGAAAAGCGTTGACCGCGGCGGCAATTCCCTGCGCGGCGGCCGGGCTGAGCGTCTGGAAGACATCTGAGCCGCCGACATAACCCAGCGGCTGCGGGTTGAGATTGTTGACGGCCAGATACCGGACCAGGTCCATGCGGTTGAAGGTGTGGTTGTCGACCCCGCTCGGCTGTAAGCCGACAGCGTGAGTGATGGCGTTCGCCACGCTGGGGCCCGATCCGGCCGGGCAGGTCGCAAGAATGCGGCACGACGTGCCCATCCCGTCGGTAGTGCTGTCGGCCAGTGCCCAGCTGTTGCGGTCCGCGGTGCGCAACCAGTTGGCCCAGCCGACAAGCACCTGCGCGAACGACTGCGCCGGGAAGTTGAGGTTCACGGCGTCGACGTCGTGGGTGGGGAACGTGTTGAAGGTGAGCGAGGTGGTCACCCCGAAATTGCCGCCCCCACCACCGCGCAGTGCCCAGAACAGATCGGGGTTGCTGTTGGCCGACGCCGTCACCGCCTGGCCGCCAGGGAGCACCACCTGCGCCGAGGTCAGCTGGTCACACAGCAGGCCGGCATGCCGGGAGTCGGCACCCATTCCACCGCCCAGCGCGTGTCCCGCGGCGCCCACCGACGGGCACGTGCCCGTCGGCAAACCCCGGCCGGCACCGGCCAGCGTCTCGTGCATGGAATACAAACTCGTCGCCGGCGTCACCGTGACCTGCCCGGTGGCCGCGTCGTAGTTGACTCCACCGGGCAGCTGACGCAGGTCAAAAACCATGGCGCCGTTAGCCGTCGACGCGCCGATGTACGAGTGTCCCCCACTGCGGGGAGCGACCTTGAGGTGATTGGCGGCGGCGAAGGCCATCGCTTTCTGCACGTCGGTCGCCGACGTCGGAGTGACTATCGCGGCCGGGGTCAAACCGTTGTAGTTGGTGTTGAAAACCTGCTTGGCCGAGCCGAATTGCGGGCTGTCCGGCAGCAGCACCTTGCCGCCAAGCGCGGACGAAAGTCCTTCCCAGCCAGTGGCATTCGGCGCAGCGCTAGCCGGGGCCGAACCGAGTCGGCTCGTCCCGAACACCGCTCCGGCGGCTAGTGCTCCGGCGGCACCACGCAGAAACGTCTGCCGCGAGATTTCACGCGCCATCGTCGGACTCCCGCGATTGCGTCATGCCCGCATTGTTAAACCGCGCGATCCGCGGCGGCGTCCGACGTGCGGCGGCATGACCGAAACGAGCTCGAACCGTTACCGGCGCCTGACCAAAGGCTGGCAGCGATTCCCCACGCCCCGGGTTCGGGCCTAAGCTAGTGCTCGGTCGCGTCCACAACGGCTACCGTCAGGCAAGGAGCGAGCAATGGAGCAAGGTTTGTTCGGCCTGCTGACGGTCGTTGCCCTGGTACTGGCTCTGGTGTTCGCCACCATTGCGGCCGTGTACATCAAGCGGCTGGGGGAACGGCCTTCCACTCCGATATCCGACGAAATCGGCATCGCCAGGACGGTCACCGTGAAGGTGCGTAAACGCGAACCGATGTCGCAAGAAGAGCTCGACTACGCGAAGCAAATCGTGGCCGATCGCAGCTCCTTGCTGACGTTCAGCATCCCCGGCGCCTTGTTCTCGGTCGGTTGCTTCTACGTGTTCGGGAGCCTGTACCACTTGCACGGGGCGACGCCGTCGGAGCGGACCTTCCTCGGGGTGTTCCCCATGCTCGCCTCGCTGAACTTCACGACTCAGATCCTGCGCAGCGTGAGGTTGAAAAGACGTTTGCGGAAATTGTCGTGAGCAACGACATGAGTACGGCTCGTGCCGTTGCTGACATGCCTTTTCACGCGCCGGCGGCGCTCTAAGCAAACCGGCATGATCGCAGCGATTCGTGCCGCGATCGGCGTGACTGGGCGCATCCCCGTTGCCGTGAACCCCGGCGGGTGGCAACTTCGGTAGTCATCATGTTCTCGTATTGGCCCAAAGCCGCTACTCTTGACCATCAGTCCACCGCATTGGGCACATGACCGTCTACTATTCGGGCGGCGCGCGGGCGGGGATGAAATGAGAGCGCCAGGCCCGAACCGTAGTCCGAAAAGGTGATCGAGTGAGCCCTCGTTCAGTCGGCAGGACCGTCTTGGCACGAGTCTGGATGCCTTTGGTCGCCGTCGTTGCGCTCACCGTGGGAGGGGTGGCCATGTGGAAGGTGCACGAGTTCTCCAACCCCCCGCCAGTCATCACCGTCAATGAGCCCGCGGCACCGCCGGAGTTCAGTATCAAACGGCTCACCTACGAGTTGTTCGGCAACGTCGGGCAAGGCGGGATGCTCGTGTGGGTGGACGTCAACGGACATCCGCATCGGGTTGATCTCACGACGCTGCCGTGGTCGCACACGGAGTCGACCACACTGACCGTGGTGTCCGGCAGCATCTCGGCGCAGGTTCAGGGCGGCCAGGTCGGCTGCCGGTTGCGGGTCAACGGCGTTGTCCGCGCTGAACAGTCCGATGCCCATCAGGACGCACACGTCTTCTGCCTGGTGAAATCCGCATGAGCGAGCATCGGTCGGAGCCTGTGGCGAAACGACCTTTCGTTCCCAGAATGGTCCGCGTCTTCGCGATACCGATCATCGCCTTCTGGGCGCTTTTGGCCGTGTCGACGAACACCTTCATGCCGCAGGTAGAGCGGGTCGCAGAAGAACTCGCGGGTCCGGTAGTCCCGCACTACGCGCCGTCACAGCGAGCGTTGTTGTCCATCGGCGCGAAGTTCCACGAGTCCAATTCGACCAGCTTGGCCATGATTGTGCTGGAAGCCAATCGGCCGCTGGGCGACGCGGATCATCAGTACTACGACGATCTGATGCGCCGGTTCAAGCAAGACCCCAAGCATGTGCAGTACGCCATGGATCTGTGGGGCAAACCGATCACCGCGGCAGGGGCGCAGAGCCTCGACGGCAAGTGCGCATACGTGCTGCTGCGTCTCGCCGGCGATATCGGCCAGATGCAAGCGAATGAATCCGTTGCGGCCGTTCGGGATATCGTCGCGAAGGACACGCCGCCACCCGGGCTCAAGGTTTACGTCAGCGGCGCCGCACCGCTGGCCTCGGACACCGTAGCTATTGCGAATTCGAGCCTGAACGACATCACGATCGTGACGATCTTTCTGATCATCGGGATGTTGCTGCTGGTGTACCGCTCTGTGGTCACCCTGTTTGTGCCGTTGGCCGGAGTGCTGTTCGAGATGTTGGTCGCGAAGGGAGTTATCGCGACCCTCGGTCATCTTGGGTACATCGAACTCTCGTCATTCGCGGTGAATATCGTAGTCGCGCTGACCCTGGGAGCGGGCACGGACTACGGCATCTTCCTGATGGGCCGCTACCACGAGGCGCGACACGACGGCGAAGGCAGGGAGCAGGCGTTCTACACCGCATACAAAAGCGTCACGCCCGTCATCCTCGGGTCCGGGCTGACGATCGCCGGGGCTTGCTACTGCTTGACTTTCGCGCGCCTCAACTACTTCCACACCATGGGGCCGGCGGTCGCGATCAGCATGCTGTTCACCATCGCGGCAGCGCTGACGCTCGGTCCGGCGTTTTTGACCGTGGGCAGCCTCTTTGGGCTCTTCGACCCGAAAAGCAAGGCCAAAGCGCACCTGTATCGACGGATCGGGACGAGCGTCGTCCGATGGCCGGTGCCGATCCTGGCGGCCAGCACCGCTGCCGTCATGCTCGGAGCGATCTTCGTGCCGACGTACCGCCAGAACTACGACGACCGTCAGTACCAGCCGCACAATTCCCCCGCCAATCTTGGTTTCCAGGCGGCGGATCGGCATTTCCCGAAGAGCAAGCTCTTTTCCGAGATGTTGATGATCGAGTCGGATCACGACCTGAGGAACTCGGCTGACTTCATCTCGTTGGACCGCGCCGCCAAGGCTCTGGAACGCCTTTCCGGCGTCGCGATGGTGCAGAGCATCACCAGGCCGATGGGTCGAGCTTTGGAGCATGCCCACATCCCGTATCTGTTCACCACACAGGGCAGCGGTCTGGGCCAACAGCTCCCGTTCAACCAGCGGCAAAACGCCAATACCAGTGAGCAGGCCGAGATCACGCAGCACACGGTCGCGGTCTTGCGCAAGGAGATCGGCTTCTTCCAGACGATGTCGGACGAGATGCACAAGACGGTCCTCACGATGGAGGACATGCAAAAGGTCACCGACGAGTTGAGGTCGAACCTAGCCAACCTCGAAGACTTCTTCCGGCCGATGCGCAGCTATTTCTATTGGGAGAAGCACTGTTTCGACATTCCCGTCTGCTACGCCTTCAGGTCGCTGTTCGAGTCGATCGACGGTCTCGACAAGATGGCCGACGACATCAAGGACGCCGTAGCCTCGCTCGAGGTCATCGACAAGACCTTGCCGCAAATCATCACGCAACTGAAACTCACCGCCGACGACTCGGAGGCGCTGGCCAATCTCTTGGTCAACACCTACGGTCAGTCGTCTTTGCAAACCACACAGACCGACCAGACATTCGACGACCAAATCAATGTCGGACTCGACTTCGACCAGTCCCGCAGCGATGACTTCTTCTATATCCCCCACGAGGGTTTCGACAACGACGACGTCAAAACCGGTATGCAGCTGCTGATGTCGCCGGACGGCAAGGCCGCCCGAATCATCGTGACCCACGAGGGAGACGCCAACGGCCCGGAGGGTGTGCAGCACGTCGAACAGTTCCCCAACGCGATAACGGTGGCGCTCAAGGAGACCTCGCTGGCCGGCTCGAAAGTCTATATCGGCGGTTCCGGGGCAACCAATAAGGACATCAAGCAATACGCCGCGTCCGATCTGCTGATCGTGGCGATCGCCGCGTTCGTGCTGATCTTCTTGATCATGCTGTTCCTGACGCGAAGTCTGATGGCGGCCTTGGTAATTCCCTTGACGGTGGCCTTCTCTTACGCCGGCGCGTTCGGGCTCTCCATCCTCGTTTGGCAGCATCTCATCGGTCTGCCGCTGCACTGGCTGATTTTGCCGCTTACGTTCATCATCCTGGTGGCGGTCGGTTCGGACTACAACCTGCTGTTGATCCTTCGCGTCAAAGAGGAGCTGCACGCCGGGATCCACACCGGTCTGATCCGCGCGCTCGGCAGCACCGGCGGTGTGGTGACGTCCGCGGGCTTGGTGTTCGCGTTCACGATGCTGGCAATGCTGACAAGCGATCTGAGAACGATCGGCCAGGTGGGTTCCACCGTGTGCATCGGATTGCTGCTCGACACCTTGATCGTGCGGTCGTTTGTGGTGCCGTGCATTCTGCGCATTCTCGGGCCGTGGTTCTGGTGGCCGACCCTGGTGCGCAGTCGCCCGCTGCCGCAGGCGCAAACCACCTAGGGCGTCATTGGGCGGTCCAGCCGCCGTCGATCGAGTAGCTGGCACCGGTGATGGTGGCCGCCGCATCGCCGGCCAGGAAAACCGCAAGTGCCCCAACGTCTTCCGGGCGGGTGAAGCGCGCCATCGGCTGCTTGTCGGCGACGAATTCTTGCTTGGCCTCGTCGAAGGACTTTCCCGCCGACTTGGCGAACGCTTCGATCTGCTGCTCGATCAGAGGGGTCATGATCCATCCGGGACAGATTGCGTTGCAAGTGATGCCGTGCTCGGCGGTCTCGATCGCCGCCACTTTGGTCAGCCCCACAACGCCATGCTTGGCCGCCACATAGGCCGATTTCTCCGCACTCGCGACCAGGCCGTGCGCCGAGGCGATGTTGATGATTCGGCCCCAGCCGCGCCGTTTCATCCCGGGCAGTGCGCAGCGAGACGTGTGGAACACGGCCGACAGATTCGTCGCGATCACCGCGTCCCACTTCTCGACCGGAAAGTCCTCCAGCTTCGCCACGAACTGAACCCCCGCATTGTTGACGAGGACATCGACCGACCCGAAGGTCCGTTCGGCGTCGCCGATCATGTCGGCGATCTCGGCCGGCTTGGTCACGTCGGCGCCCGAATAGGCCGCCGTCACCCCGAAAGTCTCTTCGATATCGGACCGCTGCTGCTCGACAACCTCCGGGTCACCGAAGCCATTGAGGGTCACGTTAGCTCCCTCCGCGGCGAAAGCCCGTGCGATCGCAAGACCTATACCCGACGTGGAACCCGTTACGACGACCGACTTTCCGCGGATCATCAGCGGCTTTCCTTTCCTGGCACATTTGGGATGCTGGAGACGATTATCCGTCGAGTGGGATTCCCAAGGTGGATGCCCCGTGCCCGCCCTCATTGTCACGAATCTGCACGTGGTGATGTGCTGTGTGCTGTGTGCCGTCACCGGTGCGCAATGCTGGGCTGCGATGTGATGAGGGAATCGGACCCTCTGCGCTGCCCTTCGCGCGCCAGGAGAGACCGGACTTCGCCCGCCGATCAGGGCTTGTGCACGCCTTCACGACAACTACCTGCTCCACCTTCTCAATCCAGCAGATCTACCTCCCAATTGGAGCGTTGGATCCGCACGTCTAGCTCACGAAGCTCGCGCGCCAGCACATCGGCCTGCGCGCGCAACTCGGCGACAGGCAACGCGGACTGCATTTTCAGCTCGGACCGCAGCTGCCGCGAGTAGTTGGGCTGGTTAATGCCTGCAGCCGCATCTGCCGCCACGGTCACCACGTAGTGACGGTGGCGCAACGCGTCGCGGCGGGCCAACGCATCGGTCAGGGTGCCGTCCGCGTCGAGGGTGGTGGCCGCGTTGGTGCGATTGATACGCCGGATCAGAGTTTCGAACTCATCGAGCACCTCGCCGACTTCGGTCAACAGGGCCGACGCGTCCTCGGCGGGCTCTTCGCCTTCTTGGTATCGAGCGTTGTTCACGATGCGGGTGCGCAACTGCTCGATCCGCCGCGCCGCAGTCGCGCGTAGCGACAAAGCCTCTGCGAGCTTCACGATTCGGACTCCTTTGTGATCGCCGGCCCGGCCACGTGACCGCGTCGGGCGGCCCGGGCCCCTAGCATCATGAACCCGGCTTGGGCAGCTGGCAATTCACTTTCCCGGGCAGTGCCCACCGGCGCCACGTCCCGGGCAGAAAGTTATGTCTACCAACCGATCACGACTTCTGCCTGACAACCATCGTTTTCCGGCTCCGTGATAAGCCCTCACGCGGCGCAGGGCGCCTTACCCTCGGCGGAGTGCAAGAATTCGACGACCAGCGGTTCCGGACCGACACGGTCGCACTGCAGACGTTCAACAAGCAGATCATCGGCGAATTTCGGCAGAACGCCGGCAAGGTCGGCGGCGTCTTCGAAGAACTCAACGTGCTGTTGATGACCACGACCGGCGCCAAGTCAGGCCTGCCGCGCTTGACCGCGCTTGTGTACTTTCCTATCGATGACGCCCTGGTGATCGTCGGTTCGCGCGGCGGGGCACCGAAAGATCCCGCATGGGTGCACAACTTGCGCGCGAATCCACAGGTGCGCCTGGAGATAGGCACCGAGTCGTTCGAGGCCACGGCCCGCGAGGCCCTGGGCGAGGAGCGCGATTCGTTGTTCGACGAGGTGGTGTCCAGGTCGCCGAACTTCGGGGTGTACCAGACCAAGACCACGCGTGTCATCCCGGTGTTCGCGCTCCGGCGCTGCGATTAATCGGCCTGCACGCCCACCCGCCGATCCCGCTTTGCGCGAAGAGCCCTGCGTTTCGGCAACCGGTAAGTAGCATACGACCGAAGGTTTGGTCGGCGCCGTCGATTTCGACGTCACCGGGGGCGAGGGGCGTCGGTAGTGGGGTGGATCAGCGTGTGGTGGCGGCAGCCCGACCACTACGATTGGCTGTCGGAATACCTTGCCGCGCGCGGACTGAAGCCGTTTGTCCGCTTCCTGCTCGTCGCGATCCTGACCACCCTGGTGGCAGCGACGGTACTGATGCTCAGCAGCCCATCGGGTCCGCACGCACCCACGCAGCGCGCCGGCGCCATGGCGGCCATCGTCATCCTCCTGGGGTTCGCGCTGGCATACGGGCTGCGCTGGCCCACCCGGGCGCAATCCAAGATCTTTTCAGCGGTCGGCGCGCTGGGCATCGCGGTCGCCTGCATCGTGCAGAACGATCCGCGTAACGGAATGCTCGGGTGTGCGGCATTCGGCGGCCTGGCGGGTTACGTCGCGTTCTTTCACTCGGCTCGCTTGTTGGTTTTCACGCTCGGCACCGCATCGGGTGCCGCAGCAATTTGCGCCGCCCGGATCGCCGTGAACAGCGACGCGTTGATCGCAACAGCGGATTGGTTGGTGCTAAGTGCGGGGCTGCTGGCAGTACCGTTCTGCGGACAGGTCCTCGTGCATTGGTTGTCGGTGGACGCCCTGAAGTCCTCGACCGATCCGCTCACCGGCCTGCGCAACCGCCGGGGCTTTTATCGAACGGCGCCGAAGCTGCTCGCCGGGGACGAGCGCCCGCTGTGCATCAGTGTGATGATGATCGATCTCGACAATTTCAAGCGCATCAACGACACCTACGGTCACGCGACCGGAGACCGAATCTTGGTGGCCGTTGCCGACAACCTGCGCCAGATCCGCGACGGCAAGACGGTGCTCGCTCGCGTCGGCGGGGAGGAATTCCTGGTCGCCGAAAGTATCGGCAAGCAGGAAGCACTCCACGCCGCTGAGGCCGTGCGGGTGGCCATTGCCGCGACCAACTGGTATGTCACCGCCAGCGTGGGTGTCAGCAGCGCTTGTCTGCCGATGGTGGTCGAAAGGCCCGGGCGACAGATCATCGAAAGCCTGGTCGAGGCCGCCGATGCCGCGATGTACGAGGCGAAACGCGCTGGCGGAAACCAGGTTCGGGCTTCGGAGTACCCACACGGCCTGGAGTAGCCGCGCGGCTTCCGGGAGGGGCACCCCATACGCGGATCACCGCCCCACCGAAAGCTGCCATTGACGAATGTCACCATTTACTGTTGACTGCGTTGCATGGCGGACATCGTTCCGGCCCGCGGGTCACTGCGGTCCCGCGGCGCAGCGGCGGTAAGCACCTACACGCTGCGACCGTTCAGCGGGCTGGTGCCGCCCGAGCGCGCGTGGGGAATCTGGCTGTCGCGCCAGCTGATCGCGCGTGTGATGGCCACCTTCGGCCCATCACTGTCGGGCACCCGCGTTGAACTGGTCGACACGAGACTGCCCGACGGTCGCCGGGTCAAGGGTGAATGGGTGTACGGGCCACGGACGCCGACGAGCGAAACCACGCATTCGTCGACAACACACGGCGCGATCTACTACGTACACGGCAGTGGTTATGCCGTATGCTCGCCAAAGACCCACCGGCGGTTGGCATCCTGGCTGTCATCGCTGACCGGCCTGCCGGTGTTCAGCGTCGACTACCGGTTGGCGCCGCGTTATCGCTTTCCGACCGCCGCCGACGATGTCCGGGCGGGCTGGGACTGGCTGGTGCATACGTGTAATGTGCCGACGAAAAACATTGTGATAGCCGGTGATTCGGCGGGCGGTCACCTGACGGTCGACATGCTGCTGCAGCCCGAGGTCGCCACGAACTCTCCTGCCGCGCTGGTGCTGTTCTCCCCGCTGATCGACATGACCTTCGCGCTCGCGCTCGCCCGCGAGAAGATTCGTCCCGATCCCGCCATCCGAGTCGCCGACGCGGCCCGTCTGGTCGCGCTCTACCA
The DNA here is from genome assembly GCF_041287235.1 of Mycobacterium sp. pR1184. NCBI lineage: Bacteria > Bacillati > Actinomycetota > Actinomycetes > Mycobacteriales > Mycobacteriaceae > Mycobacterium > Mycobacterium sp. pR1184. The sequence continues at coordinate 191,272 of NZ_JBGGKR010000003.1, read as the reverse complement.
CCCGGAAATCGATCTCACCCATCCCCGGTTGACACTCGACGTGGCCGGCGGTGCGATGCTGCCGCCGACCCTGGTTCAGGCCGGCGGGGCCGAAATGCTGCAGGACGATGCGCGGCAGTTAGCCGCCGACATCACAGCCGCCGGCGGCCGCTGCGAGCTGCAGGTGTGGCCGCACCAAGTCCATGTGTTCCAAGCACTTCCGCGCATGACGCCCGAAGCGGCAAAGGCCATGGCCTACGTTGCGCGGTTCATCGCCCACTCCTTGCAGGATGCCCGCGCCGTGGTTGACAAGGTGGGCTGACGATGCTCGGACCACTGGACAAACTGCTCGGCACGTCGAAGACCACCAGCCACAGCGCGTTGGCCGTAGTGACCGGGGCCGGCAGCGGGATCGGCGCGGCGTTCGCCGTCGAACTCGCTCGCCGGGGCGGCACGGTGGTATGCAGTGACATCGACGAGGTCGCCGCGCAACAGACCGCGGACGCCGTCGCCGAGCACGGCGCGAAGGCGATCGCGAACCGCTGCGACGTTTCGCGAATCGACGACGTTCGCGCGCTGGCCGAAGAAGCACGGTCCTTCTTCGGAGCCGCTCCCACGCTGATCATCAACAACGCCGGTGTCGGCGCCGGCGGTGCAGCCATCGGCGATGTGCCCCTGGACGATTGGGTGTGGACGCTGGGCATCAATTTGTGGGGCCCGATTCACGGCTGCCACGTGTTCACCCCGATCCTGCGCGAGGCCGGGTCCGCGCACGCCCCACGTGGCATCATCAACGTCGCCTCGGCGGCAGCGTTCGGTGCCGCTCCCGGCATGGCTGCCTACAACGTCAGCAAGGCCGGCGTGCTTTCGCTTTCCGAAACGCTGGCCGCCGAATTGTCCGGTACCGGCATCCGGGTCACGGTGTTGTGTCCGACGTTCGTCAAGACCAATATCGTGGCATCGGGCCGGATCAGCGAGGAGTCCAGCGACCTCGCCAACACGCTGATGCGCTGGACCGGGTTCTCGGCTCAGAAGGTCGCGCGGATCTGTCTGGATGCCCACGATCGCGGTGAGCTCTACTGCATGCCACAACTCGACGCCAAGATCGGCTGGAACATCAAACGTCTTGCGCCGCAGGCCTATACCCGCGTGGTCGGCCTCGTGTCGCGGGCGAACAGGCACTGATAATCGCAATGGGAAGGGGGCTGCTGGTGGCCATCGACATGGAAGCCATGCTTGCCAAGATCAAGGATCGCCAGTGGGCGCTTGCCGACATCGATTGGGACGCGCCGGGGGCCGACACCATCAAGCCCGAGTTTCGGCCCAAACTCCGGGCCTTCATGGCCGACCTGTGCTGGATCGAGAACATCGGCGCCCGGGGATTCGCCGCGCTCGCCAAGAAGGCGCCGAACCCCACCATCGCCGAGATCTACCGGTATTTCCACGCCGAGGAGCAACGGCATGCCAACGCCGAACTGGCCCTGATGAAGCGCTGGGGCATGCTCGACGACGGCGAGATCCCCAAGCCCAACGTCAACATCCGGTTGGCCATCGAGTGGCTGGACACGTTCGCCGACGACATGCCGCTGTCGGTGCTGGGCACCGTGATCCCGATGCTGGAGGTCGCACTCGACGGCGCGCTGCTGAAGTTCCTCCTTGACACTGTGCAGGATCCCGTCTGCCATCAGGTGTTCGAGAAGATCAACAACGACGAATCACGGCACATCGCCGTCGATTTCGAGGTGCTGGAGATGATCGGCAATGCCAGCGCGCGTCGACTCGCCATCGAATTCGTCGGGCGCTTCGCGTCCCCTGGTCTGATCATCGGCGTGCTGATGTACGTGCCGCTGCTCAACCGGGTCCGCAACGAGATGGCCGGCATGGGTATGGATTCGGAGCGGTTGTTCAACGCGGTCAACCGTTTCAAGCAACTCGGCGACCGGGGTGAGCGCACCCGGCGGGTGCCCACCTACAAGTTGCTCAAGCGCCACGGCATGTGGGTGGTCAACCCGAGACACCCCTATCAACTGCTGGCCAATTCCATGGTGTGGCTGTCGGATTTCTATCCCAAGCCGCTGCTGAGGCCGGCGCCGAGCTGGTCGAAGGAACTCACCCACGAGCCGGCAGCCTGACCATGGCCGTCGACCACACCTACGCAACGCTGATCATCGGAGCCGGCTTCACCGGACTCGGTACCGCAATTCGGTTGGCCCAGGCCGGAATTACCGACATCGTCATCCTGGAGCGCGCCGACCGGGTGGGCGGCACCTGGCGCGACACCACCTACCCGGGGGCCAGCTGTGACGTGCCGTCGCTGCTCTACTCCTACTCGTTCGTGAAAAATCCGACGTGGTCGCGGACCTACTCCCCTGCCCCCGAGATTTGCCGCCACCTCGAAGACATGGCGACCAAGTTCGACATCCGCCCGCACATCCGTTTCCAACACGAGGTCAACGATCTGAGCTTCGACGAGGACGCCGGTGTGTGGACGGCGAAGACCAAGAACCGCAAGAAATTTCGCGCCCGCACCATCGTTTTGGCCTCCGGCCCCCTCTCAGATGTCAGCTTCCCGAACATCCGTGGTCTGAACACCTACCGGGGACACAAGATCCACAGTGCCCGCTGGGATCACGATTACGACTTCACCGACAAGCGCGTCGCCGTCATCGGGACTGGCGCCAGCGCGATCCAGATCATTCCCGAACTGGTCAAACGGGCTGGATTCGTCAAGGTGTTCCAGCGCACCCCGGGCTGGGTGCTGCCCCGCCTCGACGTGGCGACCCCGCCGGCCGTGCAAATCCTATTCGCCAAAGTACCTGCCGCGCAACAACTTGCCCGCCAGGCGTTGTTCTGGGGCCACGAAGCCAGCGCCACCGCCCTGGTGTGGGACACCCCGTTGACCTCGCTGGTGGCTCGGCTCGGCCAGGCTCATCTGCGCGCCACCGTCAAGGACCCGTGGCTGCGCCGGCAACTGACCCCCGACTTCGCTCCCGGTTGCAAGCGGATGCTGGTCTCCAGCGACTATTACCCCGCGCTGCAGCGCGACAACTGCAAGTTGATCTCCTGGCCGATCGCGACGCTGAGCCCCGTCGGCATCCGCACCAGCGACGGTATCGAACATCACCTCGACTGCATCGTGTTCGCCACCGGGTACGACGTCCACCTCACCGGCCCGCCGTTCGCCGTCACCGGCCTCGGCGGGCGCTCGCTGGCCGACGAATGGGCCGATGGCGCACAGGCTTACAAGAGCATCAACGCGCACGGCTACCCGAACCTGTTCTTCATGACCGGCCCCAACTCCGGGCCGGGGCACAACTCGCTGCTGGTCTACATCGAGGGTCAACTCGATTACGCGGTGCGCGGCATCCGCACCATCCTCGACGACGACCTGCGCTACCTCGACGTACGCGAAGACGTGCAGCTGCGCCACAACGAAAGCATTCAGCGCCGGCTCACCAAGACAACCTGGATGTCGGGTTGTCGCAGTTGGTATCTCACCAAGGACGGGTTCAACGGCTCGATGTACCCGGGTTTCGCGACCCAGTATCTTCGCCAGATGAGCGATTTCCGCTATGCGGACTACCGGGCAGTTGCGCGCGGGGCGGCCAAGCGCGTCACCTCGTCGGCCTAAGCTGACGCACTGAGATGGCACAGAAACCGGAACCCGGCACGATCGCCAGCGTCCTGTACAACGTGCGGCGGGCGCCCAAACGCGTTCGGCGCCAATCGCGGGACTTCATCGACACCGCGGTGTCGCAGCTGTTCGACGCGGCGGTGCGGCACCCGCATGGCGACGCGGCATCCGGGGAGTACCGGATCGACGACCTGGCCCGGCTGGCCGGCACCACCACCCGCAACATCCGGGTCTACCGGGATCGCGGACTGCTGCCGCCGCCAATGCGGGTCGGGCGCATTGCGTTGTTCAACGACACCCATCTCACCCGGCTGCGGCTGATCACCTCGATGCTCGATCGCGGCTACAACATCGCCCATGTGCGGGAAATGCTGGGCGCCTGGGAAGAAGGCAAGAGCCTCGGCGACGTGCTGGGCCTCGAGACGGCCATCGTGGGCAGCTGGACCACCGAGAAACCGGAGACCATGCCGCTCGCCGACGCCGAGGCGCTCGTCGACGACCCGACCGCGTTCGACCGGCTGGTCGCCCTGCAGGTGATCCGCGTCGACGGCCAGCAGGCCACCGTGACCCGGCCCAAGCTGATCGAGGCGTTCAACGAGATCCGGGGCTACGGCGTCGAATTGGAGAAGCTAGTCGACCTGCACGAGCAGATCGTGCCCGAGATCGACAAGATCAGCGAGCTGTTGGTGCGCGCCGGCGCCGAACACGTCCTCGACAAAATCAAACCCGGCCAGGCGCTGCCCGCCGATGCCGAGATCGCCGAGTTGATCACGATGCTGGTTCGGTTCCGCACCCAGGCGGTGGCGACCGTCACCGCAACGCTCGCGTCCTCGATCGAGTCGAACATCGAGTCGTTGACCAGCCGCATCCTGGCCGATTACCTGGAACGCTCACCGGAGGCCGGAACCGAGGCGCCGCCCGACGAATTGTCGGCACGCCGGCGCAAAGCCAATTAGCGCGCAATCAGATGCGGCGCCTGCGCGGACAGCTTCTCGCAGGTGTGCGATCGGGGCCTCCAGGGGCGCTGCGCGCGGATCGATCGCTCCTGGAATTAATCCGGCGTCGGCTCTTCGCAGTGGCCGGGCGATCGGCCGTCTCAGTTCTGCGCCCGACCCGTTTGCGCAGGCAGCGACCGCGGAACTGATCGCGTGAGGGCCCGTCGAGCGGTCCACCCGGAGGCATCGGCAGGCCAAACGTTTGCCCCTCGTTCACCTGCCCAGCGAATAGGAAAGGGCTAGCATGGCTGTGTTCCCCGTACCATCACTGGCTCCGACGCGGACTGCATGGGGGGCTCGCCAGCCGACCGGCGCGGAGAAGGGGGTAGTTCGGGTGAACCGCTATCAAAAGCATTCGAACCGCCGAAGCATTCCGGGGCCGGACGATCCGCGCCGGACGTTTCCCACGGACCCTGACAGAAAAACGTAACAAAGGTTTAATCCGGCCGGTGCGGACGACCCAGCAAATGCCCGATCGCGATTAACGCCCTTCCACTGAGAGGAACATTATGTTCGTGATCCGGCTCGCGAACGGTGAAGAAGTCCACGGATCCGACGGCGACGAACTCGAAATAAACCAGGAAACAGGCGTGCTTACGGTTTCTCGGGTCGACGGATTCGAAGAAATTACGACGCATTACTCGCCGTCCGCCTGGCTGTCGGTGACCCACCGCAAACGGGGCGCCGGCGTGCGGCCCTCGCTAATTTCCGGTTGAGCGGCGACACGCTAATCCTGACAGTAAATACACAGCCAACTCACACCAGATTCACGTTAACCCCGCCATACCCGGTCCCACCAGCATCGCTGTGACCACCGGTTTTGGGATCCCCAATCATTTCCGCCCGGCTTGGAACGACATGCACAATTCGGGTCAGATCCGAGTGGCGGTTTGGCAGCGGCAGAGCTAAATTTTCCACGGTCTTCGGGATGTTCGTGGTAGCCCCCGCTTGCGGACGGTGCTTCCCCCGGGCCACCGGACGGAAAAGAGAGGCACCAATGCTGCAAGAGTTCTGGCATAACTTCACGCATAACCTGTTCAAACCGCTTCTGCTTTTCTTCTACTTCGGATTCCTGATCCCGATCTTGAAGGTGCGATTCGAGTTCCCCTATGTGATCTATCAAGGCCTCACTATGTACCTGCTGCTGGCTATCGGCTGGCACGGTGGTGAGGAACTCGCCGAGGTCAATGCCTCCAGCGTCGGGGCGATCATCGGATTCATGGTGTTGGGCTTCGCGCTCAACTTCGTGATCGGCATCGTCGCTTATTACCTGCTCGGTTGGCTGACCAAATTGCGCAGGATCGATCGGGCGACGATCGCCGGTTATTACGGGTCGGATTCTGCCGGGACGTTCGCCACCTGTGTGGCGGTCCTGGCCGCGGTGAACATCGCCTTCAACGCGTACATGCCGGTGATGCTGGCCGTCATGGAGATTCCCGGCTGCCTGGTGGCGCTCTACTTGGTGGCTCACCTGCGGCACCGGGGAATTGACGCGGCGGGCAACATGGCCGACGAGCCGGGCTATGCGCCGGTGAAGGTCGGCATCGGGCCTGGCACCGCGGCACGGCCCCCGCAGGGCCAGAGCCTGGAGACCGAGCGCGCGATCGAGGAGGAACTCGAACTCTCGCTGGAAAAGGGCGAGCGCACAGACGAACTCGACGTCAGCCCGGGCGTGCAGCTCACCAAGAAGAAGCCGTCCATCTTCTCCCGTGAGCTGTTCCAGGAGGTGTTCCTCAACCCCGGGCTGGTACTGCTGATCGGCGGGATTGTGATCGGCCTGATCAGTGGTCTGCAGGGTCAAAAGGTCGTGCAGGACGACGACAAGTTCTTCGTGATGGCGTTCCAGGGTGTGCTGTGCCTGTTCCTGCTCGAGATGGGCATGACGGCCTCACGCAAGTTGAAGGACCTTCGAACGGCGGGACCCGGCTTCATCTTCTTCGCGGTGCTGGCGCCGAATGTCTTTGCCACGCTGGGGATCATCGTCGCCTGCTCCTACGCGAGCCTGACCCACACCGACTTCAAGACCGGCACCTACGTGCTGTTCGCCGTCTTGTGCGGCGCGGCTTCCTACATCGCGGTGCCGGCGGTCCAGCGACTGGCAATCCCGGAAGCGAGTCCGACGCTGCCGTTGGCCGCGTCACTGGGTCTGACGTTCTCCTACAACGTCACGATCGGGATCCCGCTCTACATCGAGATCGCCCGCGTCGTCGAAGGGTGGTTCGGCGTTTGACGCCGTCACCCTAGTAGGGTCCGCACCACCCCGTCGGCCAGCAACCGGCCGCGTGCAGTGAGGACCAGCCGGTCGCCGTCTGCCACCAACAAGCCGTCGGCGACAACGGTTTTGGCTCGTTCGCGTTCGACGGCGTTCAGCGCATCCAACGGAAGCCCTTGGCGCATACGGGTTTTCAGTAGCACGTCCTCGGTGTGCAACGCCTCGGCATCCAGCTGCTCGAAGCCCGCCACGGGTAACCTGGAATCCGCCAATATTTCCGCGTATGCGTTGGGGTGCTTGACGTTCCACCACCGCGTTGCGCCGACGTACCCGTGCGCACCCGGTCCCGCGCCCCACCAGTGACCACCGTCCCAGTAGCCCACGTTGTGCCGGCACTGCCCGCCCGGCCGCGACCAGTTCGACACCTCATACCAATCGAAACCGGCCGCGGATAGGCGCTCGTCGAGCAGCTCGTAACGGTGCGCCAGCACGTCGTCGTCGGGTGCGGCCAGCTCACCGGTGCGGACCCGGCGCCCCAGCGCCGTCCCCTCCTCGACGACCAGTGCATACGCGGACACATGGTCGACGCCGGTCGCAATCGCCGTATCGACCGAGCGCAGCAGCTCGTCGTCGGTCTCCCCCGGCGTGCCGTAGATGAGGTCGAGGCTGACGTGTTCGAAGCCCGCCTGCAGCGCCTCGCGGGCGGCGGCAGCCGACCGGTTCGGCGTGTGGATTCGGTCGAGGACACCCAGCACGAACGGGGACACCGACTGCATGCCGAGCGACACCCGGGTGTAGCCGGCCGCTCGGGCGGCCTCGAAGAAGTCCGGCCAGGCCGATTCCGGGTTGGCCTCCGTGGTGACCTCGGCGTCCGGGGCGAGCACGAAGTGTTCACGGACCATGTCGAGCAGCGCGACGATGCGCGCAGGCCCCAGCAGGGATGGCGTCCCCCCGCCGACGAACACCGTATTCACCGTCGGTGCGTCCAGCCGCGCCGCGGCCAGCGCCAACTCGGTGCGCAACGCCTCCAGCCAGGCGTCCGGGTTGACGCCGCCGAGCTCGGCGGGCGTGTAGGTGTTGAAATCGCAATACCCGCAACGAGTTATGCAGAACGGGACGTGGATGTACACCCCGAACGACTGCCCAGGACTGCGCTGTAGGCCGGGAAGCTCAACCGATGCTGCGCGAAGAGCCATGCCAAATGATTGCACGTTCGCCGGGGCACGCCGGCCGCTCGGCCACCGCGGGGGTGAGCAAATTCACCCGGGCCTGCCGCCCCGGGCGTCAGCCACCTCTGTACTACGCTGCGCGGACCGTGTCGACGCCGTTCACCCGGCGGCCTGGCCGATTGACCACGTCAGACGCCGAGCGGACTGGCCTCTCAGGGGTTTCTCGGTTTTGTCTATCCGATTACCCAGGATTACCGGGTAGTTTTGCTCATCGTGAGGGCAAATTTGACCTGGTGGCGCTGGCCGCCTCTATCCATGGCAGAATGGGCGCGTGACCGTCGCCCAGCCCAGCCAGCGCATCGCGCTAGTGGTTCGGCGGCACATCGATCTCAAACGTGTCTGCAGCTGTAGCTGTCCGGCTTGATGTCGTAGACCCGCCCACCTGTACGTCCAGCTGGCGCCGGATCTGCGCCCGCCGCAATTGACCGGTGAGTCGCGCGTCCACGCCTGCACAGCCCGCGAAGGAGATCTTCGAATGACCACAGCCCGTCCCGCCAAGGCCCCTCGAAGCGAGGGCCAGTGGGCACTGGGAGAGCGCGAGCCGCTGAACGCCAACGAGGAGTTCAAGCAGGCCGGCCCCCCGCTGGAAGTGCGTGAACGCATCTTGAACACGTACGCCAAGGACGGCTTCGACAGCATCGAAAAGAATGATCTGCGTGGCCGGATGCGCTGGTGGGGTCTGTACACCCAGCGTGAGCAGGGTTACGACGGCAGCTGGACCGGCGACGAGAACATGGACAAGCTCGAAGCCCGGTATTTCATGATGCGGGTGCGCTGCGACGGCGGCGCCCTCTCAGCCGGCGCGCTGCGCACTCTGGGCCAGATTTCCACCGAGTTCGCCCGCGACACCGCTGACATCTCCGATCGGGAGAACGTGCAATACCACTGGATCCGGGTGGAGGACGTCCCGGAGATCTGGCGGCGGCTCGCCGAGGTCGGATTGCAGACCGCCGAGGCCTGCGGCGACTGCCCGCGCGTGATCCTGGGCTCACCGCTGGCCGGTGAGTCGCTCGACGAGGTGCTCGACCCCACCTGGGCGATTGACGAGATCGTCAAGCGCTACATCGGTCAACCCGAATTCGCCGACCTACCGCGCAAGTACAAGACCGCGATCTCGGGTCTGCAGGATGTGGTGCACGAGGTCAACGACATCGCGTTCATCGGCGTCAACCACCCCGAGCACGGCCCCGGCCTGGACGTGTGGGTGGGCGGCGGGTTGTCCACCAACCCGATGCTGGGCCAGCGTCTCGGCGCGTGGGTGCCTCTGGCAGAGGTGCCCGAGGTGTGGGCCGCGGTCACTTCGGTGTTCCGCGACTACGGGTACCGGCGGTTGCGCGCCAAGGCGCGGCTGAAGTTCCTGCTCAAGGACTGGGGCGTAGAAAAATTTCGTGAAGTTCTCGAGCAGGAGTACCTCAAGCGGCCGCTGATCGACGGCCCGGCCCCCGAGCCGGTCACGCACCCGATCGACCACGTCGGAGTACAGCGGCTCAAGAACGGACTCAACGCGGTCGGTGTCGCCGCGATCGCGGGCCGGGTCTCGGGCACCATCCTTTCCGCGGTGGCCGACCTGGCCGAGCAGGCGGGTTCGGACCGGATCCGGTTCACCCCCTACCAGAAGCTGGTCATCCTCGACATCCCCGACGACAAGCTCGACGGCTTCGTCGCCGGCCTCGAGGCCCTCGGGTTGCAGGCGAACCCCTCACACTGGCGCCGAAACCTGATGGCCTGCACCGGGATCGAGTTCTGCAAGTTGTCTTTCGCCGAAACCCGGGTCAAGGCACAGACTTTGGTGCCAGAGCTGGAACAGCGGCTCAATGACATCAACTCACGCCTCGACGTCCCGATCACCGTCAACATCAACGGCTGCCCGAACTCGTGTGCGCGGATTCAGGTGGCCGACATCGGCTTCAAGGGTCAGATGGTCGACGACGGCGACGGAAACTCAGTCGAGGGCTTCCAGGTGCATTTAGGCGGCAGCCTCGGGCTGGACAGCGGATTCGGCCGAAAACTGCGCCAGCACAAGGTGACCAGTGACGAGCTGGGCGACTACATCGATCGGGTGGTACGCAACTTCGTCAAGCACCGCAGCGAGGGAGAGCGGTTCGCGCAGTGGGCACTTCGCGCCGAGGAGGGCGATCTGCGATGAGCACCGAAACGAAAGACCCGGAATACGCCGCACTGCGTGAGCTGGCCGCCCGGGGCGCGGCCGAACTCGAGGGCGCCAGCGCCACCGAGCTGTTGCGCTGGACGGATGAGAACTTCGGCGGTATCAACGGCCCCCGCGGCTGGGCAACCTGCAATTACATCGTCGCCTCCAACATGCAAGACGCCGTGCTGGTGGATCTGGCGTCCAAGGTGCGCCCCGGCGTGCCGGTGCTGTTCCTGGACACCGGCTATCACTTCGTCGAAACCGTCGGCACCCGCGATGCGATCGAATCCGTCTACGACGTGCGAGTTCTCAACGTCACGCCGGAGCACACGGTGGCCGAGCAGGACAAGCTGAAGGGCAAGGACCTGTTCGCGCGGGACCCTGGCGAATGCTGCCGGCTCCGCAAGGTCGCCCCGCTGAGCAAAGCCCTCAGCGGTTACTCCGCGTGGGTGACCGGGATACGCCGGGTCGAGGCACCGACTCGCGCGAACGCGCCACTGATCAGCTTCGACGAAGCATTCAAGCTGGTGAAGGTCAACCCGCTGGCGGCGTGGACCGACGAGGACATGCAGAACTACATCGACGAGCACGATGTATTGGTCAATCCGCTTGTCTACGAAGGCTATCCGTCGATCGGCTGCGCCCCCTGCACGGCCAAGCCCGCCGAGGGCGCCGACCCGCGCAGCGGACGCTGGCAGGGGCAGGCCAAAACCGAATGCGGGCTGCACGCGTCGTGACGCGCCGGCGACGATGCAGAGCGTAGCGATGAGGTGGGGGCACCTCCCGCTTGCGGGGGAGAGTGGCGCCGTCGACCCCAGCCTCGTCCTGACCGCACATGGGAGCAAGGATCCACGGTCGGTGGCCAATGCACGGGCCGTCGCCGACCAGGTGGTGTGCTTGCGGCCGAACCTCGATGTGCGACTGGCATTCCTGGAACACAGCTCACCGAGCCTGGCCGACGTGCTCATGTCGGTGGATGGCCCGGCGGTCGTCACTCCGTTGTTGTTGGCCAACGCGTACCACGCCCGCGTCGACATCCCCGCCCAGATCGCCAATTGTGTTACGAACCAACAAGTGTGGCAGGCACCGGTGCTCGGCGAAGACGACCGGATGGTGGAGGTACTGCGTCGGCGCGTGACGGAGCTGGGGGTCTCGCGCCGCGACGAGGGCGTCGGTGTCCTCGTGGTGGCGATCGGCACTTCCGACTTGGCGGTGAACGCGCGTACCGGCCGGGTCGCGCCAAAGCTGTTGGCGGGCACGTCCTGGGCGGGGGCAACCACCGCGTTCGCCACTCAGCAGGAACGTTCGCTCTCCGATGCGTTGGGCAGGTTGCGCCGGCAGCGCGCCCAGCGGGTAGTCGTCGCACCGTGGTTCCTGGCGCCGGGATTCATCCCCGATCGGGTGCAGAGATTCGCCGCCAAGGCCGGCATCGAGATGGCCGCCCCGCTGGGAGCCGACCGGTTGGTGGCCGAGACCGTGCTGGATCGCTTCACCGCCACGGCCGCCGACCAGATCGCGGCCTGAGCGGCCTGAGCCGGCTGACCGTACGTCAAATCGCTTGCGGCACTAACATGGCGCAATGGGCGATTACGAACCCCGTGGGCTCGCCGAGCATCTGGCCGGGCTGCCCCACTTCCATGTCGTCGCCCTGAACCGGAACAACGAGGTCATCTACAGCGACGGCCTGACTTGGCCCGGCGCGGAGGGATTCGCCGCGGACCTGATCTCACCGGCGCCGGGCGCCCCCGTCCCGGAAGTCGAACTCGAAGCGGTGTGGATCGTCGAAACCGATCCACGACGGTGCCCATTCGCCCACGGCGACGACACCGCTGAGTCCGACGAGCTGACGGTGACCGAGTACATCGAGCGTCTGACCCAGCAACCGCCCTACTGGTCGCTGCAATAACTTTCAGGCCGAGGTCAACGTGCTCTGTTCTTCGTCGGCACCGCCGGACGGCGCGGCGGCAGCGATGCTGGCGGGCACGCGGGTGGCGCGCACGTAGACGGTGTCCCCGTCCTTGAGAGCCAGCGCCTCGGCGTCGCCTCGGGTGATTTGGGCGGTGAAACTGCCGCCGGTGGCCGCGCTGGTCAACTCGACGCGCACCTCGAATCCCAGTGCCACGACGCGGTCGACGGTAGCGCGGACGACGCCGATGGATTCGGCGGTGCCATCACCGCCCGCGATCGCCATCTCGGGATTGCGACCGACCCGAATGTCATGCGGGCGAACCAAACTGCCGTTCAGCGTCGAGACCGCACCGAGGAACGACATCACGAACGCGTTCGCCGGGGCGTCGTAGACCTCGGTTGGGGACCCGACCTGCTCGATACGGCCCTTGTTCAGCACCGCGATCCGATCGGCGACGTCCAGCGCCTCGGCTTGGTCGTGAGTGACCAGCACCGTGGTGACGTGGACTTCGTCGTGCAGCCGGCGTAGCCAGGCGCGCAGATCCTCGCGAACCTTGGCGTCCAGCGCCCCGAACGGCTCGTCGAGCAGCAGCACCTGCGGGTCGACGGCCAAAGCGCGCGCGAGCGCCATGCGCTGTCGCTGACCGCCGGACAACTGGTTAGGGTAGCGACCCTGAAATCCGCTGAGCCCCACGACTTCCAGCAGGTTGTCGACCTTCTCCTTGATTTCGGCCTTGGGCCGCTTGCGAATCTTCAATCCGTACGCAACGTTGTCGCGGACCGTCATGTGCTTGAACGCGGCGTAATGCTGGAACACGAACCCGATGCCGCGCCGCTGCGGCGGCACCCGCGTGACGTCACGGCCGTTGATCGTGATCGTGCCGGTGTCGGGCTGGTCGAGACCGGCGATGGTGCGCAGCAGGGTCGACTTGCCGGAACCGCTCGGGCCCAGCAGGGCCGTCAGCGAGCCGGTGGGGACCACGAAGTCCACATGCTCCAATGCGACGAAATCACCGTAGCGCTTGTTGGCGTCGCGCACGGTGATCGCCAGGTCGGTGGTTTTGGCGTCGGTCATGTCCGAATCTCCTTGTCAGGCCTTGCTCGCCACTCGTGCCCGGCGGGCATCCAGAATCACCTGGACGACAAGCACGGCCACGGCAACACCCATCAACAACGTCGACAATGCGTAGGCACCGTATTCGGCCCCACGGTTGTAGCGATCCGAGACCAGCAGCGTCAGTGTCTGCGACTTGCCCGGAAGGTTGGACGACACGATGGTCACCGCGCCGTATTCGCCGAGCGTACGGGCGATGGTCAACACGATGCCGTAGGTCAGGCCCCACCGGATGGACGGCAGCGTGATCCGCCAAAAGGTTTGCCACCAGCCAGAACCCAGGGTGGCCGCCGCTTCCTCCTGGTCGGTTCCCAGCTCATGCAGCACCGGCTCGACCTCGCGTACCACGAACGGCAGGGTGACGAAGATGCTGGCAAGAACAATGCCCGGCAGGCCGAAGATGATTTTGAAACCCAGGTCGCGTTCCACGAAGCCGAGCGCACCGGCCGACCCCCAGAGCACGATCAACGCAACACCCACGACGACCGGCGAGACGGCGAACGGCAGGTCGATGACCGCCTGCAGCACACCCTTGCCGCGAAATCTGTTGCGCGCCAAGACAAGTGCGGTGGGAATTCCGAACAAGACATTCAGTGGCACCACGATGGCGACCACCAGCAGTGACAAGTCCAGCGCCGATATCGCCGCCGGAGTGCTGATCCAGTCGACGAACTGGCCGAACCCCGGCGCGAACGTTCGCCACAAGATCACCGCCACCGGGATGATCAGCAACACCGCGACATAGGCCAGCGCGACATACCGAGTGAGGTAACGAACCCAGCGTGACGATGTCACTGCGCGCGCTCCTCGTGCCGGGCCGCCCGCGCGCCGACCAGGCGCAGGGCGAACAGCACCACAAACGAAAGCAACAGCAACACAATCGATATCGCTGCCGCCCCGGTGCGGTCGTCGTTCTCGATCAACGTGCGTATCCACTGCGACGACACTTCGGTCTTACCCGGTACCGCCCCGCCGATCAGGACCACCGAACCGAATTCGCCGATGGCCCGCGAAAACGCCAGGCCGGCACCGGACAGCAACGACGGCAGCAGCGCGGGCAACACGACCGAGGTGAAGACCTTCGGCCCGCTGGCGCCCAGTGACGCGGCGGCCTCCTCGGTTTCCCGGTCGATTTCCAGTAGCACCGGCTGAACGGCGCGCACCACGAACGGCAGCGTCACGAACGCCAGCGCCACCGCCACACCCCAGGCGGTGTGCTGCAGATGTAGGCCGACCGGGCTGTTTTTCCCGTAGAGAGCCAGCATGACCAGGCTGGCGACGATCGTCGGCAACGCGAACGGCAGGTCGATGATCGCGTCGACGAGACGCTTCCCGGGGAAGTCGTCACGCACCAGCACCCAGGCGATCAGCAGGCCGAACAACAGATTGACCACCGTGACCCCGACGGAGATGGTCAGCGTCACCCGAAACGAGTCGATCGCGGCACGCGATGTGACGGCCTCCAAGAACGCCTGCCAGCCGCCGCCGGCGGCCTGCCACACGATGGCGGCCAGCGGCAGCAGCACGATCACCGAGAGCCACAGCGTCGCCACCCCGACGCGAAGCGACGAGGTGCCACCGCGCCCGAACGACCGCGCGACCGGTTGGGTGTTACTGGGCGAGTCGAGCTCGGGCCGAACAGCTTCCGGGCCCGGGGGCGTCGTCACGGTCATCCGGTGGCCTTCGTATAGATCTTGGTGATGCTGCCGTTGCTCTTGTCGAAAAGCTGCGGATCGACCGTGGCCCAACCGCCCAGGTCGGCGATTGTCCAGAGCTTCGGCGGCAACGGGAACTGGTCGGCGAATTCGGCGGCGACCGACGGGTCGACCGGCCGAAAACCGGCCTGGGCCCACAATCTCTGCGCAGCGGCCGTGTATTGGAAGTTGCGGAACGCGGTGGCGACGTCGAGGTGCGGGCTCGTTGTCACCAACGCCAGCGGATTTTCGATCTTGAAGGTCTGCGGTGGGGTGACGTGCTCGACCGGCTTGCCTTGTCGCTCAGTGGCGATGGCCTCGTTCTCGTAGCTGATCAACACGTCGCCGCTGCCCTGGACGAAGACGTCGGTGGCTTCTCGGCCCGACCCGGGTCGCAATTTAACGTGGTCGCGCACCAATTGGCTGATGAAGTCGATTCCCGCTTGGCCATTCCGGCCGCCCTCGCTCTTGGCGGCGTACGGGGCCAGCAGATTCCATTTGGCCGAGCCGGAACTCAACGGGCTGGGCGTGATGACCTCGACACCGGGCCGCAGCAGGTCATCCCAATCCTTGATGTGTTTCGGATTGCCCTTGCGTACTACGAAAGTCACCACCGACCCGAACGGGATGCCCTTGGTGGCGTCGGTGTTCCAGTCCTTGGAAACCTTGCCCGCCTTGACCAATCGGGTCACATCCGGCTCGACAGAGAAGTTCACCAGGTCGGCCGGTTTGCCTTCGGCAACGCCGCGGGACTGGTCACCCGAGGCGCCGTAGGAGGTGATCACCTGCACGCTCTTGCCCTCTTCGGAGTTGTTGAACGCGGGAATCACCTTGCTCCATCCGGGTTCTGGAGCGGAGTAGGCGACCAGGGTGATCGTGGTGTGCGCACCCGAGGGCCCGCTGCCACCAACGACATCGCTGGGGCCGCCGCCGCAGGCCGCGACGACACCGACGATCAGTGCGAGCGCGACAAGAGGCCGCCAGCGCGGTGCGCCGGCGTTGTCGATAAGCATTGACGGCCTTTCGGTGCGGGCTTACGGATTTCGGTCCGTTGCTGCGGAAAGGCAATCAAGACGTCAGGAGAATTCGCGAACTCCCTACCAGACCGCGCACGGGTGGTAGTCAGCGACAACAGTGCACGAAGACATCACATTCCGGGGCTTCGGATGTCAGGTGCATGGCGCGAAGCCTAACAGGAATTCGCTGACCCGCCACCGGACCGGGTGGCATCGCAAGTCGGCGTGCCCGCCTCAGTGCGTCACCCACCAGGCGACGATCACCAACACCACGAGCGTGACCAGAACCAACGTCACGTGCGAACGAGGCATCCGGTTACCTGGGCGTCCCGTCGGTCTGACGCGCGCGCTGCATCAATTCGAGGCCTTTGCTGAGCACGGAGTCCAGGGCCACCGCCGCGAGGTAGGCGACCGCCAGCACGACGGGCATCACCACCATGGCCTGCAGCACGAAGGGAAGTCCGGAAATCCACAGCTCATTTCCGTCCCACCAATTGAGAAACCCGTTCACCCGGCTCACACTATTCGTCCGAGCTGTGGAAACACCAATGTGTCAAGATCTGCGAGTGCCTGTCGCATCCGAGGAAACCACCTGCGTCATCGCCGGCGGCGGTCCGGCCGGAATGGTGCTTGGCCTGCTGTTAGCGCGGGCCGGCGTAAGAGTCACGGTGATGGAAAAACACGCAGACTTCCTGCGTGACTTCCGGGGCGACACCGTGCACGCAAGCACGTTGCGCTTGCTCGACGAACTCGGTTTGGGCTCGCGGTTCAGCCAGCTTCCGCATCGCCTGATCGACAGCATCACATTGGAGATGCAGGGCCAACCGCTGAACCTCGATTTGTCCCGGTTGCCGGGCGCCCACCAGCACATCGCCCTGGTGCCGCAGTGGGACTTCCTGGAGATGTTGGCCACCGCGGCCGAGGGGGAACCCAGCTTCCGGTTGCTGCGCAGCACCGAAGTGACCGGCGTGGTGCGCGACGGCAACCGCGTCACCGGCGTCACCTATCGCGACTCCACCGGCGAAAGCAAGCAGATGCGCGCCTTGCTGACGGTGGCCTGCGACGGGCGCGGATCCACGGTGCGCTCCGCGCTCGGATTCCAACCGCGGCGGTTCGGCGCCCCGATGGACGTGTGGTGGTTCCGGTTGCCTCGTCATGCCGACGACCCGAGCGGGCTTGCCGGCATGTTCGTGGCCGGACACGGGATCATCATGATCGACCGCGGCGACTACTACCAGATCGCCTACATCATTCCCAAGGGCGCCGATGCCGACCTACGCGGCCAGGGCATCGAGGCGTTGCACCGGGTGCTGGTGGACCTGGTGCCCTGGATCGCCGACCGAGTCGGCACGCTGACGTCGTTCGATGACGTGAAACTGCTTGACGTGCAACTCAATCGGCTCCACCGGTGGTACACCGACGGGGCCCTGTGCATCGGCGATGCGGCGCACGCGATGTCGCCGGTCGGCGGTGTCGGGATCAACCTCGCGGTCGCCGACGCCGTGGCCACCGCGCGCCTGCTGGCCGACCCGCTGCTAGCCGGCCGGGTCTCGACCCTGGAGCTGTTGCGGGTGCAGGTGCGCCGTTGGATACCCACGGCGATCATCCAGGCGGTACAGCGGATGATCCACGCCCAAGTGGTCGCCGACGTGGTGACCGGAAGCGATGGCGAAGCGCCCCG
The DNA here is from genome assembly GCF_041287235.1 of Mycobacterium sp. pR1184. Classification (NCBI taxonomy): domain Bacteria; kingdom Bacillati; phylum Actinomycetota; class Actinomycetes; order Mycobacteriales; family Mycobacteriaceae; genus Mycobacterium; species Mycobacterium sp. pR1184. Next base: position 173,661 of record NZ_JBGGKR010000003.1, on the reverse strand, counting down.
GGGCGTGCGACTGGCCGGCCGGCTGCCGTCTTTGCGGCGATTCCTCGCCTACCTGGTGGCGATCGGTCCGCTGCCCGAGCACGCACCGAAGTTTGCCCGGCCGAACGGCTGATCCGCCGAGAACCGCCGCGCCAGGGGCCGGACAAAAAATGGACGCCGGGCGCCTCGACAGATGATGATGGCGGGATGGTCATGCACGCCGAACCCGCCGACCAGCCCGCCAACGGGGAGCCCGCGCAGTCATTTCCCTCCGCGCGCCAATCGCCACAGGCTTCGCCGCTCGACTTCAGCGCGTCGGCGCCCTTTACCTCCAGCAGCTCGCTGCGCAACCCGTTTCCGCCGATCGCCGACTACGCATTCCTGTCCGACTGGGAAACGACGTGCCTGATCTCCCCCGCCGGTTCGGTCGAGTGGCTGTGTGTGCCCCGGCCGGACTCGCCGAGCGTGTTCGGCGCGATCCTGGACCGCAGCGCGGGCCATTTCCGGCTCGGCCCGTACGGCGTCTCGGTGCCCTCGGCGCGCCGCTACCTGCCCGGCAGTCTGATCATGGAAACCACGTGGCAGACCCATACCGGCTGGCTGATCGTGCGCGACGCGCTGGTGATGGGCCCTTGGCATGACATCGAGCGCCGGTCGAAGACCCACCGCCGTACGCCGATGGACTGGGATGCCGAGCACATCCTGCTGCGCACGGTGCGCTGCGTCAGCGGCACCGTCGAACTGGTCATGAGCTGCGAACCGGCGTTCGACTACCACCGCATCGGCCCCGCGTGGGAGTACTCCGCCCATGCCTACGGCGAGGTGCTCGCGCGTGCCAGCAAGCAGCCCGACGACCATCCGCAGCTGCGGCTGACCAGCAACCTGAACATCGGGCTGGAGGGCCGCGAAGCGCGGGCCCGCACCCGGATGAAGGAGGGCGACGACGTGTTCGTCGCGCTCAGCTGGACCAAGCACCCGGCGCCGCAGACCTATGAAGAAGCCGCCGAGAAGATGTGGCAGACCACCGAGTGTTGGCGGCAGTGGATCAACATCGGCAACTTCCCCGACCACCCGTGGCGGGCCTACCTGCAGCGCAGCGCGCTCACCCTGAAGGGCTTGACCTACTCACCCACCGGCGCGCTGCTGGCCGCCAGCACCACGTCGCTGCCGGAGACGCCGCAGGGCGAGCGCAACTGGGACTACCGCTACGCCTGGATCCGCGACTCGACCTTCGCGTTGTGGGGCCTGTACACGCTGGGCCTGGATCGCGAGGCCGACGACTTCTTCGCGTTCATCGCCGACGTGTCCGGCGCCAACAACAACGAGCGTCATCCGCTGCAGGTGATGTATGGAGTCGGTGGCGAGCGCAGCCTGGTCGAAGAGGAACTGAACCATCTGTCCGGCTATGACCACGCGCGGCCGGTGCGGATCGGAAACGGCGCCTACGACCAGATCCAGCACGACATTTGGGGCTCGATCCTGGATTCGTTCTATCTGCACGCCAAGTCACGCGAACAGGTTCCGGAGACATTGTGGCCGGTGCTCAAGAAGCAGGTGGAAGAGGCGATCGCGCACTGGCGTGAGCCCGATCGCGGCATCTGGGAAGTACGCGGGGAGCCGCAGCACTTCACGTCGTCGAAGGTCATGTGCTGGGTGGCACTCGACCGCGGCTCCAAACTGGCCGAGCGCCAAGGCGAGAAGAGCTATGCCCAGCAGTGGCGGGTCATCGCCGAGGAGATCAAGGCCGACATTCTCAAGAACGGTGTGGACTCCCGCGGTGTTTTCACCCAGCGCTACGGGAGTGACGCGCTGGATGCCTCGCTGCTGCTGGTGGTGCTGACGCGATTCCTGCCGCCTGATGACCCGCGGGTGCGCAACACGGTGCTGGCGATCGCCAACGAACTCACCGAGGAAGGCCTGGTGCTGCGCTACCGGGTCGAGCAGACCGACGACGGGCTGTCCGGCGAGGAAGGCACGTTCACGATTTGCTCGTTCTGGCTGGTGTCCGCGCTGGTCGAGATCGGCGAGGTGGCGCGGGCCAAGCGGCTGTGCGAGCGGCTGCTGTCCTACGCCAGCCCGTTGCATCTCTACGCCGAGGAGATCGAACCGCGCACCGGCCGGCACCTGGGCAACTTCCCGCAAGCGTTCACGCACCTGGCGCTGATCAACGCGGTCGTACACGTGATTCGCGCCGAGGAGGAATCCGACGGCTCGGGGATGTTCCAGCCCGCCAACGCGCCGATGTAGCGAAAGCCGTTACCCGGCAAGGTAATACCCTCGACACGATGCGCCGGGGTCGGTCGCCGTCAGTTCGAGCTCGATACCTTGCGCAACATCACCCGGGCGAGATCGATGGCCCGAGTTCCGGCCTCCACGTGCGGCCCGACGGAAACTCTGACGTCGACGATGACATCGGATTCCACCCCCACTGCGTGCTCGTTGGCGCTCTGTGGGGTGTGGTGGTTGTCCCAGCTGATGACGGTCGCCGACAGTATCGGGCCGTCGACCTTCACGTCGGTGACCTTCGAATACAACTCGGTGTTCTCGGTATCGTGCGTGTACATCGTGACGGTGGTGCCGTCGCATCTTTGCCACTGCGGTACGAATGACGCGAAGAATCGCTGTGCATCCGTTGACGACGCCAACCGGACCACACCCGCGCGCACACCGAACACCGGCACACTCAAGTCGGGATTCCAATAGGTCTGGGTAGCCACCGCACGGACCAATCCCTTTTCGTAGACGACGCGCAGCAATGGGGAAGTCGCACCGATACATGCGATAGGTGCGGCGTCGTTGTCGTCGCGAATCCCGTTCGGCAGCACGTCTATAGCGCCGACCTGAGGCGGACCCTCCGGCATCAGCGGGTTACCGGCCGCGGCCGTGACCTCGTCGTCGGTCGGTAGGACTTGCTCGAGCGCGACGACCGGCGAAGCGGGGTGAACGGCGCGCTTCGGCATGCCGACCACGGTGTTGACGCAACCGGCGGTCAGCAGGGCGACAGCCAATAGTGCAATCCCTCGCCTCAACTCGGCCCCCCAAGCCAATCGCTACTTCTTCGCTTTGTCCCCGGCGGCATCGGTGGACAGCGCCGCGACGAATGCCTCTTGCGGAACATCAACGCGCCCAATGGTTTTCATCCGCTTCTTGCCCTCCTTCTGCTTTTCCAGCAGTTTGCGCTTACGGGTGATGTCACCGCCGTAGCACTTGGAGAGCACGTCCTTGCGGATTGCCCGAATATTCTCGCGCGCAATGATTTTCGACCCGATCGCGGCCTGCACCGGCACCTCGAACTGCTGACGCGGGATCAGCTCCTTGAGCTTGGTCGTCATCTTGTTGCCGTAAGCGGAAGCCCCGTCCTTGTGCACGATCGCCGAAAACGCGTCGACGGCCTCGCCCTGCAGCAGGATGTCGACCTTGACCAGGTCGGCCAGCTGCTCACCGGCCTCCTCGTAATCCAGGCTGGCGTAGCCGCGGGTCCGTGACTTCAGCGAGTCGAAGAAGTCGAAAATGATCTCGCCCAACGGCATCGAATAGCGCAGCTCGACACGTTCCGGCGACAGGTAGTCCATGCCGCCCAGCTCACCGCGGCGTGACTGGCACAGCTCCATGATGGTGCCGATGAACTCGCTGGGCGCGATGACGGTGGTCTTGACCATCGGCTCGTACACCTCGCGGACCTTGCCCTCGGGCCAGTCCGACGGGTTGGTCACCACGATCTCGCTGTTGTCCTCTTTGACCACCCGGTATACGACGTTGGGCGACGTTGAAATCAGGTCCAGATCGAATTCGCGCTCCAGGCGTTCGCGGGTGATCTCCATGTGCAGCAAACCCAAAAAGCCGCAACGGAATCCGAAGCCCAGCGCGACCGAGGTCTCGGGCTCGTAGGTCAACGCCGCGTCGTTGAGTTGCAGCTTGTCCAGGGCGTCGCGCAGGTCCGGGTAGTCCGAGCCGTCCACGGGATACAGGCCCGAGTAGACCATCGGCTTGGGTTCCCGATAACCGGTCAGCGCCTCCTTGGCGCCGTTGCGCGCCGTCGTCACGGTGTCCCCGACCTTGGATTGGCGGACGTCCTTGACACCGGTGATCAGGTACCCCACCTCGCCCACACCCAGCCCCGCGCTGGGCTTCGGTTCGGGCGAGACGATGCCGACCTCGAGCAGCTCGTGCGTGGCGCCGGTGGACATCATCAGGATGCGCTCACGCGGCACGATCTTGCCGTCCACCACGCGGACGTAGGTCACCACGCCACGGTAGATGTCGTAGACGGAGTCGAAGATCATCGCGCGGGTCGGGGCGTCGGCGTCGCCCTGCGGGGGCGGCACCTCGCGCACCACATGGTCGAGCAGGTCGGCCACGCCCTCGCCGGTCTTGCCGGAGACACGCAGCACGTCGCCGGGGTCGCAACCGATGATGTGCGCGATCTCGCCGGCATAGCGGTCCGGGTCGGCGGCTGGCAGGTCGATCTTGTTGAGCACCGGGATGATGTGCAGGTCGCGGTCCAGCGCCAGATACAGGTTTGCCAGCGTCTGGGCCTCGATGCCCTGCGCCGCGTCGACCAGCAGCACCGCGCCCTCGCACGCTTCCAGCGCGCGGGACACCTCGTAGGTGAAGTCGACGTGGCCCGGGGTGTCGATCAGGTGCAGGACGTAGTCGGTGCCATCGACTTTCCAGGGCAGCCGGACGTTCTGGGCCTTGATGGTGATGCCGCGCTCCCGCTCGATGTCCATCCGGTCCAGGTATTGCGCACGCATCGACCGCTCGTCGACGACGCCGGTGAGCTGAAGCATCCGGTCGGCCAGGGTGGACTTGCCATGGTCGATGTGAGCGATGATGCAGAAGTTCCTGATCTGCGCCGGCGCGGTGAAGGTCTTGTCGGCGAAACTGCTGATGGGGATCTCCTGGCGGGTGCTGTTGATGCTGCTTGACCGGCGGTTCGCGGGTACGTCCAGGGTATCTATGCAAGCTGGTCGGGACACACTCGGACACAGAGGCGCCCGGGTACCGACGACTATGCTGCGACTATGGCGTCCAGCCGGAAATCGCAGTGGAAGACCTTCCAGCGGTTTGCCCAGAACGTCGTCGTTTACGGGGTTCCGCGTTTCATCCAGCAGGTTCAGACCGCGCACGCGGTCTACCGCGAAATCGAGCAAGTCGTCAAAACGACCGCGAACGCGCGGGCGTCCAGCGGCGACTCGCAGGCGCCGTCGATCACCGAGGGACGGCCGGTGACCAGCGACAGCTTTCCGACCGCGCAACGGGCCCGCAAAGTGGTCTACGCCCCAGACCTCGACGGGCGGGCCGATCCCGGGGAGATCGTCTGGACGTGGGTGGTCTACGAAGACGACCCCACCCAGGGCAAGGACCGCCCGGTCCTCGTCGTCGGCCGCGACCGCGGCGTCCTGCTCGGACTCATGCTGTCCAGCCAGGAGCGCTACGCCGCCGACCCGGATTGGGTCGGGATCGGCACCGGCGACTGGGATTACGAGGGCAGGCCGAGCTGGGTGCGGCTGGATCGGGTGCTCGATGTGCCCGAGGAGGGCATTCGCCGCGAGGGCGCGATCCTGCAGCGCGAGGTCTTCGACGTGGTGGCCGCACGCCTGCGCACCGATTACGCCTGGCGGTAGGCCCTGGCGTTGTGTCGCGAGCGTAAGCGCACGGCCATTCGCGGCGTCGGATTTCGCAGTGCGCCTACGCTCGCGGTGAAATCTCCCGCACTCAGCCTTGGGTGATGTAGGACTGCAGCTGCTGCTGTTCGGCCTCGAGCTCTTCCATGCGCGTCTTGACGACGTCACCGATGCTGACGATGCCGATCAGCTTCTTGCCGTCGAGCACGGGCACGTGACGCACCCGGTTCTTGGTCATCAGCACGCTGATCTCGTCGACCGTGTCGGACTTCGTGCACGTCGCGACCGTCGCGGTCATGATCTTGGAGATCGGGCGAGTGAGCATGCTGGGGCCATGGACGTGCAGTTGGCGCACGACGTCGCGTTCGGACACGATGCCGACGACCCCCTCGTCGCCGACCACCACCATGGCGCCGATGTTTTGCTCGGCGAGGCCGGCGAGCAATTCCCGTACCGTCGCGTCGGGATTGATCGTGGTGACCGCCGCGCCTTTGTTCCGCAAAACGTCCGCTATCCGCATCAAGCCTCCAGCTGGTTGTGATCTGCTTCACACCAGGCTACGGCGAACTCGCGCGGCGGGAAAGCCAACGCGAAAACCGGCGGCTCGATCACCCGTCGATACCGGCGAATGGGCCACAAGCCGCCGACGGGTCTTGAAGGATGAGGGCCATGATCGAGATCACCCTGTTGGGCACCGGCAGCCCCATCCCCGATCCGAACCGCGCGGGACCGGCGACGCTGGTGCGAGCCGGTGGGCAGGTGTTCCTGGTGGACTGTGGGCGCGGCGTCCTGCAGCGCGCGGCCGCTGTCGGGGTGGGCGCCGCCGGGTTGTCGGCGCTGCTGCTCACCCACCTGCACAGCGACCACATCGGCGACCTCGGCGACCTGCTGATCACGCGCTGGATCACCACGTTCACGCCCGATCCGGCGCCGTTCCCGATCATCGGGCCACCGGGCACCGCGGAGACGGTCGAAGCGACGCTGAAGGCGTTCGGCCACGACATCGGTTACCGAATCGCCCATCATGACGACCTGAACACCCCACCAGCGGTCGAGGTACACGAGTACACCCACGGCCCGGTGTGGGACCGCGACGGCGTCTCGATTCGGGTGGCTCCGACCGACCACCGGCCGGTCGCTCCGACGATCGGGTTCCGGGTCGACGCCGACGGCGCCTCGGTGGTGCTGGCCGGAGACACGGTGCCGTGCGCGGGTTTGGACGAGCTGGCGGCCGGGGCGGGCGCGTTGGTGCACACCGTGATCCGTAAGGACATCGTCACCCAGATCCCGCAGCAGCGGCTGCAGGACATCTGCGACTACCACTCCTCGGTCGAAGAAGCCGCGGCCACCGCGGCCCGTGCGGGCGTCGGCACGCTGGTCATGACGCACTATGTGCCGGCGCTGGTGCCCGGGCAGGAAGAACAATGGCGGACACTGGCCGCGCAGGAATTCCGCGGGCGCATCGAGCTCGGCGACGACTTGCACCGGGTCGAAGTCCCGCCGCGGCCGTAGCCGGGTGACCGACGTCGCAATCCACCCGGACGAGAACTGGGCGGACATCGAACCCGGGGCGCTGGCCCATCTGCTCGAGGCACGCCGGCCCGCGTTGTATTTCACCGCCAACATCGGCGACGCCGTCATGACGCTGCCGACGGTGCGCGCATTGGGCGAAATGTTCGACGCCCCACTGACGGTGCTTTCCCCCAAGGTGTCCTTCGACCTGTGTTTCCGGGAGGTGAGCCCCCGCCTTGTCGACGTCACCGGAGTGCCGGAAACGGGGCCGTCCGCTCTTCCCGTGCAATCCCCCGACTATGCGGCCTTGGCCGCAGAGCTCGGCCCCGTCGATGTGCTCATCAACGCCGTAAGCACGAACCTGCCGATGGACGCTTTTCGGGACCTTCAGCGGCGTCGTGCCCCCACCACGACCATCGGCTTCGCCGGCGATTACGCCGAGTACGACGTCACGGTTCCCAAACAGGCGTGGCACGCCTGCGACCTGCTGTTCAAGTTGGCGCGTCTTTTCGATCGGTCGCTGCGGATCGAGGACTACGCCCAGCCGGTGTCCATCCCGTCGTCCGTGCAAACGCAAGCCCGCTCGATGCGTGCCGCGCTGCGGCCCGGAACCAAGGTGCTGGTGGTGCACGCCGACACCGATTGGAGGGAAAAGCGTTGGCCGGTTACACGATTCATCGATCTGCTGAACCGATTCTTGTCGACCCGGCCCAACTTCGTGGCATGGGTCGTCGGGATGGGACGCGAGGACCTCAACGTCGGGCGGGAACGTGATCGCGTCGTCCCCCACCTCGGGCTCCCGCTCGATGTGAGCATGAGCATGGTCGCCCACGCGGACCTTTTCCTGGGCATCGACTCCTGCATGCTGCATGCCGCCGATCTGGCGAGGGTGCCGGGCGTCGGACTCTTCGGCCCGACGCGATCGCTGACATGGGGATTCAGATTCGGGCCGCACCGGCACCTCGATCAACGGCGCATGGCCGACATCAGCGTCGACGAGGTGTTCGCTGCATTGAACGACCTTGCCGACGAATATGTGTAAACGATGGCCACTGCACAGCTCTCGTTAACCGGAATGCGGCTTGCGGCGACGAGTCCGGTGGCGCATTTTCGCGGAAATACCTTGCCCCTACCTCGATTAAGCTTATTGACCAAGCGCGCCAAGCCCGCGATCGTTAGGTTGCTGGCCGCCGCCCCCGATGCGGGGGTTCGGCAATGTGAGAGGACCTAGGTTATGGGCATGGTCAAGCCGACGGGCGGGTTTGCCGAAGCCATGCTCGACGGCGGTGGCTGGCCCGACGTAGCCGAAGACGCCTTCTACGACCGAGCCCGTCAGTACCTGCAGGTGTTGCGGCAGGTAACCGAGGTGCTGGACACCTTTCGTCAGCAGCAGGGCGAGATCTTCGTCAGTGGAGTCTGGTCGGGGAGCGCAGCCGGCACCGCCAACGGCCAGATCGAATCGAATATCGACGAATTGGTGAAGCTGCAAAACGATTTGGCCACCGCGATCACCTGGCAGCGGAAGGTCGCCGGATCGATCGAGCAGGCGAAGTCGGACATCGGAGACAACGTGGAGGCCGCGCACCGGCAGATCAACCTGATCGAGCAGGATTCCAAGCTCGAGCCCGCCGAACGAACCGCCGCCATCAATTCGGTGGTCGCCGCGACGCGTACCGCCAACGTCAGCGTCGTCCAGGGCACCGCGGAACAGATTCTGCAGAGCAAGGACTGGAAGCCGCCCGAGCGTGCACTGCAGGATCTGCTCGATCAGAAAGCACCGCCGGACTCCTCGTCTGCGGACCCACTGCTGGGTGATCGTGACCGGCGCGACCGTTCCTGGGGACAGGGTTCACCCGACGGCACCGCGCAGTCCTCGACCGGGGCTCCCCCGCCCGCCACCACCGCCCCACCGCCGGCAACTGTGATGGCCCCGGCTCCGCCGGCACCGGTAGCGCCGCCAACCACCGGCGGGTCTGCTCCGGCAGTGCCACCGAGCGCGCCGAAACCGTTGAGCCCGGCGGAATCCGCGCCACCCCTCGGCGGCAGCGGCCGCGGCACCGGCATGCCTGCCGCGCCGGCGGCGCCGGCCGCGCAGTGGGCGGGGCCGCGCGACACGGGTCCCGCGATGGCGCCGGCGTCGGCCACCGGCATGCCGTCCGCACCGGCAGCACCGGCCGGATCGCGCGGTGCCGCCGCGGGTTCGGGTGCGGGGTCGGGAGCGCCGATCGGGCAAAACTCGCCCGGTTCATCGGCCGGTATGCGACCGGCCGCGGCGACCACGCAGCACGCGCGTGACGCCGCCGCGGCCCGACCGAAGGCGGTGCAACGCAACACCGAATCGGATTCGGCCGCGGCCGTTCCGGTTTCGGCGGCGCGGGCCGAACGCGATGCCGCCGCCGCCGCAGCGCGCCGCGGCGAGGCCGATCCCCTGGTGCTCGCGCGGCGCATCGCGGCTGCGCTCAATGCACCCGACAGCGGCGGCGCCGGCCATTTGAAGTTCTTCTGGGTGACCGCGGTGACCACCGAGGGCGTCATCGTGGTGGCCAACAATTACGGACTGGCCTACCTCCCCGACAGCGTGCGATTACCCGAACAGGTGCAGATGGCCAGTGCCGAGAAGGCGATTCCGGCCACCGAGCGGGCACGCTGGGCGACCTATCCGGTGATCGCTGTGCAGGGTTGGGCAGGACACCGAAACACTAAGCTGCGGGCGGTGATCGCGACCGAAGAGCAGTTCGGCGATTCCGACCCGGGCGTGGCCAAGATCGTGCTGAAACCCGAGGACATCCCGGAAAGCGGCGCAATGGCCGGCCGGTCCCGGCTGGAGGTGGTTGATCCTTCGTCGGCGCAGCGCTTGGCGGGTACTCCCGATTCGCGGTTGGCCGCCCTGTTGCCGGCACCGCCGGCCAGCGCGCCTATCGACGGGCGCTCGAAGTTGTGGCTGGAGGTGATGCGTCCCTTGGCAAGCCGTGCCAGCGGCCGCGAGAAGGCCCACCTGCGAGCCTTCCGCGGATACGCCGCGCACGCACAAGAAGTGATCCTCGGCGAGGCGCGCGCGTCGGCCGACCCGGCTGCCCAGCGTTGTGCCGTCGCCGACTGGCTTTACTGGAAGCACGTCACCGGATTGCTCGACGCCGCAACCGCGCCGTCTCCGGCGCAGCCCGCGGCCAGTCCCTAACCCCGGCGGCCGTCAAAAGCGCTGCCGCTAATCCGGTTTCGCTTGAATCGAGCTCGTCGCCGCGGTGAGCGAGTCAGCCAGCTGGCCCAGCGACTCGATCAACTGCTCCTGTTCGGCCTCGACCACCGGAGCCGCGGTGGCCTGCGCGTTTAGTATTGCCTCGTTGACCCGCAGCGCCACTGTTTCGATACCCAGTCGCAGCAGGCCGTCGTCGATATGCAAGCTGGTCAGCCATTGGTGCCCGTCGACCGTGGCTCGTACGGTTCCGGTTTCGTCTGAGCCACTGAAGGATTCGGCTTTCAGATTGTCCGTCTGCGCGTCTGCCATCGATTGAATCTGCTGCGCAGTGCGCAGCACTTCGGCCACGACGGGGTGCATCTCGGTACTCATGTGGCGTCCTTACTGATCGTTGCCGTAGCGCGTGGCGAACACATCCGCCTGTGCGCGAATAGCCTGATCCGGCGACCGCAACTGCGTTACGCCGGTCTCCAGTGCTTCGGCAATGAACTCTTCGTCCTCTTGGTCCGTTATCCCCAAATGCCGGAAGGCATCGAGCACGAATGAGTGCTGAATCGACAGTGCCCGTTGCCGAGCGAGGTCCGCGATGGCGAATATCTCTGCCGCAAGCCCGGATTCGGTCATCTTCGCCGCATCCGCCGACAGCTCGACCAGTGAGATTCGGCCGTCCATGGTCGCCGTTACCGAGACGGTCTCGGGGGGATTGGTCACCTTGGCCGTCGGTACGGCATCGTCATCATCGGCGCCGACGGCCTCCAGGTCACCATCGTTGTCGGCCAGCACGTCTATCAATTCGTCTCCGGTGTGCGCGAGCGGGGCCGGCTCCACCAATGCGTCGATCACCGACGGCTCGGCGTTGTCGACCCCGTCCCCGAAATCCAGGAACGCGCCGCTCTCCTGTCCGAAACCGTCACCGCCTTCGGGTCCGGGATTATCGCCGAAATCCCAGGCGGCGTAATTCCCGTCGTCGCCGTGCCCGTGCTGCGTGCTGTCCACTCTGGCGTCTCTCCTTCGAACTGATAACGGTAAGCGGCCGATCAGCCGGGTAGCACCTGCCGTTTGAGGTTCACACCGGTTTGAGTGTCGGTGCTGCCATACGCGGTCGCACTGTCGCGCAACTTTTGGGCCAGGTCCTCGCACACGCTGATCATGTTGGTGCACGCGGCTTCTCGTTCTCGCTCCGTGACGAACATGACGCCCCAGAAGGCCGCCGAGATCAAACCGTGGTCCCAGATCAGCTTTTGCGCCAACCCATTGGCTGTTGCCATCGCGTTGCCGATTTCGACGGCGGATTCATCTTGCTCGACAGCGGCCGCTTCCAGGGCTGCGGGGTCAACTTGCAGATTGTCTGTCATGGATTCTTCTTCCTCGCCCTTGATGTCTCAGCGGACGCGTTCCTGCGCCTGTTCGGCGCCGCCCGCGGGGGTATCGACGGGCGCACGTTCTCCGACGCCGGCGCCCGTGGCCGCGGTTTCGAAGTCCCGACCGAGAACGTCTTCCTCGGCGGCGGCGCTCTGTTGGGCAGCGGACTTCTGCGAGGACGCGGCCGATCCCGACGCCGCCCGCGAGCCCGACTGGCGGCCCGGCACCTGACCGATGGGGGGCACGGCGTACGCCGCCGCGGTAGCGGTTTGTGGGACAGCACGTTCGGACGGCTCGCCGGCCCAACCGCCTTGCAGACTTTCACCTTCGCCGCTGCTCGCCGCGCCCGAGGAAGGTCTCCCGGCGGATTGCGTTGCCGGCCCGTCGAAACCACCCGATACCGCGGCCGAGGACCCCGCGTTGATCTGGTCGAACCCACTCACGCTGGACTTCGGCGCGGGCGCCACCTCCGGCGTCGTCGACTCCGAACCCGTGACAACCGCACTGGCGGCGATCCCGGTGTATTCGACGTTGATGAGCTGGAGTTGATTCGCGTTCTGTCCGGCTTTGAGAGCAGCCAGACCGGTCGTGGGCAGCGCCACCGCCATACCTATCCCGAAGGCCGCCCACTGGAACCAGCGTGAAATCGCTGGGCCGGCCGGGCCGGCGGCCCATCTGAGGGTCGCCGCTATCGGGATACACACGGTGAAAAAGGCCCTGACACTCGTCAGGGTGATCTTGCAATTTCCCAGCATGTCGGAGTTTTGCAAGAGCAGCGCCGCGACCTGGAGATCGAGATCCGCCGCCGTTGACGCCCATTGCATCTGTTCGGCGTTGCGGGCGTTGTAGGCGTCGGCCGATGCGCCGGACCAGGATGCACTGTCCACCGCAGCATCTTTGAGGTTCTGCCACGCGAGGTCGAAGTCTTTGGAAGCCGATTCGTACGTTTGGCCTTGCTCCTTGCCGCTGCCGAGCAGAAGCGTCAAGGCGGTCACAATCTGTATGCCGCGTTCCAGGATGACGGCCTCTACCCCGAAGGCGTCTCTTAATGACTCCTCGCTGCCCCAGTTACCCGAGAGCAAGTCGAGGCCTTTGGATTTGGGGAGATAGTTCTTACCGATCGCATACCCGGATTGACCTAAAGCCAGGAAAAGGTTGAGCGCGCCATCGGCGTAATTGCCCGTCGCGAAGGCTTTGCCCGCTGCGACCGCGCTGAAGCCGGGCTTCCAGGTATCCGAAATCTTGGGCATCGCTAATTTCCTCCGAAATTCACCGGAACCCGGCCGCCGTAATTCGAATGGAGTCTAACAGCGCGCCGGGTGTATCGTGCACCAATTTTGCTGCGTAGCAGGCGCTTTCGCCGCTTGATACCTGCGCGGCGCCCGTTTGTCGGCTGTTGTTCACCTTTGCTGGGCAACGCCATCGCGCGGCGCCGGCACACGATTACTCGGGTGCGTCGTTGCGCCGGCGGACACCGATGACCGACGAGGTCCACGGCCGCTCCTCGGTGTAGATGTCCTCTTCCTCGCCGTAGCGCTTGGCCTTCGAGTCCTTGCCCTGGCCCTGGCCCGCGCCGGCACCCATCGGCATCCCGCCGCCCATGGCGCCGCGGCCGGCCGCCGCGCCGCCCCCACCCGGGCCCGCGCCGATCCCGCCGGCCGCCGGTCGTGTCGAACCACCCGAGCCCGCCTCGGCGTCCGACGAACCCTGCAACGGCATCGACGGCACGCCGCTGCCGCCGAAGGACGCCGGTTTGACCCCGCCGCCCGTCGAGAGTCCGGGCACTCCCGTCGGCAGTGGCGGTGCCGCCTGGGCAAATGGGTCACCGGCCGGGTCGGTTTGGCCGGAGGCCATGTTGCTGAGGCTGCTGACCGTGTCCGCGATGTTGGTGTTGCCCAGCTGCGACGCGAGCGCACCGGGGTTGGCGACACCGGTCCCCGAGTCGACGACACCACCGATAGCGCCACGGATGATTTCCCCGGCGTTATCCGGTATTTGCAGCGGCGCCTTGATCGTGACCGCGGCCGGCGGAGTGGAGGGATACACCAGCGCCAGGGGCAGGGCGGCGCGCTGGTTGTAGTCGGCAAGCACCGTCTCCGACCTTTCCTGCATTTCCACGTACCACGACAGAACCTCGGCCTGCCGGGTGATGTCGCCCCTTTTGCCGTACTCGTCGTACCAGAAGTCGGCGATGGATAGCTCGTAGGACGTGGGGTGGACCGTGACGGCCCATTTGTGGGCGTCCAACACACCTCTGGACTGACCCGTGATCTGATAACACGAGCCGCCGCCCAACTGAATCAAATATTTCTTCTGTTGTTCGAAATTGGCTTCGACCGCGGCCGCGGACTCGCCTTCCCAGTACTCGAATGGCCGGAACCGCTGCATGACGGCAGCGGATTGCAGCACCAAAACATAGTTGTTCCAGTCGGCCTCGAATCTGGCGTATGCGACGCCTTGATCGGGCGCCTCGATATCCGCGATCGCTTTCCTGAGGTCGTAATAACCGTCATATCCCGGTGTTTCCGGCGGCGGCGGGAATTGTTCGTCCCTTCCGGTTTTCTGCGCAGCAGACGTGCTCGCGGCCTCGGGGGTGGTGGATGACCCCGCGGTGAGCGCGTCCGCGGCCGCCTGATCGGCTTCCTCGTAGGCCAGCGCAGCGTTGCGCAGCGATTCGGCCAGCACCAGATATTCCTGCTCGGCACGTTTGATGCTTTCGCGAATCGCGCTGGCGGAATAATCCAGCTGTGTGCCGGAATCCACGACGAAAGAAATGGCGCACGGGGGCCGGGCGTTCTGCTGCGGCGGAATGGGCAGCGGCACCTCGAGTTCGGCCGCCCGGGCCATCAGCTCGTCGTACTCGACCTTCAGCATCTCGGCCATGAACGACTCTCCTTCGGCGCCGAAGCGATCATCACGAGAACCAATCGCCCGGCTGAAACTGCACTCGTCAGCTTTGCTGCGGCGTGCGGGCGAGGCTCATCGTAATGCAGCGAGGTCGGAGTCGCAGCGCGATCGTGCGATCGCCGCTCCGATGCCGCTAGGCCAGGCGGGTGACCTCGACGACGACGTCGAGGTCACTTGCGCCCTGCCCCGAGAAGATGCCCTTGAGCGGGGACACATCGGTGTAGTCACGGCCGACGCCGACGCTGACGTACTGCTCGGTGATCTCGGTGTCGTTGGTGGGGTCGTAGTTCCACCATCCACCCGTCCACGCTTGGAGCCACGCGTGGCTTCTACCGTCCACGGTGTCGCCGACGACGGCGTTGCGTTTGGGGTGCAAATACCCCGATACGTAGCGGGCCGGAATTCCCATCTCGCGCAACAGCATTAGCGATAGGTGAACGAAGTCCTGACAGACGCCCTTGCCCGCCTTGAGCGCCTCAATCCCGGGCGAGTGCACCCCGGTGGTCCCCGGAAGGTATTCCAGCTCGCCGTGCACCCAGTTGGCCGCGGCGATCACGGCTTCCTGCGGCTCATGGCTTTTGATGATTTTCTTGCCGACCGAGCTGAGCCGCTTGCTTGCCGGGGTGTAGTCGGTGGGCTGGAGCAATTCGTCGAACCGATCGATCACCGCCGCCGACTGTAGGTCCGTCCAGCTGACGTCCTTGGCGGCCGGTTCCGGCTGTTCGGTCTCGACGACCGACGACGACGTCACTGTCAGATCGGTGTGCGGCGCGTGCAAGTCGAACGCGGTGACGGCAGTGCCCCAGTAGTCGATGTAGCGGTAAGACCGGGTTGCCGGAATGGTTTCGACGCGGTTGAGGATGACGTTTTGCCGGGTGTCTGAACTCGGGGTCAGCCGGGCCTCGTTGTAGGACGCGGTCACCGCCGACTGGTAGGCGAACCCGGTCGTGTGCACCACGCGCAGCCGCCACATCAGGTATCCCCGTTCCGGGCGACCAGGCTGGCGCTGTTCCCCGCATCCGACCATGCCACCCATGGCGTGACATGAAAGTACTGCAGCGACAACGCATCTCCGACATCTCGGCAGGTGGTCTGCAGGCCGGCCAGCCGAGTCTCGAGCGTGTCGAGCAAAACGCCCGGTGGCAGAAATTCCAGTTCGCTGCGGGCCTGTCCGAGCAGTCGCTGCGCCTCGGCGGTGGCACCCACCCGGCTCATCGGGTTGCGCACCAACTCTTCGATGCTTTCTTCGGCGAGCTTGAGCGAGTAGAACACCGAACGCGGGAACAACCGGTCGAGCATCATGAATTCGACCACCCGGCCGGCGTCCAGCACCCCGCGATAGGTACGTAGATAGGTGTCGTGAGCGCCCGCCGAGCGCAGCAGGGTTACCCAGGCCGGCGAGGACGCGCTGTCCCCCACCCGAGACAGCAAGAGCCGCACCGTCATGTCGACGCGCTCAATGGCGCGGCCCAGCAACATGAATCGGTATCCGTCGTCACGGGAAAGAGTCGAGTCGGCCAAGCCGGCGAACATCGCGGCCCTGCCCTCGATGAACGACAGAAACTCATGGGGCCCAAGGCGTTTGGCGGCACGTTGGCGTTCGGGTAGGGCGTGGTAGGTGGTGTTGAGGCATTCCCAGATTTCGCTGGACGTCACCTCGCGCGCCGACTTGGCGTTCTCGCGCGCCGCAGTGATTGCGTCGACGATCGAGGAACCGCCCTTGTTGTCGGTGCTATAGGCCACCATGTCGGTCAACGACCAGACATCCAAGTCGTGGTCCGGCGCCTCGATGCCGAGCACCCGCAACAGCAGCCGGGAGGCTTGGTCGGGGTCGACGCTGGAGTCCTCCAGCAACTGGTGCAGCGCCACGTCCAGAATCCGCGCGGTGTCGTCGGCCCGCTCAACATAACGGCCAATCCAGTAGAGCGCCTCGGCATTTCGAGCCAACATCAGCGGACCGTCCTCTGCTGTTGTTGCTGCTGCTGTTGCTTTTGCTTTTGCTTTTTCGGCCGCTTCTCCTCCTGCGGCTGCTCACCCTGCAGCGGTTGCTGATGCGACGAGTCGTCCGCCTCGGTATCCGACCTGGACTTCGGCAACGACCGCACGACTTCGGCGGCGCCCAGCTCGCGATCGGCGCCCGACGTGCGCGGCGCCAGCACCCAGGTGTCCTTGGAGCCGCCGCCCTGGCTGGAGTTGACCACCCGCGATCCCTCGACCAAGGCCACTCGGCTCAACCCGCCCGGCAGCACCCACACGTCGTCGCCGTCATTGACCGCGAACGGTCGCAGGTCGACGTAGCGCGGGGCCAGCGCGTTGCCGATCCGCGTCGGCACGGTGGACAGCTCCATCATCGGCTGCGCGATCCAACTGCGGGGGTCGTCGCGAATCTTCTTGCTGACGGCCGCCAATTCTTTTTCGGAAGCGTCCGGACCGAACACGATGCCGTAGCCGCCGGATCCCTCGACCGGCTTGATAACCAGCTCGTCAACCCGGTCGAGCACCTCCTCACGTTCGTCGTCCAGCCAGCACCGGTAGGTGTCCACGTTGGCCAGCAGTGGCTTCTCGCCGAGGTAGTACTCGATCATGGTCGGCACGTAGGTGTAGACCAGCTTGTCGTCGCCGACGCCGTTGCCGATCGCGCTGGAGATCACGACGTTGCCGGCACGGGCGGCGTTGACCAGACCGGCCACCCCCAGCACCGAGTCGGCCCGGAACTGCAGCGGGTCGAGGTAGATGTCGTCGATGCGCCGATAGATGACGTCGACCTGGCGCTCCCCGTCGGTGGTGCGCATGTACACCTGGTTGTCGCGGCAGAACAGGTCGCGGCCCTCGACCAGTTCGACACCCATCTGGCGGGCCAGCAGCGAATGTTCGAAGTAGGCGGAGTTGTAGACGCCGGGGGTCAGCACCACGACGGTCGGGTCGGCCTCGTTGGTGGCCGCGGAATTGCGCAGCGCTCGCAACAGATGCGAGGCGTAATCGTCGACCGCGCGAACCCGGTGGGTGGCGAACAGGTTCGGGAACACCCGCGCCATCGTGCGCCGGTTCTCCATGACGTACGACACGCCCGACGGGGAGCGCAGGTTGTCCTCGAGGACACGCCAGGTGCCCTTCTCGTCGCGGATCAGGTCGATGCCGGCAACGTGGATACGCACGCCGTTGGGCGGGACGATGCCGAAGGCCTGCCGGTGAAAGTGCTCGCAGGAGGTGACCAGGCGACGCGGGATCACGCCGTCGTTGAGGATCTCCTGATCGCCGTAGATGTCGTCGAGATACATCTCCAGGGCTTTGACCCGTTGGACGATGCCGCGCTCGAGCCGGTTCCATTCGGCCGCTGAGATCACCCGGGGCACCAGGTCCAGCGGAAACGGCCGTTCCTGGCCCGACAACGAGAACGTGATCCCCTGGTCGATGAACGCTCGGGCCAGCGCGTCGGCGCGGGCTCGCAGGTCCGACGCGTCCGAGGGCGCCAGCTCGGCGTAGATGCCCTTGTACGGGCCACGCACGTTGCCCTGCGCGTCGAACATCTCGTCGAAGGCCATTTCGTAGGCGTCCGACGAGTTGTACCCGCGGAAGATGCGCTCGGAACGCGCCAGCGCCTGTGCAGCGCCGCGCGATCCCCGCCTGGCTGTTTCAACCTGGTTCGGAAGACTCACTTTTAGGATGCTGCCTCAAATCGACGTTATGGCAGGCCACGAGTTCCCGTTTTGGGAGAAAACGTAACCGACTGCTAACCTGAGCAGTCGCAATCGGGTGTGGAGCGCCCCCCCGAGACGAATACTTGCAAACACCAGAAACGACGAAGGAAAGTTCCGCGTGGCCAACATCAAGTCGCAGCAGAAGCGCATCAAGACCAACGAGCGCGCCCGACTGCGCAACAAGTCGGTGAAGTCGTCGCTGCGCACCGCGGTGCGCGCGTTCCGCGAGGCGGCCGAAGCCGGTGACAAGGACAAGGCCGCGGAGTTGCTGGTGTCGACCAACCGCAAGCTGGACAAGGCCGCCACCAAGGGCGTCATCCACAAGAACCAGGCCGCCAACAAGAAGTCGGCGCTCGCGCGTTCCCTCAACAAGATCTGAGCCCTGGGCTATCGGGCCCGGTCGGCGACCAGCTCCGCCACCTTTCGGACCGCTGACTCCAGCGCGTAATCGGCGTCCGCGGCGGCTCCCTTGACGTCGGCGTTGAGTTCGGCGACCACTTTCATCGCGGTTGCCACACTGTCGCGCGACCAGCGCCTGGCCTGCTTCTGAGCCTTCTGTACCCGCCAGGGCGGCATCCCCAGCTGCCCGGCCAGCCGGTACGGGTCGCCGGAGAGCGGCCCGACCCGACCAATGGTGTGGATGGCCTCGGCCAGTGCGTCCGCCAGCACCACCAACGGCTCGCCGCGCATCATGGCCCACCGCAATGCCTCGGCCGCGCCCGCGATATCGCCGGCTACGGCCTTGTCCGCGATATCGAAGCCCTTCACCTCGGCCTTGCCGCTGTGGTAGCGGCGCACCGCGGCCTCGTCGACCTGACCGCCGGTGTCCGCGACCAGCTGCGAGCAAGCCGAGGCGAGCTCGCGCACGTCGGAGCCGACGGCGTCCAACAACGCGGTGACGGTGTCCTCGTCGACCTTGACTCGCAGCGCGCGGAACTCCTTGCGGATGAAGTCGATGCGTTCGCTCAACTTGGTGATCCGCGCGCAGGGATGAACCTCGGCGCCTAACGACTTCAGCTGGTCGGCCAGCGCCTTGGCGCGCCCGCCGCCCGAATGCACCACCACCAGCATCGTGGCCGGCGGCAGGTCGGCGGCGGCCGCGGCGATCATCGCGACCGCGTCCTTGCCCGCCTCGGCCGCGGCCTCCAGCACCACGATGCGTTCGTCGGCGAACAGCGACGGACTGAGCAACTCGGCGAGCTCGAACGTGCTGACGTCGCCGGCCCGCATGCGGTTGACCGGGATGTCGTCACTACCGGCGCGCTTGCGTGCCGCCCGCAGCACGTCCGCCACGGCCCTCTCGACCAGCAGTTCCTCGTCTCCCAGGACCAGGTGTAACGGCGACGCCTCACTCACCCCACGATGGTGTCACGAAGGGCCGACCAATCCGCTCGGGGATCCAGCAGCTCCGACGCCGACCAGGCCAGCGCACATAGCACCGCGAGCAGCCCGGCTACCCGGGTCGCCGCGCGAAACCAGGGCCGTCGCCACAGCAACACCGCGAGCGCGAGTAGCAGCGCTGTGGCACAGCAAACCAGCAGCACGCCGGCCAGGCCATCGGGTACCGGGATGGTCGCCGCGGGCGCCCCGGCAGCGATGTGCGCCTCCGTGGACACCCACCACACCTCCGGGCCGGTGAAACGCATCAACAGCTGTGCCCCGGGCAGCCACAGCACGCACATGACGGCCGCCGCGCTGCCCAGCACGGTGATGGGTGCGATGACCGGCGCGGCGGCCAGATTCGCGGCCACGGCCACCAGGCTGAACCGACCCGAGATGCCGGCGACCAGGGGCGCGGTGACCAGCTGCGCGGCGACCGCGACAGCGAGGCCATCCGCGAGTGGCTTGGGCCAGCCCTTGGCCGCCAGCCGACGCGACCAGACCGGCGCGATGACCACCAGCGCGCCGGTCGCCAGCACCGACAGCGCGAAGCCGGCATCGACAGCGAGCTGGGGAGCGAGGGCAAGCAATAGCAGCACCGTGGCCGACAGCGCCGGAATCGCTTGCCGTCGGCGTGCAGTCAACATCCCTGCCAGCGCGATCGCGCCCATCACCGCCGCCCGCAACACGCTGGGGGTCGGTTGGACGACGATCACGAACGCCACCAATGCCGCACCCGCGAGCAGCACGGCCGCCCGTGGCCCGATGAGCCTCGCAGAGAACAGCACCGCGGCGCACACGATCGTGACGTTGGCTCCCGAGACGGCCGTCAGGTGCGTCATGCCGGCTGCGCGGAATTCGCGACCGGTGTCGGCGGTCAGCGCCGAGGTGTCGCCCAGGACCAGCGCCGGCAGCATCGCCGCCTGCGCGGCGGGCAGCACTTCGTGCGCGGTGGCGGCAAAGCGGCCGCGCACCACATGCGCGGCCCGCTGCACCGCCCCCGCCCGGCCCGGGACGGGCCGGCCCGCCGCGTTGAGCACCGCAACGGTCAGGTCGTGTCGAGCGGGGCGGCTTATCCGCGCCGAGAACCGCACCGGTTGGCCCACCATCACATCGAAGTCCGACGCCCGCGCGAAAACGATGACCCGGCCCGATATCTCGTCGTCGCGCAGCCGTTGCAGGGTGGCACGAAACATCAGCCGGCCCGCGCCCAACGACAGCGCGCTCTCACTGGGCGTCACGGTCACCGCGGCGACCGTCCCGAACGCCGCGGTGATCGGATGCCGAGCCACCGCGTCGGCGCGCAGTGCGATCGCGAATCCGAATCCCGAGCCGACCACTCCGATCGCCACCAGACCGGCTGCGGCGGCCCGCAATCGCCGGTGCCGGGCGGCTTGTGGCGCCGCTCGCCAGGCCAGTGCTGCGGCCGCGGCGACCAACGCGACGCAGCACCACGCCAGCGCACGCCCAACCGGCCACACGATGCCCGACGCGGTGACGATCCAGCCGGTGAGTGCGGCGGGGACCAGCCGCACATCGAGGCGTGCGAGCTGCGACGGCGCCCGCGGGGGCGCGTCAGACACGGACCAAGGGGCGCAGCTTGTCCAGCCGCGACGGCCCGATGCCGTCGACGTCGGCGAGCTGATCGACGCTGGTGAACTTGCCGTTGGCCTGCCGCCAGCTCACGATCGCGGCGGCGGTGACCGGACCGACCCCGGGCAGGTCGTCCAACTGCTCCACGGTCGCGGTATTCAGGTCGAGCGCCTCGCTCGCCTTCGGCCGCCCGGAGGCCTTGACCGACCCCGTCGGTGCCGGCGTCTTCGCGGACGGCGACGAGCCGGGCGTCACCGAGCTGCCCAGCGCGCTCGGTTGCCCCGACACCGGTGCCAGCCCGACGACAATCTGCTCACCGTCACCGAGCGGGCGGGCCATGTTCAGGCCGATCGTGTCGGCGCCGTCCATGGCACCGCCGGCGGCCTGCAACGCATCGGCGATCCGCGCACCCGGGGTCAACGTCACCAGACCCGGCTTGTGCACCAGGCCCACCACGCTGACCACCACCGGCCCGTCCGGACCAGGAGCCGCTGAGGACCTGGGGCTTGCCGTGGACGCCTTCTCGACCGGCGGCAGCTTTGCGGACATCACCGGCGCGGGATGGTCGCGAACCAGCGTGAATATCGTGATCAGCACGGCCAGGGCGGCAATCACGGCCAACGCGATCGCGCCGGCGCGGCCCGGATCGGCACGCAGCCGGGCCCGCCAGTTCCCGCCGTCGGCCGCGGCGGGGAGCCAACGCGGCAGCAACGAGTTCTGGTCCTCGTCGGGTGCGTCCTGGCCCGGCTGCGCGGCATCCGATTCGATATCGGGGTCGGCGCCCAGGCGCCGGTGTAACCGCTGCGCGGGAAGTTCTGTTCGCATGCGCCGACGGTAGGTGCGCCGACCGCCAGCACGGTTAGGTCCGGCGCCGTCTCAACCGCTCGCTGTGGATTAACCGGAGGCTGTGCACAAGCACAGCCGGGGATGGGTCAAGATGGAACTCGGAGCGCACGACCGGACGGGGGCGCCCATCCGTCGCAACAGCGGTCGCCACGCTCAACCCAGGCAAAGGAGTCTGCATGCAACTGGCGCTGACGCCGGAGGAAGCCGCGTTCCGCGACGAGCTCCGCACCATTTTCACGACCAAGATCCCGCAAGACGCGCGCGACCGGGTCCGCCGGGGCTCGGCGGAGGTGGTGCACGACGATGTAGTGACCAGCCACAAGATCCTGCACGAGCACGGTCTGGCCGTGCCGAGCTGGCCGGTCGAGTGGGGCGGCAAGGACTGGACGCCCACCCAGCACCAGATCTGGGCCGACGAGATGCAGCTGGCATGTGTCCCGGAGCCGCTGAACTTCAACACCAAGATGGTGGGCCCGGTGATCGCCGAATTCGGGTCTCAGGAGATCAAGGAGCGTTTCCTGCCGCCGACGGCCAGCCTCGACATCTGGTGGTGCCAGGGCTTTTCCGAACCCGAAGCCGGCTCCGACCTCGCGTCGCTGCGTACCACCGCGGTACGCGACGGCGACAGCTACGTCGTCAACGGACAGAAGACCTGGACCACGCTCGGCCAGTACGCCGACTGGATCTTCTGCCTGGTCCGCACCGACCCGCAGGCGCCCAAGCGCCAGGCCGGCATCTCGTTCCTGCTCTTCGACATGAAGACGCCGGGCATCACCGTGCGGCCCATCAAGACGATCGACGGCGGCCACGAGGTCAACGAGTTGTTCTTCGAAGATGTCCGGGTGCCCGCCAATCAGCTTGTCGGAGAAGAAAATAAGGGTTGGACCTACGCGAAGTTCCTGCTTGGCAACGAGCGCACCGGCATCGCCGGCGTCGGGCGTACCAAAGTGCGCCTCGCCGAGGTGAAGAAGTTCGCCACCGAAACCGGCATCATCGCCGATCCGCTATTCGCGGCCCGGCTGGCCGAGGCCGAAAACGAGCTGCTGGCACTGGAACTCACCCAGTCGCGAGTGGTGACGGATTCCGCTGACGGCCAGCCCAACCCGGCGTCGTCGGTGCTCAAGCTGCGCGGCAGCCAGTTGCAGCAGATCGCCACCGAGCTCCTTGTCGAGGTCGCCGGACCGGACGCGCTGCCCGCGGACGGGGAAGGCATCGCGTCTCCGGACTGGGCGCAACACAGTGCGCCGCGCTACCTCAATTACCGCAAGACGTCGATCTATGGCGGCAGTAACGAGGTGCAGCGCAACATCATCGCGTCCACCATTCTGGGATTGTGAGGCAGCCATGGACTTTCAGTTGACCGACGAGCAGGGTCTGCTGCGCGACACGACCCGCGATCTGCTGTCCCGCACCTACGACCCGGAGAGCCGCATCAAGGTCATCGACACTGATCTTGGCTGGAGCCGCGAGGTCTGGAGTCAACTTGCCGACACCGGGATCCTCGGCCTGGGTTTCGACCCGGACGAGGCCGGTCAAATCGAGATCATGGTCGTGCTCACCGAGGCCGGGCGCCGGTTGGCGCCCGAGCCGATCCTGCACGCCGCGCTCGCGCCGGGTGCGCTGATCGCCGAAATGGGCACCGACGCGCAGAAAGAACAACTCGACGACGTCGCGGCGGGCCAACGGCTGCTGGCCTTTGCCCACCTGGAGCCGGGGCAGCGCACGCCAACCACCACGGTCACGACTCAGGCTGCGCGACAGGGTGATTCGTGGACTTTGACCGGACGCAAGAACCCGGTTCTTGCCGGTGACTGCGCCGATGCGCTGGTGGTCAGCGCCGCATTGCCGGACGGCGGCACCGGCCTGTTCCTGGTCAACGCCGGCCCAGAAAACACCTCAGTCACCCGCCATCAATTCCGCACCTTCGACGGTCAACGCGGCGCCCAGGTCGATTTGGACGGGGCGGCCGCCGAGCCGTTGGGCGATGCCGTCGACGCATCGGGCGCGATCAGCGGTGCCCTGGTTCGCATCCAGTCGGCGCTATGCGCCGAGGCGGTCGGGGCGATGGAAGAAGCCCTGCGGCTGACCACCGATTACCTCAAGACGCGCAAGCAGTTCGGCGTGACACTCAACAAGTTCCAGGCGCTTACGCAGCGGGCCGCCGACATGTACGTCTCGCTGGAGATGGCACGCAGTATGAGCCTGTATGCGGCGATGTCGATCGCCGACGGCAACCTCGACCCGCTGATCGCGTCGCGGGCCAAGGTGCAGATCGGCCGGTCGGGCCGGCACATCGCGCAGGAGTCGATCCAGCTGCACGGTGGAATCGGGGTGACGGCCGAATATCCGGTGAGCCACTACGCTGCTCGGCTGACCGCCATCGAACACACCCTGGGCACCTCGAGTGATCACCTGCACAACCTGATCGATCACCTCGGCGAGTACGAACTGGCCCGGCTTTAGCAGATGGCCGAGCTGTCCGACAGAGTCGTCGAGTTCCTGTCCGCCGGCACCCGCACCGGGATGCTGGGGTATGTGGCCGCCGACGGCAGGCCGCTGGTGGCCCCGGTGTGGTTCGTCGTCGACGATGGGCAACTGGCGTTCAACACCGGCCGTGACACGTCGAAAGGGCGTGCGCTGGCTCGTGATTCGCGTGTTGCGATCTGTGTCGACGATCCGCACCCACCCTACTCGTTTGTGCAGGTGCAGGGCGTCGCGACGATGAGCGAGGACCCGGCCGACGTACTGGACATCGCGACCCGGACCGGCGGCCGCTACATGGGCGCCGACCGTGCCGAGGAGTTCGGTCGGCGCAACTCCTCGGCCGGCGAACTGGTGGTCAGGGTCCGCCCGACCAAGGTGGTCGCCGGATTCGATATCACGGACTGACCCGGACTCAGCTCGCCTCTGACTCCGCGACCGGTTGCACGCTCGACTCCGCCGCGTCCGGTTCCGTGCCCGACTCCGCTTGTCCCGCCGGCGATTCCGCGTCGGGCAGCTGAGCCACCAGGTACTCTGCGAGACCGCCGATGGTCGGATAGTCGAAAACCGCGGTGGCGTTGATCGTGAACTTGCCGCCGAACTGACTGTGCAATCTGTTGCGCAGTTCGATCGCCATCAGCGAATCCGTGCCCAGGTCCAGGAACCGACTGGTCGCCGCCGGCGGCTGCGCGAGCCGCAGGAAGTGCTGCACCTCGCGTTGCAGGAACTCGGTCACGAAGCCCGCACGCTGCGGCACGGGTATCTCCATCAGCTGCTTGAGCAGCTCGCTGTCACCGGTGACTTCCCCGACGGCACTGGGCAACACGAGGTCGAGAATCGGTGGGCGCGAACTGCCCAGCACCTTCGCGGCACGCTGCCAGTTGGCTTTGAGGACGGTGGCCTGGCCGGTCCCGTTCGCGACGACCTCGGCCAGCGCGCTCAGCGCAGCCGAGGGTTCCAGCGGAATCAGGCCTTGCGCAGTGATATTCGCGACGGCGGCCTCCGATGAGGCCATGCCGCCCTGGGCCCAGGGGCCGAAGTTGGCACCCGTGGCGGGCAGGCCTTGCGCCCTTCGTTGCGCGACCAAACCGTCGAGCAACGCGTTGGCCGTCGCGTAGTTGGACTGACCGGGTGACCCGAACAAACTGGACACCGAAGAGGACACGATGAAGAAGTCGAGCTCGTCGTCCTTCGTCAGCCTATCCAAGTGGAAGGCGCCGAAAGCCTTGGGCGCCAATGTTGTTCGGAATCGCTCTAGACTCTGCTCAGACAGCAGCGCGTCGTCGAGCACCCCGGCCAGATGCGCCACACCCGCGAGCGGTGGCAGTTCCGCGCGGATCCGCTCCAGCAGCTTCTCAACCTCGGACTCGTCGCTCA
Organism: Mycobacterium sp. pR1184; assembly: GCF_041287235.1. NCBI lineage: Bacteria > Bacillati > Actinomycetota > Actinomycetes > Mycobacteriales > Mycobacteriaceae > Mycobacterium > Mycobacterium sp. pR1184. Next base: position 147,703 of record NZ_JBGGKR010000003.1, on the reverse strand, counting down.
CGTCGGCCGCGAAGACGTGGACGCGGCATTTGAAGCGCTCGGTGATCTCCTCGATTGCACGTTGTGCGTCCACATCGGGTTCGCGCCGGCTGGTCAACACGATGTCACCGGCACCGAGTTGGGCCAGATACGACGCCGTGTGCAGGCCGATGGCTCCAAGTCCGCCGGTGATCAGATAGCTTCGGTCTGGCCGTGGCGCAAGCGGATTCGGTATCTGCACGACGATCTTTCCGATGTGCCGGGCCTGCTGCATACGCCGGAACGCGGCCCTTGCTTCGGTCAGCGGGTAGATCTCGGCGGGCAATGGCGCCCACTCCCCCTTGCCCAGCCCTTCCGACACCTCGGTCAACAAGCCGCGAATACGCTCGGGCTCCTGGAAGGTCACCGTGTCCAGAGCCACGATCTCATAGGCGATGTCGGGGCGGACCTGCGCCATCTGCTCGGGCGTCCAGATGTCACGCTTGGCGATCTCGGCGAACCGGCCATTCTGCGCGGTGGCCCGCACGGTCGCTTCCAGGAATCCTTCGTTCGTCAGGCTGTTGAGCACAACGTCGACACCGGCACCGTCGGTGTCCGCGAGGATCTGATCGGCGAAATCCGTAGTGCGCGAGTCGTACACGTACTGCACACCCAGCTTGCGCAGCGTCGCGCGCTTGTAGGTGCTGGCCGTGGCGAAGACCGTGGCGCCGCACTGCTGTGCCATCTGGATCGCTGCCAGACCGACACCACCACTGGCCGCGTGGATGAGCACCCGATCGCCGGGCTGCACCTGCGCCCAGTCGAAAGCGAGCCGGACCGTTAACGCCGCAGCGGGAATCGTCGCCGCAGCCACCGCCCCCACCCCGTCGGGAATCGGCGCCAGCAATTGGGCCGGCACATTGAACCGGCTGGCGAACGCACCCTGCATGAAGCCGTAGACGCGCTGGCCCACCGCAAGACCGGTGACGCCGTCGCCCAATTGGGTGACCGTTCCGGCGAAGTCGCCGCCGATCGGGCCCGGATCACCGGGGTAGAGGCCAAGGACGTTGAGCACATCCCGGAAGTTGAGGCCGGCGGCCTCCACCCGGACTTGCACGTAGCCCTCGTCCGGTGCCGGTACCTCCGCCTCGGTCAGTCGCAGGTTGTCGATCGCGCCGCGTTCGGTGGGCGCCAGGATGTAGTCCGACGAGCGAGGCACCGTGAGATGACCGCTGCGCGACCATGGCAACAACCGAGACGCCAGCAGCTTGCCCTGTCGCAAAGCGAGCTCATGCTCCTCGAGGGACGAGCCTGGGGAGGCCAACAGACCGGCCAACGCTTGCACCGCTTCCTCGGATCCATCGCAGTCGACGAGCTTGCAGCGCAGAGCCGGTTCCTCGTTGATGGTGGTGCGCCCGAAGCCCCATAGCGCCGCCTGGACCGGATCAACCGGCTCACCGGATTCGGTGGCCACGCCCCGTTCGGTGGTAATCCACAGTCCGCCAGGAAGTTTCACCTCGCCACGTTGCACCGTGTGTACGGCGCTGAGCAGGTTGGCGATCTCGGTCTCGACCCGCGCCGCGCTCTCGGTACTCGACTCCGCTCCGGTTGAGGCGGCGCTGCGCCAGACGACTCCGGCGAACGGCAGACCACGCTCGTGGGCCTGTGCCAACAGCTCACCCAACAGCTCCGGATCAGTGTTGCGGTCGAAGGGAATGCAGCCCGCGACTTTGGCCGCCAGTTCTTCGAAGCCGGCGATCAGCCAGGTACCGCTGACACTGCCGTCGCTCGGCGCCGGCAGCGGCACCTCGTGCCAGCCCAGGGTGTAGAGCAGCCGAGTGGCATCGCCGCCAAGACCGCGCAGCAAGGCCTCGCGAGGTGCCCGTTTGACCGTGAACTCGCGAATTCCGCCCAGGTACCCGCCATCTCGGTCGAGGTACTCGAGGTCGAATACCTGGGTTTCGCTATCCAGCGCGCTGGCATGCCACTTCGCCCGGCAGTAGAACCGCCGCGGCATCTTCTCCCGCAGGGTCACCTGCCCGTACCGCAGCGGCAGGAACAGATCGTTGACACCCTGTTCGGCCGCGAGAAGTGCCGGGAACGCCGGGAAGGCGACGCCGGTGCACAGGTCCATCAGCACCGGGTGCATCGGCTCGGCGCCGAGTTGTTCGGCGAGCTCCTCGCCGACGACGATGTCGCCGATCGCCTCGCCGTCACCGAGCCACAGCGACTTCAGCGAACCCGACCACGTTGGGCCCCAAGACAATTCCAGGTCGGCGAAAGTCTCGAACAGCTCCTGCGGCCGCATCCGGTTCAACCGCTCGAGCGCTTCGTCGACCGGATCATCTGCGGATTCCGGCTCGCCGTCAGCGCCGGTGACTACCGTGCCTTCGGCGTTCAACGACCATTCGGCGCCGCGTTCACCGTACGGTCGGCTGTGTACCTGGAATTTCCACCCGTCGCCGTCCTCCTGCGGGTGCAACGTCAGCTGGACCTCACGAGAACTCTTCTCCGGCAAGATAATCGGCTCGTAGAAGAAGACATCCTTCGCCCGCGCCGGAGTACCGACCGCGGCCAGGGCCATCGCGGCATACGTCGCGCCGGGGACGACGACGGTGCCGTAGATGACATGGTCGGAAAGCCACGGCTGAGATTTGACCGACAACCTGCTGGTGTAGACGGAGTCACCGGAGGCGAGATCTTTTGCACTACCCAGGATTCCGGACATCGCCGGTCCGTCTATGGCGATTCCGGACGACTTGGGCCAGAACCGGCGGCGCTGGAACGGATAGGTGGGCAATTCGAGTCGGCGACCGATCTGACGATGCAGCGCAGCGAAATCGGGGCGGTGACCGCCGACGTACGCCGCGGCCAGCGCATCAGCGATCTGGCGCCGGTCGGCCACGCCCTTGCGCAGCGAGACGATCGCGCGCGGCGCGGCCAGGTGCTCCGGCCAGACCTGCACCGCAGCGGCGGTCAACACCGGTTGCGGGCCGATCTCCATCACCACCGAGCAGCCGAGCGCCGCCACGGTGCGCACGCTTTCGGCGAACTGCACCGGCTGGCGGGAGTGCCGCCGCCAGTACTGGGCATCGAGTGGGGTCTGGGCCGTGAGCACGGCGCCGGTGCGGTTGCAGACCAACGGCAACGTCGGTGCGGCAAAATCGAATTGCGCTGCATACGACTCGAATTCGTCGAGCACCGGATCCAGCAGTTCGGAGTGGAAGGCGTGGCTGGTGTCCAACCAGGTGCAGCGGACCCCCTCGTCACTGAACGTAGCGACGATCTGTTCGAGATCGTTGCCCGGACCCGAGAGCACCGTGTTGGGTCCGTTGTAGGCGCCGACCGACACACGCGGGAACTCACCGGCGATCTGCTCGACCTGCTTGGCGTCGGCGAACACGGCCACCATTCGCCCGCCTTCGGGCAAACTGCCGAACATCCGGCCGCGTTCGGCCATCAGCCGTGCGCCGTCCTCGAGGCTGAATACGCCGGCCACGCAGGCCGCCGCGTACTGGCCCACGCTATGCCCCAGCACCACGTCAGGCTCGATGCCCCAGGACTGCCATAACCTCGCCAGGCCCATCTCGATGGCGAACAGCGCCGGCTGGGCGAACGACGTGTGCCGCACCGCTTCTCCGGCTTCCCGATCCGCGGCGAACAGCACCTCCAGCAAGGGGCGCGCCAGCATGTTCTCGACCGCGTCGGCACACCGTCTCACGGTGTCAGCGAAAACCGGCTCGGTGTCGAACAATTCACGCGCCATCCCGGGATACTGGCTGCCTTGCCCGGTGAACAACCACGCCGTCGTCGGGTGGTGAGCGTGCTCACCACGGACCACGCCGGGCCGCAAGCGGTTCTCGGCCAATTCGGCCAGGCCCGCACGCGCGCCCTCGATCGAATCGACGACCAGCGCGGCGCGGTGCTCGAAATGCGAACGACCGGTGCCAGCGGTGAGGCACACCTCGGCGAGATCCACCTCCGGGTGTGCGCTCAGCCAAGCGTCATAGCGTTGCGCCAACGCCACCAGCGCTTCCGGTGATCGGGCGGACAGCGCGAGCACATTGACCTCGCCGGTGTCGACGGCCGCGGCATCGTCTGCCGAGTCCGACGGATCCTCGGCGGGTGATCCCGTGCGGGCCGGCGCCTCCTCGATCAACACGTGTGCGTTGGTGCCGGTGAACCCGAAGGAGCTCACACCGGCGCGCCGCGGCCTGCCGTTGGCCTGCCACGGGGTCGACTCGCCCACCACCCGCACCGGCAGCGAGTCCCATGGGATGTGCGGCGACGGTGTGTCGAAATGCAGGCTCTGCGGCAGCAATTCGTGCTGAAGCGACAGCACGACCTTGATCAGACCCGCCGCGCCCGATGCCGACTCGGTGTGCCCGATATTGGTCTTCACCGATCCCATCAGCAACGGCCGGTCCGCGCTGCGCGAGTCCCCGTACACGGCCGCGGCCGCCTGCACCTCGATCGGATCGCCCAGCGGGGTACCGGTTCCGTGTGCCTCGAGGTAGTCGACATCCCCGCCCGCCAGACCGGCGCGGCTCAGCGCCACCCCGATGAGCCGTTGCTGCGCACCGCCATTGGGCACCGTCAGACCACTCGAAGCGCCATCGGAGTTGACCGCGCTGCCGGGAATGACGGCGAGGACCCGATCGCCGTCGCGCTCCGCGTCGCTGAGCCTCTTGAGCACCAGGATTCCGCAGCCTTCACTGCGCACGTAGCCGTCGGCGGAGGCATCGAAGGTCTTGCATCGACCGACCGGCGACAGCATCCGGGCGCGCGAGGCCGCAATCACCGTCACCGGGGAAAGCAGCACGTTCACGCCGCCGGCCAACGCCAGGTCGCAGTCACCGGCATGCAATGCCTGGCACGCCTGATGCACGGCCACCAGGGCCGAACTGCATGCGGTATCGACCGCCACCGCCGGCCCTTCGAGCCCGAGCGCGAAGGCGACCCGGCCGGCAATGGCATTGAGCGCATTGCCGGTGATGAAGTACGGCTCGATCTTGTCGATCGGCTCCGCGGACAGCAGGTGCGCATACTCGTTGGCTGCCACCCCCGCGAAGACGCCGGTTCGGCTGCCGCGTAACGCACCCGGCGCGTACCCGGCGCGTTCCAGCCCCTCCCATACGGTTTCGAGCATCAGCCGCTGCTGCGGTTCGATCCATACCGCCTCGCGCGGTGAGATGCCGAAGAATTCCGGATCGAATCCGTCGATCTCGTCGAGGAAGCCGCCGAAGCGCGTGTAGGTCTTGCCCGGCATCTCGGGGTCCGGGTCGTAGAACTCGTCGATGTCGAAGCGGTCCTCCGGGACTTCCCGGATCGCATCGCCGCCGCTGGACAGCAGCTCCCAGAACGCCTCCGGGTCGGGCGCGCCGGGGAACCGGCACGACACCGCCACGATCGCGATCGGTTCGTCGGTGCGCGTCGTCACCGCCGCCACCGGCCGCGGCGCCGCCTGCGCACTGAGCTCGAGAACATCGCCGAGCAGATAGTCGGCCACGTCGGACAACCGCGGGTGATCCATCACCAGGGTGATGGGGATCTCCCGGCCCACTGCGTTCTCGATGCGGCGCCGCAGTTCGACGGCCATCAGTGAGTCCATGCCGAGGTCGAAGAAACCCGCGTCCTCGCGGATCTCCGCGACATCGACCCGCGTCACCTCGGCGACCGCGTCACGCAGGTGATCGGTGAGCAGCCGCTTACGTTGCTGCACTGGGGCGTTGGTCAGTTGCTCCACGAGCTGGGTCTTCCCCGACGGCGTCACGGGTGGCACCGCATCGGGCACCTCGCGCTCCAATTCCGTCAGGAACGCCCGTCGACCGGCCTGCTCGTAGAGCGGCAGGAAGCGGGCCCAGTCGATCCGGGCCACCACGCCCTGAGCCGACGACGACGCGGCGGCATCGGCCAGCCCCGCCAGCGCATCGGCGGGTGACAGCGTACGGATCCCGCGCTTATCCAGTCGCGAACGGGACTCCGCGTCGGCCATACCCGCCGACCAGGGACCGAAATTGACGCTTGTCCCCGAGACGCCTCGTTCGCGCAAGCGCCAGGCCAGGCCGTCCAGGAATGCGTTGGCAGCGCCGTAGGCGGTCTGACCGTATCCGCCCCACACCGACGCGATCGAGGACGTGCTGAGGAAGAAGTCAAGCCGCAAGTCAGCCGCTGCCTCGCTCAGATGCCAAGCACCCCAGACTTTCCCGGCGAAGACGCGATCGACTTCGGCGTCATCGAGGTCGCTCAGCGGCGTGGTGCCGATCTCACCGGCGGCGTGCACGATGCCGGCCAACGGCGGCTGCAGACCGGCCAACAGCCGGGTGACGTCGTGCGCATCGGCGACATCGGCGGCGATGGCCCGAATCTCGCAGCCATGCTGGGCGGCCAGTGCGTCGACGCGCTTTTGTGCGGCTTCGCCGGGCGAACGACGGCTGGTCAGGACAAGATGCTTGGCGCCCTGGGCGGCCAGGTAGCCGGCGATTTCCAGTCCGATCGACCCCAGCCCGCCCGTCACTAAATACGTTGCCTCAGAACGTATTTCCAGCGGACTTCCGCTAGGTCGTCCCTCCCGTCGAACCAGCCGCGGTACGTAAACGGTCTGACCGCGCAGCGCCACTTGATCTTCACGCGACGCGCCGTCGTGCGACGTCGAGATCCGGCAGATGAAGCGAGCCCACTCGTCGGCGGTGCCGTCGGCCAGATCCGCCAGTCCGCCCCACAGCTGCGGATGTTCCAGCGACGCGGCACGCCCGAATCCCCACAGCGCGCTCTGCTCCGGCGCCACACTGTCCCCGTCAGTGACCCGCTGCGCGCCGCGCGTTACCAGCCAGATCGGGGTGCGCAGGTCGGCGGCGACCGCGGCGCGGAAAAGCCGCCGCGTTCCGCCCAGGATCCGGTGTTGCATCCGCAACAGTGACTGCATCGACGGCGCGGCCTTCCCATCGAGGTCCACGTCCACCGCCGCGACGCTCACAATGCGCAGCGCCGAATCCGCTGCCGCCGCGACGCGCAACGCATCGGCAAGCTGATCCTCGTCGGCGTCGGACATCGGCAACCCGAGGAACCGATACCGCTGTCCGCGTGCGACGAGTTCGTCGACCAACGGCTGCAGCGCCGCAGAATCCTCGCCGATCAGCAGCAGTCCCTCGCCGGCTTGTGCGCGGGCAGGCGCAGCAGTTGCTTTCTCCCACCGGATCTCGTAGCGATCGCTGGCGATAGACCGGGTCGTCTGTTCTTGATTATGTTGTGCCGCAAGCTTGGTCAGCACGCGCATGTTTTGAGGGTCGTCGCCGTCGGCGTCGAGCAGGGCCGCGAGTTCCTCGATCCGGCCGTCCTCGAGCAGACGGACGGCTTCGGTACGTGGGCCGCCGGTCCGCTGTTGTTGGTCGGGGCGCTCACGATCGTCCCGGAACCAGTACTGGCGACGCTCGAACGGATAGGTGGGCAGGTCCAGTTTGCGGGCCTGCGCCTGCCGCAAGGCACCGAATTCGGGCAGGTGGCCCAACACGTACGCCTCGGCAACGGCTTCGCTGACCTGTCGGTGGTCGGCGGTGTTGCGCCGCAGCGATGCGATCGCCCGCGGTGCGGTGGCCGGGTCGGGCCAGCAGCTCAGCGCCGCGGCGGTGAGCACCGGCCGAGGGCCGACCTCGAGCAATACCTTGCAATTGAGCCCGGCGAGGGTGTGCACGCTCTTGGCGAATTGCACTGGTTGGCGTGCGTGCCGGCGCCAGTAGGCACCGTCGAGCTTCACGCTGCGGCCCAGCGCGGCGCCGGTTCGGTTGTCAATCAATATCCGTTGTGGTGCACCGTAATCGAACCGATCTGCAAACAACTCGAACTCGTCCAGAATCGGGTCCAGCAGCGCCGAGTGGAACGCGTGGCTGGTTTCCAGCCAGTCGCACCGCACACCGTCGGCGGCCAGTCCCGCAATCGCCCGCTCCAAATCCTCCGCGGGCCCGGACAATACGGTGTTGGCGCCGTTGTAGGCGGCGACCGACAGGCTCGGGAAGTCATTGGTCAGGTTCTCGACGCGCTCGACGGTGGTGAACACCGCGACCATCCGGCCACCCGCGGGCAAGCTGGCGAAGAGGCGGCCGCGTTCGGCCATCAACACCGCGCCATCCTCGAGACCGAGGACGCCCGCGACGCAGGCCGCCGAATACTGGCCGACGCTGTGGCCCAGCACGATATCCGGCTCGAAGCCCCACGACTGCCACAGGCGGGCCAGGCCCATCTCCACCGCGAACAAGGCGGGTTGTGCGTAAGAGGTCTGCCGCAGTGTCGCTTCGCCATCGGGGCCGTCGATATCGAAAACAACGTCCAGTAGCGGCTTTTCGAGAATCGAAGCGACCGCTGCCGCGCAGCGATTCAGCGTCTCGGCGAACACCGGCTCGGTGTCGAACAACTCCCGGGCCATGCCGGGGTATTGGCTGCCCTGCCCGGTGAACAACCACGCGGTCTTCGGGGTGTCATGGGATTCGCCGCGGAACAAGCCGGGCGCCGGCCGGTCGTCGGCGAGTGCGCCGAGGAGCTCCATTGCGGATTCTCGCGAGTTGACCACCAACGCGGCGCGGTGCTCCAAGTGTGCTCGCCCCGTGCCTGCGGTGAAGCACACGTCGGCCAGGGATGCCTGCGGGTGGCTGCTCAACCAGCTCCGGTATTCGCCGGCGACCCGCGCCAATGCGGCGGGCGTTCGGGCCGAGAGCGGAAGAATGCTGAACCGTCGGTCCCCGGGTTGCTCGATCGGAACCGGCGCGGCGAGGGGCGCTGGCGCTTCGGAAAGAATGACGTGAGCGTTTGTCCCCGCGAATCCAAAAGAGCTGACCCCGGCAATGCGCGGGCGACCGTTGCGTTCCCAGGCGGTGGCCTCGTCGACCACCCGCACCGCGAGGCGCTCCCAGGGAATGTGCGGCGAGGGGTTCTCGAAGTGGAGGTGCTGCGGCAACAACTCGTTCTCGAGCGAGAGAATGACTTTGATCACACCCGCGATACCCGCGGCCGCTTCCAGGTGACCGATGTTGGTCTTCACCGAACCCATCAGCAGCGGTTGGCTGGGTTCGCGTCCGGCGCCGAGCACCTCACCGGCGGCCTGGGCCTCGATGGGGTCGCCCAGCGACGTCCCGGTGCCGTGCGCTTCCAAGTACTCGACGTCGCGGGGTTGGAGGTCGGCGCGCTTCAACGCCTCGGCGATGACCCGTTGCTGGGCAACGCCGTTCGGCACCGTCAATCCACCCGATGCGCCGTCCTGGTTGATCGCGCTGCCGCGGATCACGGCCCGAATCCGGTCGCCGTCGCGAATCGCGTCGTCCAGGCGCTTGATCACGATGACGCCGCATCCCTCGCCCCGCACATAGCCGTCGGCGGCCGCGTCGAATGTTTTGCACCGGCCGTCCGGAGCGAGCATGTGGGCGCTGGAGAACGTAATCATGGTTGCCGGTGTGAGCAGGACGTTCGCACCCCCGGCCAGCGCGAGGTCGCATTCGCCGAGACGAAGCGCTTGGCAGGCCTGATGGATCGCCACCAGTGACGAGCTGCACGCCGTGTCGACGGCGACCGCGGGACCCTGCAGCCCCAGTCGATAGCTGATCCGGCCCGCCGCGGCGGCATTCGATGTACCGATGGCCATGTAGGCCTCGATCTCGGGGTACGTCAGCTCATCGGACGCCATTCCGAGGTAGTCGTGGGTAGCCAGACCGACGAAGACGCCAGTGTTGCTGTTGGCCAGGGCCGTTGGCGCAGTGCCCGAATGCTCCACCGCGCGCCACGCCGTCTCCAGCAAGATCCGGTGTTGAGGGTCCATCAATCTGACCTCGCGTGCCGACATACCGAAAAACGGTGCGTCGAAGCCCGTCACGTCGTCGACGAATCCGGCACGACGGGTCACAACCTTGCCTGGTGCGCCCGGTTCCGGGTCGAAGAATTCGTCGACGTCCCAGCGGTCCGGCGGCACCTCGGATACCGCATCCCGGCCTTGCCGCAACACATCCCAGAACTCGTCCGCATCCGCGGCACCCGGAAAACGAGCGGCGTAGCCGATGATCGCAAAACCCGAAGCCGGCTCGTCCAGTTTTTCGACGGATGCCATTCCGTGACCTCCCCTGCGTTGGCGGATGAAGACTGGATCCCCACGGGCGGTTCACGCTTCAGAGTCATTTTCCGAAGGCCAGCACTGCAATCGCAGCACCCCCACCGCGCAACGACAGCCACTGTGTCCGCCGCTCTGCGTCTTCCGCCCGGCCGTTCGATCGCCACAACCGCACGCCGGATCCGTCAGTGAGTGTAGGCCGTGGACCACGCGTGTCTGCGGAGGCGATCGCCCGGCGGGTTATCTTGGTGGCGCCGCCAGTGGCCGGACCGGGACCGTTTACTCCGAGGGGGACGTAGTTTTGCGCATCGGGAAAATTACGATCGGCGCGCTCGATGATTGGACGCTGACCCCGGGCTCCGTCACCTCGTGGCACCCGACGGATGCGGCAAAAGACAAGGTCCGACAAGCGCCGGTCAGCTCCGTGCCGGTCAGTTACATGCAGCGTCAGCACCTTCGGAACTACTGTGAACGGACGGCCGCGGGGCTGAACTTCTCCCGCCAGATCATCGCGACCTGTGAGTTGGCTGGGACTTGTGATGTCGCGGCGATGAACCACGCCGTCAACTCCTATCTGCGGCGACACGACACGTTCCGCAGTTGGTTCGCGCACACCGACACCGGTGAGTTCGTCCGGCATACCCTGCGCGATCCCGCCGATATCGAGTTCGCGCCAATCGACCACGGCCAGATGACTGTTGACGAGATACACGCCCATGTCGTGGCGATACCAAATCCGCTGGAATGGGCCTGTTTCACTTTCGGGATCATCCAGAACGAGAGCCATTTCACATTTTTTGCCGCCATGGATCACGTGCACGGGGATGCGACGCTGATCGGCACCACGATGATGGAAGCCAACGGCATGTATTCGGCGTTGAGCAGCGGCAGCGAGGCGCTGGCCCTTCCCGATGCCGGTAGCTTCGACGAATTCTGCATCCGCGAACGCGAGTACACCTCGACGTTGACCGTCGATTCGCCCGAGGTGCGCGCGTGGATCGACTTCGCCGACAACAACAATGGCGGTTTCCCCGAATTCCCGCTCCCTCTGGGCAACCCGTTGGAGTCCAGTCGCAGTCAGATGACCTCCGAACTTCTGATGGACGTGGCCCAAACGGAGCGATTCGAATCCGCCTGCACCGCCGCCGGTGCGCGCTTCGTCGGTGGCCTGTTCGCCTGCTTCGCCCTGATCGAGCATGAATTCACCGGCGCCCTGACGTATTACGGGCTCACGCCTAGAGATTCGCGCACCGCCGCGGACAATTTCATGACACAGGGTTGGTTTACCGGATTGATTCCGATCACCGTGCCGATCGCGGCCGCTTCTTTCGGCGATGCGGCTTGGGCAGCTCAGGCCTCTTTCGATTCCGGTCTGGACATGGCGAAGGTGCCTTACTACCGCGTACTGGAATTGGCGCCGTGGCTGCGCTGGCCGCAGCCGAACTTTCCGGTGTCGAATTTCTTTCATGGCGGCGCCGCTCCACTCAATGCGATCCTCGCGGCGGCCGATCTGGGCCTCGCCGACAATATCGGGATCTATCCCGACGGCCGGTACTCGTATCAGCTGACCATTTATGTATTCCGCTACGGCGAGGGGACCGTCATGGCGATCATGCACCCCGACAATCCGGTCGCCCTGAAATCAGTCACCCGCTACATGGCGGCTATGAAGTCCGTGTGCGGCCGGGTCGCTGGCAGTGGGCATTGGGGGCGCGTCGCGTAGCGTGGGTCCATCCGAGGCTAGGGCTTTTCTCAAGTGCGCGAACTGCGGTCGCGCACGGTATGAACGAGCGCGGCGTGGCAGCGCGTCGGCGAGCGTCGCCGGCGGGCGCGCCCGACCGCGCCGACCGGGGGCGAGGGCGATATGCGACGGCTGACCGATTTTGTGGTGCGCTGGCCCTGGATAGTGATCGGGCTCTGGGTCGCGACTGCGGTCGCTCTAGCGGTGACTTTGCCCTCGCTGGGGGAGATGGCCCAGAAGCATCCACTTGCACTCTTGCCCAGTGATGCGCCATCGAGCGTGACCGCCCGCGAGATGACCAAGGCGTTCCACGAATCAGGTTCAGAGGACCTGCTGCTGGTGGTCCTGACCGACGACAAGGGGCTCGGACCCGCCGACGAAACCGCGTACCGCTCCTTGGTGGACACGCTGCGCCACGACACGCGAGACGTCGTGATGGTGCAGGATTTCATCAGCTCCCCGCCGCTGCGCTCGGTGGTGACCAGCAAGGACCACAAGGCATGGGTGCTACCGGTCGGCGTCGCCGGCGAGCTGGGCACGCCACAGTCCTACGCCGCGTTCAACCGGATCAGCGACCTGGTCAAACACTCCGTCGCCGGAACGCCTTTGACCGTCAACCTCACCGGCCCCGCGGCGACCGTCGCCGACCTCACGGTCGCCGGCGACAAGGACCGGCTTCCCATCGAGCTGGCGATCGCCGTCCTGGTGCTGATCGTCCTGCTGGTGATTTATCGCAGTGCCGTCACCATGCTGCTGCCGTTGCTGACGATCGGGATATCGCTGGTCATCGCGCAGGCGGTGGTGGCGGCTTATTCCCTATTCACCGGAGCCGGCGTCTCGAATCAGTCCATCGTATTTCTGAGCGCCATAATGGCGGGCGCCGGAACCGATTACGCGGTCTTCCTGATCAGTCGCTATCACGATTATCTGCGCTCGGGGGCGAATTCCGATCAGGCGATCAAACGCGCGATGATTTCGATCGGCAAAGTCATCGGCGCATCCGCCGCCACCGTGGGCATTACTTTTCTCCTGATCAGCTTCGCCCAAATGGGCGTGTTCAAGACGGTCGGCGCTTCGTCGGCGATCGGGGTCGGCGTGGCCTTCCTGGCCGCGGTGACATTGCTGCCGGCGATTCTGGTGATCGCGGGGCCGCGTGGCTGGGTCAAGCCGCGTCGCGAATTGACCGGCCGATTCTGGCGACGTTCGGGGATCCGCATCGTGCGCCGGCCCAGGGCCAACCTGGTCGCCAGTGTGCTGGTGCTGATCATCCTGGCCAGCTGCGCAGGGCTGGTGCGGTACAACTACGACGACCGCAAGGCCCTGCAGGCGTCCGCTCCGAGCTCCGCCGGGTATGCCGCGCTGGATCGTCATTTCCCGGTGAATCAATCCATCCCGGAGTACATCCTGATCCAATCGCCGCATGACCTTCGCACGCCGAAGGCCCTCGCGGACTTGGAGCAGATGGCAGACCGGGTCAGCCAACTGCCGAATATCGCTGCGGTCAGCGGCATTACGCGACCTACCGGAACCGTGCCCGAACAATTCCGGGCCACCTATCAGGCGGGCGCCATCGGCACCCTGCTGGCCGGCGGGTCCACCATGATCAACGACCACACCGGTGACCTCAACCGGCTGGTCGCCGGGAGCGGCACGCTGGCCAACAGCCTGACCGAGGTCCGCGGTCAGGTCGGCCAGCTCGCGGCCAGCTTGGAGGAACTGCAAAGTGCCTTCTCGTCGGCGAAAAGCCAGTACACCGGCGACGCGCTGGTCAAACAGGTCGACCTCGCAGCCCAGCTCGTCGATCACGTCAACTCGCTCAGCAATGCCATGGGCTGGAACTTCTCGGCGGCCAAGAACGTGTTCGCCTGGATCGGCCCGGTGCTGGCAGCCCTGCAGGGCAACCCGGTCTGCGACGCCGATCAATCGTGCAGCGCGACCCGCGGGACGTTCGAGCAGCTGGTGGGTTCCCGCGATCAAGCGGACCTCGACGCGATCAACGATCTGGCCCACCAACTGCAGGATTACCAGGACAAAAGAGCACTGAAGTCGTCGACGGACCGGGTGCGCGCCGCGTTGGGGAAGCTGACCAAGGTGATGCACTCGATGGGCATGGACAAACCCGGTGGCCTGCAAGCGAATTTGAACAGCGTGCAAGACGGCGCGAACCGCCTCGCCGGCGGCAGCCGGCAAATAGCCGACGCCGTGGCCCAGCTCGTCGATCAAGTCAAGCAGCTCGGTTCCGGGCTCGGCGAGTCCGCGGCATTTCTGTTGTCGCTGAAACGCGATGCGGCACAACCGGCCATGGCGGGATTCAATATCCCGCCACAGCTGCTGCAGCTAGAGGAGTTTCAGAAAGCGGCCAAGGTGTTCATTTCGCCGGACGGCCATTCGGTGCGGTATTTGGTTCAAACCAAACTGAATCCGTTCAGCACCGAAGCGATGGATCAGGTCACGGCGATCACCGCGGCCGCTCGCGGGGCGCAACCGAACACCGCGCTGTCCGACGCTACGGTTTCGATGGCGGGGTACACGGTCGGTTTGAAGGACACCCGCGACTACTACCAACACGACATCAGGTTCATCATCGCGGTAACCCTGCTCGTCGTACTGGTGACCTTGATCGCACTGCTTCGTGCGATCGTTGCGCCGCTGTATCTGGTTGCTTCCGTGGTCATTTCCTATTTGTCGGCGGTCGGTATCGGCGTACTGACCTTTCAATACCTGCTGGGCCAGCAATTGCATTGGAGCGTGCCGCCGCTGGCGTTCGTGGTGCTGGTCGCGGTCGGGGCCGACTACAACATGCTGCTCGTTTCGCGAATGCGTGAGGAGTCCGGACACAGCATGCGCTACAGCATCATTCGCACGCTCAGTTCGACAGGCGGCGTGATCACCGCCGCCGGCCTGATCTTCGCCGCGTCGATGTGCGGTCTGTTGTTCTCCAGCATCGGGACCGTCGTGCAGGGCGGTTTCGTGATCGGGGTGGGAATCTTGCTGGATACCTTCTTGGTGCGCACCGTCACGGTTCCCGCCATCGCTGCACTGCTTGGGCGCGCGAACTGGTGGCCATCGCGGGTGGGCGTGCGCCGACGCGCCGAGCCACAACCCGGTTAGGGGGTACGCATGATCTATGTGAGACTACGAGACGAATCCGAGCGGTCAGGATCTGGAATGAAGAAGCTACTCGCAGGAGTTTCAGCGCTGGTAACTGTCAGCGCCACAGGCTATTTCGGCGTGGCAACCGCCTCGGCTGACGACACGCCCATCGGCGGACCGCCGACTCCCGGCGCCCCGGGCGACCAGACCGCATTCGCACTCGGCGGTGCTCATGTGCTGGGTATCCCCTATGACGAATACATCCGTCAAGAGGGCGCGCAATGGTTCCCCGGGCAGCAGCGCGAAATCGTCCGCTACCCGGCGGGCCAGGTGCAGGGCCACGTGCTGGAGCGACTCTTCCCCGGCATCGGCCGCTTCGATGAACTATTCCCGGGCCTGGGTCTGGACGGTCCCAGCGTCGGCGAGTCGGTCGACGTCGGAGTGAACAACCTCGATGCGGCGATCCGCGCCGGGCGCCCCGGCACCGCGATCGGCTTGTCCGAGGGCGGGTTCGTGGTCGACGGCGAGCAGGCACGGCTGGCCAATGACCCGACCGCTCCCCCGCCGGACCGGCTGAACTTCGCCACCTTCGGCGACCCGATCGGGCGTCATGCCTTCGGTCAGAGCTTCCTGAGCGCCATGTTCCCGGTCGGCAGCACCGTCCCCGCTCTCGACTACACCATGCCGCCGCCGTACGAAAGTCAGTACGACACAAACAGGTTCGTGTCCGCGTACGACTCGATCGCGGACTTCCCTGACCGGCCCGACAACCTGTTCGCGCTCGCCAACACGCTGCTGGGCCTCGCTACCGGTCACACCGCGGTGGCCTTCACGAATCCGAGCATGGTGCCGCCACAGAACATCAGGACGACGATCAACTCCCGGGGCGCCAGGGACACGACGATCATGGTCCCGGAAAAGCATCTGCCGCTTGTGATGCCGCTGAAATACGTCGGGATCGACGAAGACACGCTCAACAAGCTCGACGCGATCCTGATCCCCCGCGTGAATGCCGGGTACTCGCGCAACGACGACCCGGCGACCGCTCCGGTTCAGGTTGACCCGGTGCACGGGTTCGACCCGGCCGAAGTCACGGCACCGGCCAACCAGGCCACCTTCGGCGGCGGCGCCGATCCGCTGTCTCAGATTCTCGCCGGTGCCACGTCCGTGTTGTCCCACGGCACCGGCTGACCACGCGCCGATGTCCGGATCATCGATTCTCGCCATGCTGCATGGGCGGGCCAGCCTGCGACCGCATGACGTGGCGTACACGTTCACCAGCTACGAGGGCAACCCCGACGGTGCACGCGAGAGCCTCACCTGGGCGCAGACCTCGCGCCGAACACTCAATGTCGCGCGCGATCTCGGCCTGCACGGGTCGGTCGGAGACAGGGCGGTCATCCTGGCTCCGCAGGGCCTCGACTACATCGCGGCGTTCTTGGGATCCATGCAGGCGGGGCTTATCGCCGTTCCACTTCCGCTGCCACATCGCGGCTCGAATCACGAGCGGGTGAGCGCGGTCCTCGCCGACACGTCGCCTTCGGTGGTTCTCACCACATCCGCCTTCGCCGAAGACGTCGCCGAATTCGTCGACCAAGCCCACCTGCACGATGTGCCGAAGATCATCGAAATCGATTCGCTGAATCTGGATGCAGACGTCGAAAGGAACACTCCGACAGCCGATTTGCCGAGCATCGCGTACTTGCAGTACAGCTCCGGTTCGACCCGGACGCCGACCGGCGTGATGATCTCGCACCGAAACCTCGAGGCCAACTTCGAGCAGCTGATGCACAGCTTCTTCGCGGCCGCGCGCATCACCATCCCGCCGGACCTCACCCTCGTGTCGTGGTTGCCCTTCTACCACGACATGGGTTTGGTGCTGGGAGTCTGCGCCCCGATCCTGAGCGGCCATCGTGCCGAGCTGACCAGTCCGGTCGGATTCTTGGAGCGACCGGCCAGGTGGGTCCGAGCGCTGGCCGAAAATCCGCACACCTGGTCGTCGGCGCCCAACTTCGCCTTCGACCTGGCCGCTCGCAAGACCACCGACCAAGACCTGGCCGGACTCGACCTCGGCGGTGTGCTGGGCATCATCAGCGGTGCCGAGCGTGTCGAGCCGGCCACCTTACGCCGCTTCGTAGATCGGTTCGCGCACTTCAACTTTCAAGACCACATGATGCGCCCGTCCTACGGCATGGCCGAGGCCACGGTCTTCGTCACCACCGGCACCTGGAGTGAATCCTCGCCGGCGGCCCACTTCGACGCCGAAGCGCTGGGCGCGGGCCGGGTTGAGCCCTGCCCGGCCAGGAAGGGCACGGCGCTGGTCAAATACCGGATACCGCACTCCCCTACGGTGCGCATCGTGGACGGTGAGACGAACCGGGAATGCCCACCGGAGCTGATCGGCGAGATCTGGGTGCATGGCGAGAATGTCGCCGACGGTTATTGGCGCAAGCCACCTTCCGAGCAGCGCTGCTTCGGCGCAACACTGGTCGACCCGTCGCCCGGCACGCCGGATGGGCCGTGGCTGCGAACCGGCGACCTGGGTTTCATCTACTCCGGTGAGCTGTTCATCGTCGGGCGCATCAAAGATCTGCTGATCATCCGCGGGCGCAATCACTATCCCGAGGACATCGAGACCACGGTCCAAGAGATCACCCGCGGCCGGGTCGCGGCGATTTCGGTTCCGACCGACGGTACCGAGCAACTGGTCACCATCGTCGAGCTCAAGAGGCGAGCCGACTTCGACGAGGATGCTAAGCGATGGCTCAGCGGGGTCAAGAGCGAGGTCACCTCCGCGATATCCAATGCACACGGTCTCAATGTCGGGGATCTCGTGCTGGTAGCTGCCGGGTCGATCCCCACCACGACGAGCGGCAAGATCCGCCGCGCCGCCTGCGTCGAGCAGTACCGCCAGGACCAATTCGTCCGGCTGGACGCCTAACACCCCGACCGGTACCCGGGTTGCCCGCTTCGCATAATGGTTCCACCCCCGCAGCGGCAAAGGAGCCACGATGAGCACAGCCAGTCCAGACCATCCGTTACGTGTCATTCAGTGGACGACAGGCAACATCGGGCGGCGCTCGCTGCACGCCATCATCGGCAGGCCCGACCTGGAACTGGTCGGGGTGTACGCGCACGGCGCGGACAAGGTCGGCGTCGATGCCGCCGAGCTCTGCGGCTGGCCGGAGCCGACCGGGATATCCGCCACCAACGACATCGACTCGCTGATCGCGCTGGGCGCCGACGCGTGTTGCTATAACCCGTTGTGGCCCAACATCGACGAATTGGTGCGGCTCCTGGAGTCAGGGGTCAACGTGTGCACCAGCGCGGCCTGGATCACCGGCGGCAAACAGACCCCGCAGGACCGCAAACGCATCGAAGATGCTTGCCAGAAAGGCCAATCGACGATCTTCGGCAGCGGCGCGCATCCCGGCATGACGAACATGGTCGGCATGGTGCTCTCGGCCTCCTGCGAGCGCGTGGACGAAATCCGGATCACCGAATCGGTGGACTGCTCGACCTACGAATCCGCCGAAACCCAGACGGCGATGGGGTTCTCACAAGACCCCGACACGCCGGGGCTGGCCGAGAACGTCCGTCGGGAAAGCGAAGTGTTCGCCGAGTCGGCGGCGATGATGGCCGACGCGATCGGCGCCAAGCTGGACAAGATGACCTTCGACGTCACGTTCACCGCGGCCACCGGCGACTCCGATCTGGGCTTCATGAAGATCCCCGCCGGCACGGTCGGCGGTGTGTACGGCTTCCACCGCGGCTGGGAAGGCGACCGCAACGTCGTCAGCGTCGGATTCAACTGGACCATGGGTAACCACGTTGTCCCGCCCAAGCCGCTGGAGCACGGCCACGTCATTCAGGTCTTCGGCATGCCCAACATGCGCACCGTCCTGCATTGCCTGCCGCCGAAGGATTGGACCGAGCCCGGGTTCATGGGGCTCGGCATGATCTATACCGCGATGCCGGTCACCAACGCGGTCCCTGCGGTGGTGGCCGCCAGGCCCGGAATCGTCACCCTCGCCGACTTGCCGCCGGTGACCGGCCGCCTGGCGCGCTAACCATATGACTTTGGCCATAGACAGGGGCCCCCGGAGGAACGGTTCCGTCCTCTAAGGTTTAGAGTACTTAGCCGAGCAAAGGTTCCGCCGACAATTAAGGTTGTCGACACGGTGGCGAGCTTTCCGAAGCAGGACGGCGGGCCCCCGCAGCGGTGAGCGGAAGGGCGGTCAAGGTGAGCGGTTCGCCGAACTCGGATGCCATATCCCAGGTGCTCAAGCGGGCGTGGATTCCGCTGCTGCTGATTGTGGTACTGGCAGTCTCGGCGCTGGTCGTGTCGCGGCTGCACAAGATGTTCGGCTCGCAGGACCTCAACGCAAACGCCGGCAAGGGGATCGAGATCGTGCAGTTCAATCCGAAGGTCGTCGTCTACGAGATCTCCGGCCCGCCGGGTGCTACCGCGAACATCAATTACTGGGATGCGGACGCCAACACGCATCAGATCGACAACGCGCCGCTGCCCTGGACAACCACGATCTCGACCACGCTGCCGTCGGTGAGCGCCAACATCATGGCGCAAAGTGACGGCAGCCGAATCGTCTGCAAGATCACCGTGGACGGCGTCGTCCGCGACACGCAAAACTCCGATGGCCACAACGCCCAAACCTTCTGCTTGGTGAAGTCCGCATGAGCGATCTCAATAGCAAGAGCCACTTGGGTGTCGACGACGCCGCCGACACCGGGCCGATCGGCACCCAGGGTTCGGGTAAGCCCGAGCGCGGGCACCGGCCCTACCTCCCCCACACCATCCGTATCTTCGCGGTGCCGATCATCCTGATCTGGGTAGCCGTGACGGTCCTGGTCAACGTCATCGTTCCCACCCTGGAAGTCGTCGGCGAGGCGCACTCGGCGCCGATGACGCCCCTGGACGCACCGTCGATGAAGGCGATGATGCGCATGGGCCACAACTTCCACGAATTCGATTCCAACAGCACGGTGATGATCGTGCTGGAGGGCCAGCAACCGCTGGGCCCGGAGGCACACCAGTACTACGACAAGCTGATTCGGCAACTGCGCCAGGATCCTAAGCATGTCCAGCACATTCAGGACTTCTGGGGAGACCGGCTGACGGCGGCGGGCGCCCAGAGCGCCGACGCCAAGGGCGCCTACGTACAGATCAACCTTGCGGGTAACCAAGGCACCACGCTGGCCAACGAGTCCGTGGATGCCGTCCGCAAGGTGATCGACGAGAACAAGGCACCGCCCGGGGTGAAGGCCTACGTCACCGGTCCCGCAGCGCTGTCCGACGACATGCACTTGATCGGTAACGCCAGCCTGGCGACGATCACGCTGTTCACTCTGGGCGCGATCGCGATCATGTTGCTGCTGGTCTACCGGTCCATCGTCACCACGCTGGTCCAGCTGTTCATGACGTTTGTCGCGCTGGCCTGTTCACGTGGCGTGGTCGCGGTCCTGGCCTACCACAACGCATTCGGGCTCACGACGTTTGCCGCCAACATCCTCACCATGCTGGCGATCGCGGCGGGAACGGACTACGGGATCTTTCTCGTCGGCCGCTACCAAGAGGCCCTGCGCGCCGGCGAGGATCGAGAATCGGCCTACTACACCACATTCAAGGGAGTCGCGCCGGTCGTCTTAGGGTCGGGCCTGACGATTGCCGGGGCGACCTACTGCCTGAGTTTCTCGCGGCTGCCCTGGTTCAACACCATGGGCGCACCCGTGGCGATCGGCATGCTGGTCGTGGTCTTGGCCGGCCTGACGCTGGGTCCCGCGGTGATCTTCATCGGCAGCCGCTTTCACCTGTTCGAGACCAAGCGCGCGGCCAAACAAGGGCGACTCTGGCGCCGAGTGGGCACTGCCGTAGTACGTTGGCCCGCACCCATTTTGGCCGTCAGCGCCGCGGTGGTGCTGGTCGGCATGATCGCCCTGCCCAGCTACGTGACGAGCTACAACGACCGCTTCTATCTGCCGCTCTCGGCGCCGTCCAACCAAGGACAGGAGGCCGCCAACCGGCACTTCTCCGAGGCCCGGATGAACCCCGACCTGTTGATGGTCGAGTCCGACCATGACATGCGCAACACGGCCGACATGCTGGTGTTGGACCGGGTGGCCAAAAACGAGATGCGCACGCTCGGCATCGCCATGGTCCAGGACATCACCAGGCCGCTGGGCATTCCGATTCAGCACAGCTCGATTCCGTTCCAGAACAGCATTCAAAGCCAGACGACGATGCAGAACATGGGCTTCCTCAAAGAGCGTATCGCCGACATCCTCAGGATGGCCGACGACCTGCAGACCCAGATCGACACCACGCAGCGCCAGTATGAGGTGTCGAAGGACCTGGCCAATGCCGCCGAGGACAGTGCGAAGACGACTGAAGTGACGTCACAGATCACCGACAGCTTGCGCGACCACATCGCGGATTTCGACGACACCTTCCGGCCGGTGCGCACGTACTTCTATTGGGAGAAGCACTGCTACGACATTCCGTTGTGCTACAGCTTCCGGTCGCTGTTCGACACGCTGGACGGCTTCGACCAGCTCGCCGAGCAGTTTCACTACCTAACGACCGACATCAAGCACACGGCCAAGGCCTCGCGCGACCTGACCGAGCTGTTCCCCACGTTGATCACCACCCTGAAGACCACCCGGGGCATCACGCTGACGCTCTACCAGACGTTCAAGGCGATGATCAACCAGATGGAGGCGATGAGCAACACCGCCATCGTGATGGGGCAAAGCTTCGACCAGTCGAAGAACGACGACTTCTTCTATCTGCCACCGGAGGCGTTCGACAACCCGGATTTCCAGACGGGACTGCGCATGTTCCTGTCGCCGGACGGTAAGTCGGCGCGGTTCTTCATCACCCATCAGGGCGATCCGATGACGCCGGAAGGGATTTCGCGGGTCGACGCCGAACGCACCGCCGCGCAGGAGGGCTTGAAGCAATCCTCGCTGTCCGACGCCAGGGTGTATCTCGGTGGAACCGCCGCGACCTTCCGGGACATGGCCGACGGCGAGAAATACGACCTGATGATCGCGGTGGTATCCGCACTGACGCTGATCTTCATGATCATGTTGCTGCTCACCCGCAGCGTGGTCGCCGCGCTGGTCATCGTCGGCACCGCGGCCAGTTCCATCGCGGCGTCATTCGGTCTGTCCGTGTTGATTTGGCAGGATCTGTTCGGTATCAAGATTCACTGGATCGTCGCCGCGCTCTCGGTGATCATCCTGTTGGCCGTCGGATCCGACTACAACCTGCTACTGGTCTCCCGATTCCGAGAAGAGATCCACCACGGACTCAAGACCGGCATCATCCGGTCGATGGCCGGCACCGGCGGCGTGGTGACGGCCGCGGGTCTGGTATTCGCGTTCACGATGGCGTCGATGCTGGGCAGTGACCTGCGAGTGCTGGGCCAGTTCGGATCCACCGTCTGCATCGGTCTGCTGCTCGACACGCTGATTGTGCGAACGCTGTTGATGCCGTCCATCGCGACGCTGCTCGGACGCTGGTTCTGGTGGCCGCAAGTCGTGCATCCGCGCGGCGACTACGGTCTGCCACCGGCCCGGGTGGCGCCGACCGCGTCAGCTGCCAGGAGCTAGGTCCAGGCACACCGCGACGGCGCCGGGGCCGACATGCACGCCGAGCACCGGCCCCAGCGGGGTGACGATGGCGGGCTCGCAGGCCGGTAGCCGCTGAGCCAACGCGGCCGCCACTTCGTTCGCCCCGTCGGGGTTGACGACGTGGTGCACCGCAACGGCCGCGGAATCGTCGCCGACGATTTCGCAGACCCGGTCCAGCATCGCCGTCGTCGCCTTGCTGACCGTCCGTACCCGTTGGGCCAGGACGAGTTTGCCGTCATCGATGCGTAGCAGCGGCTTCAGCGACAATGCGGTGCCCAGCCACGCCTTGGCGCCACCGATCCGGCCGCTGCGCCGCAGATTGTCCAAACCGTGCACCACGATGAAGGCGTGACCGCGGTGTATCGCCGAGTTCGCAGCGGCCACAACGGCTTCCAGGTCCGCACCGCTGGCCGCGGCCCGTGCGGCGGCCAGTGCGACGAAGCCGGTGCCCATCGCCGCCGACCGCGAGTCGATGACGCGCACGGCCGGACCGATTTCAGCTGCGGCCCGTTCACCCACGGCACAGGTGCCCGACAGCGCCGACGAGATATGCACTGCCACCACACCATCGCCGCCGGAGTCGGCCAGCGCCTCGCGGTAGGCGGCGCCGAGTTCGGCGGGGGTGGCCGCCGCGGTCGTGGCGTGATGCGCGTAGACGTCGTCGGGGATCTCGTTCACACCGTCGCGCAAGTCGACGCCGTCGAGCAGGACGTGCAGCGGGACGACGCGTATCGCCCACTTTTCGAGCAGATCGGCCGGGAGACGCGACGAGGCATCGGTCACCACCACGACTGTCATTGCTTAGCCGCGTGACTTCTCGGCCGATACGCCGGCCTCGGCCAGTGCCTTGAGCATCAGCTCCGCGACGGCTTGGTGGGCTTCGAAATTCCAGTGGATGCCGTCGGGATTGCCGCGTCCACTCATCACCTGTTCCGCCACGGCGGCTTTGAGATCGACCAGCGGAATGTCGTGCTGTTGCGCCCATTGTGTGATCGCCGCCACTGTGCCGGCGCGACCGTGGTGGGCCTTGCCGTAGGTTTCGGCGATGTGGACCGACGGCAGCGACGCTACGATCGGGATACCCGGCCGGTTGAAATCGATTGCGCCGCGGGTCTGTTCGAGATACTCCGCACTCAAGTGCGCAGGCAGCGCGGGCCGGGCCACCGGTGAGAGCCGGGGTTGCAGCCAGCCGTAGCCGTCGCGCACCCAGCGCCGCAACCACGGCGGCCGGACATATCGGATCAACTCGCGCAGCGCGGTCGGCAACACCGACGGCAGCGAATCCATCCCACCGGTCGCGAAGATCACCGCGCCGGCTCGAGGCAGCGCCGCCCATGCCCGCGGGTCCTGCGTGGCGGCCCACCACACGTCGCGGCACGTCCAGCCGATCCGCCCGATCAACTCGACATCCCAACCCAATTGGGTGGCAACAATATTCGGCCAGATCCTGGGGTCGTCAGCGGGCAATCCCCCGGTGGGGCCGTAGTAGGCCAGCGAGTCGGCGAAGACCAGCAGCGTGGGCCGTACCTCAGAGGACATCGTTGGAGACCTGCGCCGAAGCGTTCCACACGTCGAGGCGCCAGCGGATGCTGTCGAATTCGCTGGCGGACTCCTGGGAGTGACCGGAGAGCTGCACCCAGCTGGCATTGCCCATCCCGCCGAGCACCGGCCAGTCGGCGACCGGAAGCTTCAGCAGCGCAGCCGATAACGCCGCGATCAGACCGCCGTGGGCCACCAACACCACCGGTCGTCCCGGCTCGTCGGCATCTCCCCACTCCGGTTCACCGGCCACCAGCTCGGCGACCAGCGGCACGCTGCGGGCGGCGACGTCGACCCTGCTTTCCCCGCCGTGCGGCGCCCAGGTGGCGTCGTCGCGCCAGGCGAGCCGGGCACCCGGGGCCTGCCCGTCAACCTCGTTGTGCGTCAAGCCCTGCCACTCACCCAGGTGCGTCTCACGCAGCCGTTCGTCGACCCGTACCCGCAACCCGGTCCGCTCCCCCAGCTTGACCGCGGTGTCGTAGGCACGATGCAGATCCGAGGACACGATCAGCAGCGGCTGCATCTTGCCCAGTACCTCGGCCGCGGCAGCCGCCTGCGCATGGCCCAGTTCGGTGAGCGCGGAGTCCAGCTGCCCCTGCATCCGGCTGCCCGCATTGAAGTCAGTTTGCCCATGGCGCAACATCAGCAGCCGACGGATACTCATTGCGCGCTCGCCGAATCCTGCGAACCATCCGACAAATCCACGGGAATGACCGGACAGTCACCCCACAAGCGGTCGAGGGCGTAGAAGTTGCGGTCGTCCTGGTGCTGAATGTGCACGACGATGTCGCGGTAGTCCAGCAGCGTCCAGCGTCCCTCCCGGGCACCCTCGCGGCGTGCGGGTTTATAGCCGGCCTTCTGCATTTTCTCCTCGACCTCGTCGACGATCGCGTTGACCTGTCGCTCGTTGGACGCCGAGGCGATGACGAAGCAGTCGGTGATGACCAGTTGTCCCGAAACATCGATCACCACAACGTCATTGGCGAGCTTCGAGGCCGCGGCGTTCGCCGCGATCGTCGCCATGTCGATAGCTTCCTGCGTGGCGCTCATGAGTTGTTCCCCGCGGACAGGCTGGACTGCGTTGGGCCTAGCGTCGCCTTGGCCTCTCCCTCAACGGGAGCGCGATAGAGCCGGCGTTTGGAGACGTATTGCACGACGCCGTCGGGCATCAGGTACCACAGCGGGCGGCGTTGGGCGGCACGCTGGCGGCAGTCGGTCGACGAGATCGCCAGCGCCGGAACCTCGACCAGGGTCAGCGCATCCTTGGCCAGCTCGCCGAGTACTTCGGTGATGTGTTCGTGACGCAGCTCGTAACCCGGCCGGCTGACGCCGATGAACCGCGCCAACTCGAACACCACTTCCCAGCCCTGCCAGGACAGGATGGACGACAGGGCGTCAGCTCCGGTGATGAAGAACAGCTCGGACTCCGGGTTGAGGGCGTGCAGGTCCTGCAAGGTGTCCTTGGTGTACGTGGGGCCGGCACGGTCGATGTCGACCCGGCTGACCGAAAACCGGGGGTTGGACGCGGTGGCGATCACCGTCATCAGGTACCGGTCCTCGGCGGCGGAGACATTGCGGGTCTTCTGCCACGGCTGACCGCTGGGCACGAACACCACTTCGTCGAGGTCGAACAGGTCGGCCACCTCACTGGCGGCGACCAGGTGCCCGTAATGGATGGGGTCGAATGTCCCACCCATCACTCCCAGCCTGCGACGGCGCTTTTGCACGATTTGCCAGCTTACCGGGCCGCTCGAGGCGGGCAGTCGCCGCGCTGCGGTCACATACGCCTCATCAGCCGCCGCATCTGGCGTTGTGCCCGCCTCCGAGCGACAAACCGATGTCGTCGTGGGTGCACTCGCTACGCGTGCGGGCGTTGTCGCTCGGAGGCGGGCACTGCGAGTGCCTCCCCGGCGGGTTCAACTCTGCGCGGAGTTCCGCAGCGAGCTGGCCGACGACGCTTTCCCGATCGTTGGTGAGATGAGAGCCCGGTCGAGATGCGCTGGCTCGTCTATCGGAAGACGACGTGATCAGACCGGCAGGAGCTGGTCGATCACCGTGGCGAGCTGCTTGGCGGACCGGCATTCGTGCATGGTGATCACTTCTTCGTAGCGTGGCACCGCCGAATCTCCGCTGCCCCAAAGGTGTCTGGGCTCGGGGTTGAGCCAGTGTGCGTGCCGGGCGGCGTTGACCATGTCGGACAACACGTCGATGGCCGGATCACGGTAGTTGGTGCGCCCGTCGCCGAGCACCAGCAGCGAGCTGCGCGGCGACAACACATGCGGATTGGCCTGCAGGAACGAGACGAACGCATTGCCGTAGTCGGAGTGGCCGTCGCGGCTGTAGACGCCGGCTTCGCGGGTGATCCGCTGGATCGCCACGGCCAGATCGCATTCCGGGCCGAACATGTGAGTCACCTCGTCGGTGGTGTCGATGAAGGCGAACACCCGAACCCGCGAGAATTGTTGGCGCAACGCATGAACCAGCAGCAGGGTGAAGTGACTGAACCCGGCCACCGATCCGGACACATCGCACAGCACGACCAATTCGGGCCGGGCCGGACGGGGTTTGGCCAGCACCACATCGATCGGCACTCCGCCGGTGGACATCGATTTGCGCAGCGTCTTGCGCAGATCGATCGTCCCGGCCCGGCTGCGGCGCCGCCGTGCGGCCAGTCGGGTCGCCAGCGTACGGGCCAGTGGCGCCACCGTGCGCTGCATCTGGCGCAGCTGGTCGCCGGAGGCCCGCAGGAACTCAACGTTTTCGGCAAGCTGTGGGATGCCGTACATCTGGACGTGGTCCCGGCCGAGCTGCTCGGCGGTGCGTCGCTTGGTCTCGGCGTCAACCAGTTTGCGCAGCTGAGTGATCCGTTGTGCGGCAAGGGCTTTGGCGATCTGCTCTTGTGTGGGACTCGGCTCGTCGCCGTAGGGCGCGAGCAGGCCGGCGAGCAGTTTGCCCTCCAGCTCGTCCAGCGCCATCGCCTTGAGCGCCTGATACGACGAGAACGACGGGCCCCTGCTGGAACTGTATTTGCCGTAGGCCTCCACGATTCGCGCGATCATCGCGACGAGCCGTTCGTCCATATCGGCCAGATCTTCGTTCTGGGTTAGCAGATCGAGCAGCATCTGCCGCATCGCGTCGACGTCGTCGGCGGGAAGAGCGTCGTTGTCTTGGCCGGACCCACCTTCGTCTTCGACGACCACCGCCCGCGCACCCATCGCCGCGGGAAACCACAGGTCGAACATCGCGTCGTAGGTGTCGCGGTGATCGGGCTGACGCAGCACCGCACACGCGATGCCTTCGCGCAGCACCTCGCGATCACTCAAACCCAAGGTGGCCATCACCCGGCCGGCGTCCACCGTCTCCGACGGACCCACCGAAATCCCGCTTCCGCGAAGCGCTTCCACGAAGCCCACCAAGTGGCCCGGCAACCCGTGCGGGGCGAGTGGCCGTCTGGGGCGGACGCGGCGCGGGGGCATCAGTTGAGCCTGAGTTCCCCGGCCGCGCGTTGCTGGTCGGATTGGTGTTTGAGGACCACGCCGAGCGTCTGGGCAACGACCGCGTCGTCAATGGTGTCCAGCCCCAGCGCCAGCAGCGTGCGGCCCCAGTCGATGGTCTCGGCGATGGACGGCACCTTCTTCAGCTGCATGCCACGCATGACGCCGATGATGCGCACCAGCTCCTCGGCGAGATGCGCGGGCAACTCGGGCACCCGGGACAACAGGATGCGCCGTTCCAGATCGGGCGTCGGGAAGTCGATGTGCAGGAACAGGCAGCGACGCTTGAGCGCCTCGGACAGTTCACGGGTGGCGTTGGAGGTCAGCACGACCAACGGCGTCCGCTCGGCGGTGATCGTGCCCAGCTCCGGCACGGTCACCGCGAAGTCGGAGAGCACCTCGAGCAGCAGGCCCTCGATTTCGATGTCGGCCTTGTCGGTTTCGTCGATCAGCAGCACGGTCGGTTCGGTGCGCCGGATCGCGGTCAGCAACGGACGCTGCAGCAAGAACTCCTCGCTGAACACGTCGTCCTTGGTCTGGTCCCAGTCGCCGGTGCCGGCCTGGATGCGCAGGATTTGCTTGGCGTGGTTCCACTCGTACAGGGCGCGGGCCTCGTCGACGCCCTCGTAGCACTGCAGCCGGACCAGGCCCGAGCCGGTGGCCTGCGCGATGGCGCGCGCCAGCTCGGTCTTGCCCACGCCGGCGGGACCCTCGACCAGTAGTGGCTTGCCCAGCCGGTCGGCGAGGAACACCGCGGTCGCGGTGGCCGTGTCGGGCAGATAACCAGTCTCGGCCAACCGTCGCGAGACGTCGCTGATGTCCGCGAACAGCGGAGTGGGCCGGGCGGGCACGCTCACAATCTCAGTTCTCCTAAAGCTAGGTCAGGCGGGACGAATCTGGCCGTCACCCCATGCGATCCATTTTGTCGAGGTCAGTTCGGGCAGGCCCATCGGACCGCGGGCATGCAGCTTCTGTGTCGAGATGCCGATCTCGGCACCGAAGCCGAATTGCTCGCCATCGGTAAACGATGTCGATGCGTTGACCATCACGGCGGCCGCGTCGACGCCGTCGGAAAATCGTTGGGCCGCAGCCATATTGGTGGTCACGATGGCTTCGGTGTGGCCGGTGCCGTATTCGTTGATGTGCGCGATTGCGGCGTCGACGCCGTCGACGACTGCCACCGCGATGTCCATCGACAGGTACTCCCGACGCAAGTCGTCCTCGTCGGGGTCGAGGTGCACCGTCACGCCGGCATCTTGCAAAGCGCCCACCAGCCGGGGCACCGCGGTTTCGGCGATCGCGGCGTCCACCAACAGGGTCTCGGCGGCGTTGCAGACGCTGGGCCGTCGTGTCTTGGAATTCAGCAGAACTCGTTCCGCCACATCCAGGTCGGCGCCCCCGTCCACGTAGACGTGACAGTTGCCGACACCGGTCTCGATGGTGGGTACCTGGGCATCGCGGACCACCGCGTCGATCAGGCTCGCTCCCCCGCGCGGGATCACCACGTCGACCAGACCGCGCGCCTGGATCAAATGGGTGACCGTGGACCGGTCGTCGGCCGAGAGCAACTGGACCGCATCGGCGGGCAAGTCCTCGCTGACCAGCGACGCCCGCAACGACTCGACCAGCGCCTGGTTGGATCGCGCCGCCGACGAACTGCCGCGCAGCAGCACGGCATTGCCGGACTTGAGCGCCAACCCGAACGCGTCGACGGTGACATTGGGCCGGCCCTCGTAGATCATGCCGATCACGCCCAGCGGAACCCGCTGCTGGCGCAGCTGCAACCCGTTGGGCAACGTGTAGCCGCGCAGCACCTCGCCGACCGGATCCGGCAGTCCCGCAACCTGGCGCAGACCAGCGGCGATCCCCTCCACACGCTTGGTGTCCAGCGCCAACCGGTCGAGCATCGCGTTCGACGTCCCGGCGGCCCGGGCGACCTTCAGATCCTCGGCGTTTGCCGCCAGGATCCGGCGAGTGTCGGCGATGATCGCCGCGGCGGCGGACTGCAGCGCCTGGTCCTTGGCCACCGTCGGCAACAACGCCAACACGCGGGACGCGGCGCGGGCCCGGCGGGCGGCGTTGTGGACCTCCTGACGCAAGTCAGGACGCGATGGCGCTTGCAGACTCATTGAACCAGGGTATCGGGCTTGAGCTGGCCAAGTAAGGCGGCCTGGGTGGGCGATCGGGCTCAACCGACGCGCTCACCACGTTCGGCTTGCCGCACCTTGCTCTGCCGCTCTTCCAGGATGTTGCCAAAGTCCTGCAGCAGCAACGGTTCACGCATGACCAGGTGCTCGAGGTGATCGCGATCGATGATCAATGCGGTCACCTCTTCCAGGGCATACGCGCTGGCGAGGTTGGGTTGGCGGGTGAGCGCGGTCAGGCCCAGGAAGGAGCCCGCCTCCAGCGTGCTGATCGGCACCACCGACCCGTCCTCGGCCGTGGCCATCATCTGCACCCGCCCGGCGATCACGAACGTCATCCCCGCCGGAACCTGCCCCGCGTACTCGACGATTTCGTCCGCGCCGTACAGGACGATTCGCGCCGAGGAATGCAGTGCCTGCTGATCGGCAACGCTGAGCCGCAACGCCGGCGCCACCACGGTTCGCAACGCGTCTTCGACCCGTTCCCTGGTCGAGTAGTCGTCGTCGGCGTCGTCGAGGTGCAGTTCTTCGCGCCGGGCCGCGTACCAGATCCAGCGCAGAAAGGTCGATCGCGCGGCGCCGTCCTCCGCGGGCGAATTCAGTCCGAGGCTGGTCGAGTACTCGCCCTTGCCGACGGGAACCGATCGGGGAACGCTGCCGGTCTTGAGTTGCGGCAGCTCGCTCGCGACACGCGTCAGCATTGCGCAGACCCGATCGGGCGGGTCCGCGGCCGCAAACGTCGTCTTGATCGACAGCTTGTGGGTGCCTTGCGGGCGGCTGAGGTTCGTGAACGAGGTACTGGCCAGCATCGAGTTCGGCACGACCCGTATCCCGCTGCCGGTTTGGATGTGCACAGCCCGCCAGTTGACCTCGACCACGCGGCCGCGCTCGTTGGACGCGTCGAGCCAGTCGTCGATGCGGAAGGGCTGCTCGAACAACATGAACAGGCCGGACACGATCTGGCCGACGGAGTTCTGCAGCATCAAACCGAGGACGACCGACGTCACCCCCAATGCGGTGAACAGACCGCCGACCCGGACACCCCAAATGACGGACAAGATGACGGCCAGGCCGGCACCGATCAGCGCGAACCGGGCCACGTCGAGGAAAATCGTGGGCAGTCGTTTGCGCCAGCTGTTTTGCGGTGCGCCCTCGAATACGGTCGCGTTGAGCCCGGACAGCAACATGACCAGCACCAGGAAACCGAACAGCGTGGACAGGATGCGTACCAGACCGTCTTCGGCCGAGACCTGTGCGGCGTTGACCAGCAGCACCAACAGCGCGCCCAGCGGCAGCACAAAGTTGCGCAGCAGGCTGATCTGGCGGGCCAGGCGATTGTTTCGGCGAAGCAGTGCGTGGTGCAGCTCGGTCAGCAGGATCAGCATGACCGGGAATCCGATCGCGACGCCGATGGCCCAGTAGAACCACGTTGACTGGAATGCGTTCATTACCGCTCCGACAGCCGATAGATCGCCTGATCTAATCCGGCGACCGAGATCGTGCCGGCCGGCGTGAATTGCCGGGTGTCCCGCATCGCCTCGTAAACTTTCGAGGTGACGTAGATGCCGGGTTGCGGTGCACCACTGTGCATTTGGTAGGCCAGGCTCACCGCCCCACCCCACATGTCGTAGACGAGGCTTGATCGTCCCACTAGTCCGCTGATCACGTTGCCGGTATTGATGCCGACGCGCAGCTTCAGCTCGTGTGAGCTCTGGCTGTTGAACCGATCGATGATCTGACGCATCTCCAGGGCGAAGTCAAGGCTTCGGTAGATGCTGTCCAGTCGCGGCGTCACGACCCCGCAACTGGCCAGGTAACCGTTGTGGAAGGTGCGAATCCGTTCGACGCCGAGCGATTCGGCTGCCGCGTCGAACTGGCGGAATAGATCGTCGACGATGCCCACCAGTTCGTCGCCGGACAGGTCGATCGAAATCTCGTCCAGGCCAACGATATCGGCGTAGATGATGGCCACGTCCTGGTGCTTTTCGGCGATGGTCTCCTGACCTTCGCGATAGCGTTGCGCCACCGACTCCGGCATCAGTGCCAGCAGCAGGCGGTCGTTTTCCTTGCGTTGCTCGTTGAGCAGCTCGTCCTTGATCGCCAGGTTCCGGCTCATCTCGTTGAAAGCCTGGGTGAGGTCCCCGATTTCGTCACGCGAGGTGACCGGGATATTGACTTCATAGTCGCCGGAGCTGATCTTCTGGGTACCGGCCTGTAGCCGCCGGACGGGCCGCAGCATGATCTGGGCAAGCAGCATCGAGGCGACACACACGACGAAGATCATCGATGCGACACCGACCACCAGTGTTTGGCTGAATCTGCCCAGCCGCGCAAAAGCATCCGAGTCGTCGCGTGTCACCAAGATCGACCAGTGCAGATCGGAATTGGGCACGTTGAACGGGGTATAGGCCTCCATCTCGCTGTTGCCCGTGTAGTCGGTGCCGGTGACGGTTCCGGTTTGCCCGCGTTGAGCGGCACGAAAGCCCGCCGTTTGCGCGGGCTGCACGAGGATCGTCGTCCCCAACTGAACCGCCTTGTTAGCGACGTCGGGTGGCGTTCCGGCCGCGATCGCCTCCTTACGATATTCGTCCGGATCCTCCAGGAATATCCGGGAATCGGAGCGCATCAGGCCGTCAGGACCCACCAAATACGATTCGGTCGACGGACCCATGCCGGCGGCTTGCCACTGTTTGTCCGCGGTCATGATCCGATTGATCTTCGGAGTTGGCAGCGGCCAAGCCATTACGCCGTCGATCTTGCCGTTCATGCCGATCGGCGACACCACCCAGCCGGTGGGAGCATCCAGCGCCGGTTGATACGTCTGGAAGTCGGTGATCCAGACGAAGTCGACATCGTTGGAACGCAAGGCTTTTTGATAGGCATCGCGCAGATTGGATTCGCGGTAGGGGCCGGTGAAGATGTTGGTGCCCAGGTCGGGACCCTTGGCCACGGAGTAGACGACATTGCCGCCGTTGTCGAGCAACAGCACGTCTCGATAGTCGAAGCGAGTGACGATGCCGCGCATGTAGAAGTCGAATCGCGCATTAGCCGCCGACCACGCACTGCCGTCGCCCGCGTCCACCACCGGCAGCCCGTCGGCACTGGTCCTGGGCGGCGCGGTGTAGTTCGCCTGAAGATATTTCTGCGCGTTGGTACTCGGCATCACGGCATTGATATCGATCGTGTCGCCGGTGATGCGCTTGATCGGTTTGATCATCTCGTTGTCGTAGTAGTTGACGAGCGACTGCTGCTGCGCGGGGCTGATCGTCGCGTTGCCCAACTGGTTGAAGCCGGCGGAGAACGCTTCCATGGCCTGAACAATGCTGAAGCCGCCGCTGTAGACGATGAGGGAGTTCGTCATCTGCTTGAACAGCGATTCCAGTTGCCGCTTCTGAGACTCGCGCAACTCGGTCAGACGTTCGGCCTCGACTTGGCGCAGTGCGCTGCGGCCGGTGAGAGCCCCGATGAAGCCGACGACGGCCACCGAAAAGATGCTGCAGATCAAAAGAGTCATCAACAGCTTGGACTGGATGCCTACCCGCAGGAACCGCCGGCGGCGAAACCGGCGACTCGGGCGCGACGCACCCTCTTGGGGCACTGCCTGTTTGGCCGGGAGGGATTCGGCGGCCGATGCGGCGTCGGTCAGCTCACTCGATGTCACTGGCTTCCTTCTTCCCAACGACGCGCTGTTCACGCAGCACACTAGCGCGCGGACATCACAAAATTGGCGTTTGAGGCATGCGATTGCCGTCAAATGGCAAGCAACAGGCGACTAACGTTGAACAGATGGCTAGGGTCTGCGTCGTCGGCAGCGTGAATATGGACATCACCTGCGACGTCGCCGCGCTTCCCCGCCCGGGCGAGACGGTGCTCGCATCGTCATTGAGTTACGCGCCCGGCGGCAAAGGCGGCAACCAGGCCGTCGCCGCGGCACGCGCGGGCGCGCACGTGCAGTTCGTCGGGGCGCTCGGCGACGACGACGCGGCCGCGAGCTTGTGGGCACATCTGGTGGCCAACGGTGTTGGGTTGGACGCGACCGTGACCGTCCCCGGTCCCAGCGGTACGGCGATCATCGTGGTCGATGCCGGCGCCGAGAACACCATCGTGGTGGCGCCGGGAGCCAACGGACAGCTCACTGCGAGTACGGCGGCCACCCGGGTGATCACCGACAGTGATGTGTTGTTGACCCAGTTGGAGATTCCGATCGCCACGGCGGTGGCCGCGGCACGCGTAGCCAAGACGGCGGGTGCGGTCGTCATCGTCAACGCGTCGCCGTGCCACCAGGTGCGAAGCGCGCTCGCCGAACTGGCGGATCTCGCGGACGTGGTGATCGCCAACGAGAACGAAACCGAGGAATTACCGTGGCGACCAAATCATTTGGTGACCACGCTTGGTGCCCGCGGCGCTCGCTACGTCAGCCCTGACGACGAGCTCTGGGTACCCGCGCCCACCGTGCACGCGGTGGACACCACCGGTGCCGGTGACGTCTTTGCCGGAGTACTGGCAGCGAGCTGGCCGCACGACCCGGGTTCGCGGGCCGAGCGATTGGCAGCCTTGGAGCGGGCTTGCACCGCGGCCGCGCTGTCGACACTGGTGCCAGGAGCCGGTGATTGCGCACCGGATGCCAGCGCCATCGCCGCGGCAATGCCCGGACCCACCTGATGAGCGGCGTCGCCGTCGTCGCCCTGACGCTCTTTGCCGCTTTTGGGGTGTTCGGATTCGGTTGGCGCAGTTGGCTGCAGTATCGCCGTACCGGATCCGCCGGCTTTCGCGGCATCCGCGGCGGGGTGACGGAATGGATCGCCGGCGTCGGTTTCGCCATCGCGCTGGCGGTAGCGGCGAGCGCTCCAATCCTGCAGCTCTGCAACGTGGTTGAGCCGTTGCGTGTGCTGACCGCCGGGTGGATCCAGTACGTCGGGATCGTTGTCGCGATTCTGGGCATCGCCGCCACGGTGTACGCGCAACTCGAGATGGGTGATTCCTGGCGGATCGGGGTGGACGAACGGGAAACCACGACACTGGTGCACACGGGCGTGTTCGGGCAGGTGCGCAACCCGATCTATACCGCGATGTTCACCTTTGACTTCGGGGTCGCGCTGGTGACGCCGAATGTCGTTGCCTGTGCCGGGTTTATCCTGCTCGTCGCGACCGTCGAGCTACAGGTACGCCGTGTCGAGGAGCCGCACTTGCTGCGAGCCCACGGCGACGCATATCGGGCCTATGCGGCCGCCGTCGGCCGATTCGTCCCGGGGGTCGGCCTGATTCGTTAACGCGAGTCCCGCCGCACATCGTGGGCGATTGCCAGGCCGTCGCCCGTTTCCAACTCGGCCGCCGACTGACTCATCAGCACGCGACTGCGGCTCGGCGACAATAGGATCGACAGGTAATGGTGCGGCAGGTCCGCCACGAATGCGAGCCGGTTGACCCGCAGCAGCGCGGTCCCGATCGCGGTGTCGAGCAGGCGGGCAAAGCGCGGACCCGCGATCTCGGCGGTAATCTCGTGGCGCATCCGCTGCACCACGACACCGGCATCGGCCAGCAGCTCGTAGAGCGGTTTGCGCCGCATCACCGACTCGGGCAGCTTGTCCGCCAACGCGTTTGGCAGCCAGGCTTCGGTGACCATCAACGGCTCACCGGTCCGGCGCTGGCGGCGCACCCGCACGATGTGCAATAGCTCGCCGGAGGTCTCCAGCGCGTCGGCGACAGGACGTGGCGGGCGCCGATGCGAGTCGTATTCGAGCACGTCGACCTCGGTCTCGAACTGGGCCTGCCGCAACCCGTCCATGTAGGAGCCGCCGGCCGCGGGCAGGTCAGCCGGCGCGCGCTCCCGGACGAACGAACCGACGCCTTGGCGGCGCTCGATGTATCCCTGGTCGGCCAGGTCCGCCAGCGCGCGGCGAACCGTGATACGCGAAACCCCGAACTGATCGCACAGCGTCTGCTCGGTCGGCAGCGCGTCGCCGGGACCCAGCACGCCGCGATCGATCTCGTCGTGCAATACCAAAAACAGTTGCCGGTGCAGCGGCACACCGGCGCCGGCGGACACCGCGCCGCTTTCCGCATTGGCCCCCTGCATGGTCGCCATGCTCCCACACCACTTCCCTTGCACCCGGGCACCAGTTGTTATATATGTATAACAACTGATCACTTGTGGGGAGTTCCGATGACCGCGGTTCAGCAGCACGCCGCCACCGATCCGGCGGGCCCGACCGGCCGATTGGCCACCTGGGTCGCGGGCCTCACGCCCGACGACGTCCCCCCCGATGCGATTGAACGGGCGAAATATCTCCTGCTCGACGGGTTGGGATGCGCACTGGTCGGTGCGCAATTGCCCTGGTCACGGGTCGCGACCGGCGCGGTGCTGGGGCTGGAGGGTGCCGGCGACTCCGTGGTGATCGGCACCGGCCACACCACCGGCGCACCCGCGGCCGCGGTGCTCAACGGCACCTTCATCCAGGGTTTCGAGCTTGATGACTTCCATCCCCTGGCCCCGCTGCACAGCTGCTCGCTGCTGATTCCGGCATTGCTGTCGACGGCGTCGGTACGGCCGCATCCGACGACGGGCGCCGAGTTCCTGCTCGCGGCGGTCGCTGGGTTCGAAGTGGGGCCGCGCGTGGGCTACACATTGCACGGAACCCAGATGCTCGACCGCGGCTGGCACTCGGGCCCGGTCTTCGGCACGCATTCGGCGGCCATGGCGTCGGGCAAGCTACGCGGTCTGCCGCCCGCGCAGCTCGAGGACGCCCTCGGCCTGGCCGGCACCCAGTCCGCCGGGCTGATGGCCGCGCAGTACGAGGCCATGAGTAAGCGCATGCACCATGGCTTGGCCGCCCGCAACGGCTTCTACGCCGCCGGGCTTGCCGCCGCCGGCTATACCGGCATCAAGCGGGTGTTCGAACGCGAATATGGCGGGTTTCTCAGTGTTTTCGGTGAAGGCCACGATCCGGATGCCGCGCTGCTGACCGCTCAGCTCGGCCAGCGCTGGGAGACCACCTTCATCATGGTCAAGTCCTACGCCGCAATGGGCGGCCTGCACGGGGCGATCGATGCGGCCCGGCGATTGCGAGGTTCGATTGCGCCGGAGGATATTTCGGCTGTAGACATCACCGTCGGCGAGACGGTCTACAAGCACGGCTGGTGGCCTCCGGAGCGTCCGCTCACGCCGATCGGCGCACAGATGAATATCGGCTACGCCACCGCCGCGGCACTGCTGGACGGCAACGTGCTGCCCGAGCAGTTCACCCCGGCACGGCTGGACTCCGACGACATCTGGTCGCTGATCTCCAAAACCTCGGTGCACCTCGATGAATCGCTGACGAACGCGCCAATCACCGAGCGGTTCCGGACCGATGTCGCGGTAAGGATGCGAGACGGCGCGGTGCACCGCGCCCGCGTCGACCTGCCGCACGGCGCGCCCACCGACCCGGTCACCAACGACGAACTCGTCGCGAAATTTCATTCCCTCGCCGATCGGGTGACCAGCCGACGACGCGCCGATGCCATCGAGCTGGCGGTGGTCGGTCTGGAAAACCTGGATGACATCGAC
The DNA here is from genome assembly GCF_041287235.1 of Mycobacterium sp. pR1184. Taxonomy (NCBI): domain Bacteria; kingdom Bacillati; phylum Actinomycetota; class Actinomycetes; order Mycobacteriales; family Mycobacteriaceae; genus Mycobacterium; species Mycobacterium sp. pR1184. The sequence goes on along the minus strand of NZ_JBGGKR010000003.1, from coordinate 110,448 downwards.
GAATTGATCGATTTACTCGCCGCGCCCGTCGCGGGCGCCCTGGACTGAAAAGGACGACCATGGCCAGCACACCGGCCCGCCAACGGCTGCGAGAATTGTTGGATACACGTGAAATGATCGTCGCGCCAGGGGTTTTCGACGGTATCTCGGCACAGTTGACCAAACGCACCGGGCAGGTGGCTGCGTACCTGACCGGCGCGGGTGTCGCGGCCTCCGGGTTCGGCCTGCCCGACATCGGGTTGGTCACCGCGACCGAAATGGCCGACCGGGTCCGGATGGTCGCCGGCGCACTGGGCGACATTCCGCTGATCGCTGACGCCGACACCGGCTACGGCGCACCGATAAACGTGGTGCGCACCGTGCGCAGCTATGAGGAGGCCGGAGTGGCCGCAATTCAATTGGAAGACCAAGTTTTTCCGAAACGCTGCGGCCATTTGCCCGACAAGCAGGTCGTCGATGCCGCGGTGTTCGAGCAGACCCTGACGGCCGCGCTGGACGCCAGGTCCGACGATAACCTGCTCGTCGTGGCCCGTACCGACGCCCGCGGCCCGTTAGGACTGGACGTCGCGATCGAACGGGCGAATCGTTATGCCGACGCCGGAGCGGACATCATCTTCGTCGAAGCGCCACGCGACGAGCAGGAGGTCGAGCGCATCGCGCGCGAGGTCGATGCTCCCCTGCTGATCAATCTCGTGCTCGGCGGGCTGACCCCGCTGCAGTCGGCGTCTCGCTTGCAGGAGTTGGGCTACGCGATCGCGATCCACCCGAGCAACCTACTGATGCAAGCGACATTCGGGATGCTGCAAAGCCTTTGCCAACTCAACGGCAGCGACGTGGCCACCCATCTGCCCACCAGCCCCCAGGACTTCTTCAACCTGGTCGGCATGTCCGAGTGGCTGGCCCTTGACACCAAGTACACGGGTAAGGATGCCTCATGGGAATGACCATCATCGAAAAGATCTTCGCCCGCAAAGCCGGCCTGGACTCGGTGGCGCCGGGCGATACCGTGGTCGTGGACGTCGATATGACCGTGCTGATCGATCTGCAATTCGCGACGATGTGGATCCAGCCCAACAGGATTCACGACCCCGACAAGCTGGCCGTCGTCATGGACCACGCCGTCCCCGCACCGACCATCAAGGATGCCGCAGGCGGTCCGCAGGCCCGCAAATTCGTCGCCGACTTCGGCATCCAACGCTTCTACGATGTCGGACGCCACGGCATCTGCCATCAGGTCATCGCCGAGAATGGCCTGGCCCGACCCGGAGAAATCTTGGCCTGCACCGACTCTCACACCTGCGCCGCGGGTGCTTACAACACCGCGGCCCGCGGACTCGGCCCCGCCGAGATCTACTCGATCATGTGCACCGGCACCACTTGGTTCCAAGTCACGCCGACCGTCCGTTACGAACTCGAAGGCAACAAACCAAACACGGTGAGCGGCAAGGACATCTTCTTGCACATCGCGGACAAGTACGGCGACGCCGCCAACCTCAACCTGGAATTCGGCGGCCCCGGCCTGGGCGGCATCCCGATGCACGACCGACGCACCATCGCAACCCAGGGCGCGGAGGTGTCGGCCGACTTCAGCACCTTCGAAGCAGACGACGTGCTGGCCAGATTCCTCGACGACGCCAACGTCACCGGATACGCCTCGGTCGCACCGGATCCCGACGCTACCTACCATGATGTGCGCCATATCGACCTGTCCGGGCTGGAACCGTATGTCGCGCGGCCCGGTACAGTCAGCCGCAACGGGCTGCCCGTGTCACAGCTGGGTCGGCAGAAAGTGGACCAGGCGTTCATCGGGTCGTGCGCGAACGGTCAACTCGAGGACCTCGAGATCGCCGCACAAGTGTTGCGCGGCATGACCGTTGCCCCGGGGGTGCGGCTGCTCGTCACACCCGCCTCCCAGTCCGTATACCGAGAGGCTATGCGGCTGGGTTACCTGCAGGACATCGCCGACGCGGGTGGTGTTGTCACCAACTCCACGTGCGGCGCCTGTTTCGGCTACCACATGGGCGTCATCGGCCCCGGCGAAGTGTGCGTCACGACCAGCACCCGTAACTTCACCGGACGCATGGGCAGCACCGAGGCCGAAATCTTCATGGCCTCACCGGCGACCGTCGCCGCGTCCGCGATCACCGGTTACATCACCGACCCGAGGAGTGTGGCGGCATGGCGGTGAGTTTTTCCGGCAAGGTGTGGGTGTTCGGCGACAATCTCAACACCGACGCGATGTACCCGGCCTTCGCGATGAAGATGGATCCTCCCGAAGCGGCCAAGCACATCTTCTACGAGGTCCGGCCGGGTTGGACCGATCAGGTTTCTCCGGGCGATATCGTGCTGGCCGGCAAGAACTTCGGGATCGGCTCGTCGCGCCCGGTCGCTGCTCTGTTCACCGAACTCGGCGTCGCCGGGCTTGTCGCCGAGGAGTTCAATTCGCTGTTCTTCCGCAATGCCGTGAACGCCGGACTGCCCGCGATCACCGTGCCGGGCGCCACCGCCGTGTTCGCCGAGGGCGATACCGGAACCTTCAACCTGACCGAGGGCACCTGGCGCAATGACAGCACCGGTGCGTCGGGAACGGTTCCGAAGCTGCCCGGCCTGATCCTCGAGGTCATCGAGAGCGGCGGCGTCATGCCCCGACTGGCGGCGCAGGGTTATCTGCCCGCCGAACTCGGCGACCTGCTGCGCTCCAGCGCGGTGGCCATGCGCGGCGCCGCAAGCGGCGCCTGATGGCCCTACTCGGCCGGCTGCTGCGCGGTGTCCGCGCCGGTGCACAGCGGGGCCCGTTGTGCGGTGCTGACTTTGCTGTGCCCGAATCCATCGCGGTCACCAGCACGGCGTTCGCCGACGGCGCCGCGATGCCGTCATCGAGTGCGGGAAAGGGTGTGGGGGACAACACCTCGCCGCCGCTGCGCTGGGACGCGCTGCCGCCCGATACCCGGCAGACGGTGCTCATCATCGATGACATCGATGTTCCGCTGCCCCGCCCGCTGCTGCACACCATCGCGCTGATCGAACCGTCGCTTGACCGAGTCGCGGCGGGCGCGCTGCAGCCGGGAACGACGGGGCTCCGGTTTATCCGCGCGGATCTGGGTCACCGCGGCTATGCCGGCCCACGTCCGATTCCTGGCCATGGACCGCATCACTACCGCTTCCACGTGTTCGCGATCGATCGGCCGATTCCGGAAAATGTCAGTACGGCAAGGGCTTTATTCGCCGCGATGGCCGGGCATGTACTGGCCCGCGGCACACTCACGGGCATCTACGAACGCTAGGCGCCAGCGGCCGCCGAACCAAGGCTGACCTGCGGTTGGCAGTAACTGGCAGCGCCTGGCGTCGATCTGGCAGTGCTTTCCGAGCAACGTCGAGGGCGTCGGAAACCAACCAGAAAGGAACCTCATGTCCGCCACCACTGTTGACCGCACAGGTACCCGCGACGGATTGCTTCGCCTCGCGATGCGCGCCGACGCCGCCATCAGCGGCCTGGTCGGCCTGGCCGGCGTCCCGCTGGCCGGATACCTGGCCCAGGCCTCCGGCACCACCAAGGCGTTTGAGTACGGCATGGCCGGCTTCCTGATCGGTTACGGCGTCTTGGTGCTCTGGCTGGCCTCGCTGCCGTCGGTGCGCCGCGCCGGCATGGCCGTCGTGCTCGGCAACCTGCTCTTCACCGTGGCCGCCGTCGCGCTCGTGCTCGCCGATGTCTTCCCGTTGAGCACCACCGGTGTGGTTCTCACCTTGGGATCCGGCATCTACACCCTGTTCTTCGCCGAGCTGCAATATCAGGGCTGGCGCCGCGCGCGGGCATAGCCCCCGCCACAGCTCGGGCCCGCTCGGTCTTTCCGGGCGGGCATCGAGCGTGCTAGTCCTCGGGCACCTCACGGTCGATCTCGTCGAGCCAGATGCGCGCGGACATGTCCGACGGAGCGCGCCAGTCCCCACGCGGCGACAGCGCGCCGCCGTGGGACACCTTGGGGCCGTTGGGCAATGCCGAGCGTTTGAACTGACTGAATGAGTAGAACCGCTGCACGAAGATCTGCAGCCAGTGCCGGATCTCCTTGAGCTGATAGGACGGTCGCTTGTCTTCCGGGAACCCGGGCGGCCAGTTGCCCCGCTCGGAGTCCGTCCAGGCGTGCCAGGCCAGGAACGCGATCTTCGACGGCCGGAACCCATAGCGCAGTACGTGGAACAACGAAAAGTCTTGCAGGGCATAGGGACCGACCTTGGCCTCGCTGCTCTGCAGTTCTTCTTCCTCGCCGGTGGGGACGAGTTCGGGAGTTATCTCGGTGTCGAGCACCGATTGCAGCACCGCGTCTACGTCGGACTCGAACTGTCCCGACGAGATGACCCAGCGAATCAGATGCTGTATCAGTGTTTTCGGCACCCCGGCGTTGACGTTGTAGTGCGACATCTGGTCGCCGACGCCGTAGGTTGACCAGCCCAGGCCCAGCTCGGACAGATCGCCGGTGCCCAGCACGATCCCACCACGCTGATTGGCCAGCCGGAACAGGTAGTCGGTGCGCAATCCGGCCTGGACGTTTTCGAAGGTGACGTCGTAGACACTCTCGCCGCGGGAGAACGGGTGATCCATCTCCTTGAGCATCAGCGCTGCGGTATCGCGAATGTCGATCTCGGCGAAAGTCACTCCGAGCGCGCGGCACAGCTCGATCGCGTTGCGTTTGGTGCGCTCACCCGTCGCAAACCCCGGCAGGGTGAACGCCAGAATATCGCTGCGCGGCCGGTTTTCGCGATCCATCGCCCGCGCGGCAACGATCAGCGCGTGGGTGGAATCCAGCCCGCCGGAAATGCCGATGACGACCTTGGGATAGTTCAGCGCACGCAGCCGCTGTTCGAGCCCGGAAACCTGGATGTTGTAGGCCTCGTAGCAATCCTGTTGCAGCCGTTGCGGGTCGGCGGGAACGAACGGAAAACGCTCGATCGCTCTGCGTAGTCCGATGTCGCCGGTCGGCGGGTCGAGCGGAAACTCGATGAGCCGAAACGTGTCCGTCAGGGGCCGGTGATGGCGCCGGTTGTCGTCGAAAGTGCCCATGCGCAGCCGCTCCGAGCGCAGCAGCTCGGTGTCGATGTCGGCGACCGAACGTCGCTCTCCCTTGGGGAAGCGCTCGGATTCGGCGAGCAGCACCCCGTTTTCGAAGATCATCGTCTGCCCGTCCCAGGCCAGGTCGGTCGTCGATTCGCCCTCCCCCGCGGCAGCGTAAACGTAGGCGGCCAAGCAGCGCGACGACGCCGAGCGGGCTAACAGCCGGCGGTCCTCGGCCCGCCCGATCGTGATCGGGCTGCCGGACAAGTTGGCCAGCACCGTCGCACCGGCCAGCGCAGCCTGCGCGCTGGGCGGAATTGGCACGAACATGTCCTCGCAGATCTCGACGTGCAGGACGAAATCGGGGTAGTCGGACGCCACAAATAGCAGGTCGGGCCCAAACGGCGCCTCGAAATCGCCGACCCGGATGATGCCGTGCTCGTCGTCACCGGGCGCAATCTGGCGGTGCTCATAGAACTCGCGATAGGTGGGCAGGTAGGACTTGGGCGCCACCCCGAGCACGACGCCGCGGTGGATGACGACGGCAGTGTTGTAGATGCGCTGCCGATAGCGCAGCGGGGCGCCGACCACCAAGATCGGCAACAGGTCGTTGGATGCAGTGACGATGTCGGCCAGCGCGGTTTCGACGTCGTCGAGCAACAGGTCCTGTAGGACGATGTCCTCGATGGAGTAGCCGGACAGCGTCAGCTCCGGGAAGACGGCCAGCGCGACGCCCTCGTCGTGACACTGGGCGGCCAACCGCAACACCGAGGCCGCATTGGCCGCCGGATCGCCGATCGTGGTGTGGTGCGTGCACGCGGCAACCCGGACAAATCCCTGGCGGTAGCTGTTGTAGAAGTCCATCGCCCTCCCATTGTCGCCCGATCGGTGTTAACAAGCATGCGCCGGGTATCACCTGGACATGAGTGATACCGCGGTCTTAGTGGTCGACATGATGAACAGCTATCAGCATCCCGACGCTGATCTCCTGATACCCAATGTCGGCAAGATCATCGACCCGCTCACCGATCTGGTGCGCCGTGCGCGCGAATCCGACGACGTAGACCTGATTTATGTCAACGACAACTACGGCGACTTCACCGCCGAGTTCACCGACCTCGTCGAATCCGCATGCCACGGCGCACGGCCCGAGCTGGTGGAGCCGATCGTGCCGGCCAAGGGCAGCCGGTTGCTGACCAAGGTACGCCACAGTGCGTTCTATTCGACGTCGCTGGCGTATCTACTCAATCGCCTCGACACCGAACGGTTGGTCCTGACCGGACAGGTCACCGAGCAGTGCATTCTCTACACCGCACTGGATGCCTATGTGCGGCATTTCGAGGTGGTCATTCCTACGGATGCCGTCGCCCACATCGACGAAGAACTCGGCGCGGCGGCATGCAAGATGATGGAAAGCAACATGTCTGCGGAGCTGACGACCGCGGCACACTGCCTCGGGTAGGGAGCGTAGTTCGCATTAATTCGGTTGTGCCGAAACGGCATTCAGCTGATGCAAAGTGGCAAACCGTCTGAAGCAGCCTCGTAGGCGCCCGCCTGGCCTGCCCGGACCAGCGTCATGTCTTCATCGTTCATCACCAACGAACGAAATCGCGATCAGCGCATGCATGCCCCGCCCGCGATGCGGCGTGCGGGCACCGGGAGTTCGCACCCGAATTTTCTATGCCTCAGAAATGAGATTGGCCTTAAATACTGAAGTTCGGGTATTGCATTTCCTAGGTACGGGGCCGTCGCCCGATTTATCGTGTTCTCGACCGTGGCTGCCGGGAGGCTGAAATGGATGGGACCCCGTTCGGGCGGTACCGCTTGGTGGAGTTATTGGGCCGCGGCGGCATGGGCGAAGTGTGGCGCGCTCACGACACCGCAACCGACCGCATTGTCGCGATCAAACTCTTGCCCGCGTTCTTGTCCGACGATGAGGAGTTCCAACAGCGTTTCCGCCGGGAAGCCCACGCCGCGGCCCGACTGAACAACCCGCACGTCATCCCGATTCACAACTACGGCGAAATCGACGGCCAACTCTATGTCGACATGCGGCTCATCGAGGGCCGCGATCTGCAGACCATATTGGCCGACGGGCCGCTGGATCCGGTACGCGCGGTACGCATCATCGAGCAGGTCGCCAATGCCCTGCAGGCGGCCCACCGGGTTGGGCTGCTGCACCGAGACATCAAACCCTCCAACATCCTGCTGGACCACGACGATTTCGCCTACTTGATCGACTTCGGCATCGCCCGTGCGATCGAAGAAACACGAATGACGAAGTCCGGCGACACAATTGGCACCTTCCAATACATCGCACCCGAGCGTCTGGACGCCACCGCGCACGAAGACGCCCGCGCCGACATCTACTCGTTGGCGTGTGTGCTCTACGAATCCCTCACCGGCCAGCCACCTTTCCCCGGTAGCTCGGCGGCGCACCTGATTACCGCACACCTGAACACCCCGCCGCCTCGACCCTCAACCACCCAACCCGACGTGCCCGTCGAGGTGGACGACGTGATCGCGACCGGGATGGCCAAAGATCCCGCACAGCGTTATGCGACCACGGTGGAATTGGCCAACGCTGCTCGCGACGCGGTCACCGACCGCATCCACACGCCGACGGCCGGTGCCGCGCAGCCCGCCACCGTGCTGGCACCAGATCCCCGCCTGCCGGCCACCGCTTACGCGTCTTCGACCGCGCCCACCCAATTCGGTGCACCGACGGACGCGACCTCGCCGCCGGCGCCACCCGCTGCGGACGGACGCAGCCAGAAACGCCGCCGGATCGCGATGGTGGCCGGGGCGGTGGCGACCGCGGCCGTCGTGGTCGTCCTTGTCATCGCATTCACCAACCTCGGATCCTCCAAGCCCCCCGACAACCCGAAGCCGGTCGCGGTTCCCAACACCGGCCCCTTCACGGGCGTCTACCGCGCCGACTTCGGCCCTTCGGCCACCAATGGCAAGCCGGATGACGGAGGGACGCCGTCAACCGGGCAGTGGTCGGTCCGTTCGATATGCCGCCAAACGGGCTGCATAGCAACAGCGACGGCAAACGGAGGGCCAACCCTGCAATCGTCGTTTGTGTTCGATGACTTCGGCGGACAGTGGCATGCGGTCGGCGCATACCCAGTGGCCTCGCCACCACCAGGCGTGTCGGGCTTCGACGGCTGCCAGTTCCCCGCCGAATACTGGACGGTCATCACCCTGCAACAGCGACCTGACGGAACAGTGGCCGGCCAGTACCGTGCAACGGGGCCCCCCGAGTGCGAGACCGAGCGCACGGTCACCTTTACCCGGATCGGCGACGTCGATGTGAACACGCTCCCGGACCCGGCCGGCCTCCCCGCGCCTGTGGGGTCCCCGGCCAGCGCATTCCACGGCCGCTACCACGCGACGCAGACGCCACTGGACATTCACAAAACGGGCACCTGGGAACCCATCGTTGCGACAGACTGCTTGCGCACGGGCGAACGCTGCGTCAGCAAGGTCGGGTACGACGTCTACCACTTTTCGAACGGTAAATGGGTTTTCAACCTTGACACCAAGCGGACCTGCGAAAAATCGGAAACCAGGGACGCGACCAACTTCTATTGGGAATTCCCCTTGCCGCAGCCACCGCAAGACCCGATCACGCTGTTGACCGGACACGGCCACAAGCAGGTAAGCGGCACCGATAGCTGCGCGGGCTCGTATGACGAAAACGTGAAGTTCGAACGCACCGGCGACTGAGTAGTCGGAACCGTGAAACGAATTCTGATCTCGCCGCGATAACAGGAAGGTAACGGTTCACCGGCCGGCGAGAGGACGCGCATGAAGCGCACCGGAATCATGGCCGCAGTCGCCGTCAGCAGCGCCCTGTCGCTGGGAGCGTCCATGGCTCCGGCACCGGCCAGCGGAGATCCGGCTGCAAGCGTCGGCCGCACGATCGATCACAACCCCTTTAGCGGCGACTACGAGGGGTACTGCACGTGGGGCGCCCAAGAACAGATTCACGCCCATACCGGCTACTACATCAAAGCGCTCACCGGAAACGCCGAAGACTGGGCTAACCAAGCCCAAGCGGCAGGCTGGACGGTCAGCAATGATGCGCAGGCCCACTCGATCGCGGTCTTCAGCAGCGCGCTCGTCGGCGGTGTCGGACACGTCGCCTGGGTCGACGCCGTCAACGGCAACCACCTCACGATCACCGAAATGAACATGGGTTACGGGGCCAGCGCGGCCAACGGATTCCGAACCACGGGCTTCCACCAGTTCGACACGCGCAGCGTCGCACAGGCACCGGGAATCAGCTACATCCTCATCCCCTGAGTGGGACCACGAATTATTCGACTTGCCAACACATTCCGCCGCTCTCACCGGCACGTTTTGGCGCAGTATTCCACTCGCGGGGACTGGGATTCGGACATGATCCTGCCGTTGGGGGGCGTCAAGTATGGGTACGCGCCCGCACTACCGGCGTGCCTGCGCGATGAACCCGTACTCTCGAATACGTGCCTCGCCGACCTGAATCTCCGGAACTGGTCGCGCTGATGGCTGGTCGCCGAATCGCGGTGCTGACCGGCGCGGGGATTTCCACCGACTCGGGCATTCCCGACTACCGGGGACCAGATTCGCCGCCGAGCAATCCGATGACGATTCGTCAGTTCACCTCGGATCCGGCGTACCGCCAGCGGTACTGGGCGCGCAACCACGTGGGCTGGCGACACATGGACGCGACGCAGCCGAATGCGGGGCATCGGGCACTGGCCGCGCTCGAGCTTGCCGGGGTGGTGACCGGCGTGATCACCCAGAACGTCGATCTGCTGCACACCAAGGCCGGCAGTGGCAACGTGGTCAACCTGCACGGCACCTACGCCCAGGTGATCTGCCTGAGTTGCGGCCACACCATGAGTCGCGCCGCATTGGCCGACGAACTCGAGGCACTCAACCCGGGATTCATCGAACGCGCAGAGGCCATCGGTGGCCTGGCGGTGGCGCCCGACGCCGACGCCGTCGTCGCCGATACCACGTCATTTCAGTATCTGGACTGTCCGCGCTGCACCGGCATGCTCAAACCCGACATCGTCTACTTCGGCGAGAGCGTTCCTAAAGATACTGTGATACAAGCTTTTTCGTTGCTCGACGAGTCCGACGCGTTGCTGGTCGCGGGCTCGTCACTGACCGTATTCTCCGGCTACCGATTCGTGCGGCACGCTGCCGCACGGGGCATCCCGGTCGCCATCGTCAACCGCGGACCGACCCGCGGTGACGAACTGGCCACCGTCAAGCTCGACGGCGGATGCTCGGAACTGCTGGTGCTGCTTGCCGACGAGTTGGCGCCGCTGGCCCTGCACTAAAACGTGCAGGGCAGGCTGCGCACCGCGTGCACGAAGTTGCCCGCCACGTACGCCGCCTCGCTTGCCTGAATGTCGGGCAGCTGACTCAGCAGCTCACCGAAGAAGGCGCGCAGTTGCGCGCGCGCCACGTGGGCACCAAGGCAGAAATGCAGTCCGCCCCCGCCGAATCCGACATGCGGATTGGGGCTGCGGCTTAGGTCGAAGTGATCCGGATGCTGGAAGGCATCGGTGTCCCAGTTACCCGACGAATAGAACATCACCACTTTCTCGCCCGCGGCGATACGCTGGCCGCCGAGCTCGAAATCGGTTGCCGCCGTGCGGCGGAAGGTCATGACCGGCGTCGCCCAGCGAACGAACTCCTCGACGGCCACGCCGATTCTGTTCTCGTAATCGGCTATCAGCCAAGCTCTTTGGGCCGGGAAATCAGTGAGCGCTTTCATGGTGTGGCTCATGGTCTGACGGGTGGTGTCGTTGCCCGCCACCGAGAGCAACACGAAGAACGCGGCCACCTCAGCGTCGGTCAGCCGGTCGCCGTCCACCTCGGCATGCACCAGGCTGCTGATCAGGTCTTCGCCCGGCTTCTCGCGGCGCTGTGCGGCGAGCGCGCCGACGACCTGGTGCAGGTACATCTGCTGTTCGAAGATGACCTCCAGGGCGGGGCGCCCATTGAGGAAGTCGGGGTCGGCCCACGACACCAGCGCGTCGGTGGCGTGTGCCATGCGCTCCCGCTCGGACTCCGGAATGCCGACCATGTCCGACAGCGTGCGGATGGGCAGCTCCTTGGCGCAGCGGTCGACGAAATCCGCACCGCTGCCGGCGTCGCGGAGCTCCTCCACGATCGCCTTCGCGTTCGCCTGGATCGATTCCTCGATGCGGCGGACCTGCCGCGGCGTGAACGCGGCGTGGGCGAGTTTGCGCAGCTTGGTGTGCCGCGGTGGGTCCATCGCCAGGAACGATTGGGACGCCTCGAGAAGCTCCACCGGAATGCTTTCGAACATCACCCCCTTGCCGGACAGGAAGACGTCGCTGTCGCGGCTGACGGTGACAATGTCCGCGCGCCGGGTGACCGCCCAATAGCCGGGGTCGTCAGGATCCGGCATCAGGGCGTCTTCGACGGGAGGATGCCAGCTCACCGGCCGCTCGGCCCGCAGCACGGCAAACGAACGCTCGCGGTCGGCGGCCGTCGTCGACCAGAACTCGCGCGAGGACAGATCAATCGCGTCGTAGGCGCGTGGGCGGCCGGACCGCCCGGTCAGTACTGCCATCGTTGCCCTCCATCACGTCATGAACTGCGTGGAACACTATGCCTAGACACTATGTCTAGTCAAGGTGTTGAAATGTCGGTTATGCTCGGCAAATGCCCTCGGTCACCCGCAAGCCGCAGCCGAAGCGCGAGCAGTCGCGCCAGCAGCGGCGTGAGGAGATGGAGCGCCGCCTGCTCGACGCCACCGAGCGGCTGATGCGCGGCGGCGCAAGTTTCACCGAGCTGAGCGTGGACCGGCTGTCGACGGAGGCCGGGATCTCGCGAGCGAGCTTCTACATCTATTTCGAGGACAAGGGCCACCTGCTGCGCCGACTCGCCGGCCAGGTGTTCGCCGATCTGGCCGACAGCGCAAATCGGTGGTGGAGCGTGGCGGGTCGCCACGATCCGGCCGACGTGCGTACGGCCATGACGAGCCTGGTGGCCAGCTATCGTCGTCATCAGCCGGTGCTCGTCGCGCTGAACGAAATGTCGGGCTACGACCCGGTGGTCGGGGCGACCTACCGCAATCTGCTGACCGCGATCACCGGTCGATTGACCCGGGTGATCGAGGAGGGCCAGGCCGACGGTTCGATCCGCCCGGAGCTATCCGCAGCCACCACGGCCAGCGCTTTGACTTGGATGGCCGAGCGGGCGTGCCAGCAGAATCTGCCCGGCGCGCCGGACTCCTATGACGCCGAACTGGCCGCGACGTTGTCCGAAATCATCTGGGCCACTTTGTATCTCAAGCCACTGTCAGCAGGCTGACACTTCAGACGGCGACCAGGTCGTCGGCATGCACCGCGGGCCGGCGCAGCTCGTCGGGCAGCTCCGAGGTCGACCGCCCCATCATCGTCGCCAGCTCGGCCGCGTCGTAGGCGACCACGCCGCGGGCCACCATGGTCGCGTCCGGTCCGTGCAATTCGACGACGTCGCCCGCGTAGAACCGGCCCGTCACGGCGGTGATGCCGGCCGCCAACAGGGACCGGCGTTGCTGCACCACCGCGCGCACCGCGCCCGCATCCAGGCTGAGCGAACCGGTGGACTCGGCGGCATATCGCACCCAGAACCGCCGGGCCGACATCCGCGCGGGCCGGGCGGCGAACACCGTACCCGACGAGGCGTCGGTGAGCGCCGTCGCGGCTTCCGACGCCGCGGCCAGCAGCACCGGCACCCCGGCATCGGCGGCCAGCAGCGCCGAGGACATCTTCGACGCCATGCCGCCGGTGCCCAGCGCGCTGCCCGGACCGGCCACCACACCGACAAGGTCCGACGTTCCGGCGACCTCGGGAATGAAGCGGGCCCCGTTGGTCTTTCGCGGATCAGCCTCGTAGAGGCCGTCGATGTCGGAGAGCAGCACCAGCGCCTCGGCACCCACCAGATGGGCCACCAGCGCCGACAGGCGGTCGTTGTCCCCGAACCGGATTTCGTTGGTGGCCACCGTGTCGTTTTCGTTGACGATCGCCACCGCGTGCAGCGCGCGCAACCGGTCCAGGGTGCGCTGGGCGTTGGTGTGCTGGGCCCGCATCGAAATGTCGTGTGCGGTCAGCAGTACCTGCCCGACCGTACGGCCGTAACGGGCGAACGCGGCACTCCACGCATTCACCAGCGCGACCTGGCCCACGCTGGCGGCAGCCTGCTTGGTCGCCAAATCCTTTGGACGACGGGATAATCCGAGCGGCTCGATCCCGGCGGCGATGGCACCCGAGGACACGATGACGACGTCGGTGCCGGCTTTCATGCGCGCCTCGATCGCATCGGCCAGGCCGGCCAGCCGACCCCCGTCGAACACCCCGGACGGTGTGGTCAGCGCGTTGGTCCCAATCTTGACGACCAGACTGCGAGCGGTGCGGATGGCGTCGCGATGGGCACTCACAGCTCGTCACCGCGTTCGCGCCGCCGACGCCGGGCGGCCTTGCGTTCGTCGGCGCCGATGCGCTCGGTGCGTTCCAGCCGTGCGTCGGTGCCGCGGCCCGTCAGCGGAACCTGTTGGCCCGCCGGCGTTTGCGGCTCCCAGTCGAATGTCATCTCGCCGATGGTCACCGCACAGCCGGGCTGTGCGCCCAGCCGCAACAGCTCCTCCTCCACGCCGAGGCGCGCGAGGCGATCGGCGAGATAGCCCACCGCTTCGTCGTTGTCGAAATTGGTCTGGCCGATCCAGCGCTCGGGTCGGGCCCCGGTGACCACGAAACCGCCCTGCCCGTCGGACTCGACGGTGAAACCGCTGTCGTCGACGGGCACCGGGCGGATCACCGGGCGTCGCGCTACCGGCACCGGGCGCGAGGCGTTGTACTCCGAGATCATCTTCTGCAGCCCGAAGATCAACGGCTGCAACCCTTCCCGGGTTGCTGTCGATACGAGGAACACCGGCCAGCCGCGCTCGGCGATCTCGTCGCGGACGAACTCGGCAAGCTCACGCGCCTCCGGTACGTCAATCTTGTTGAGTACCACCGCCCGCGGCCGCTCGGCCAGGTCGACCAGCGCCGCATCGCCTTGCAGGGTCGGGGTATAGGCGGCCAGTTCGGCTTCCAGCGCATCGATGTCGGAGATCGGGTCGCGGCCGGGCTCGGCAGTGGCGCAGTCGACGACATGCACCAGCACCGCGCATCGCTCGATGTGGCGCAGGAAATCCAGCCCCAGGCCGCGGCCAAGCGAGGCGCCCGGGATCAAACCGGGCACGTCGGCGACGGTGAACGACTGCTCGCCGGCCGAGACGACGCCGAGGTTGGGAACCAGCGTGGTGAACGGATAGTCGGCGACCTTGGGTTTGGCCGCCGAGATCACCGATACCAGCGACGACTTGCCCGCGGACGGAAAGCCGACCAGTCCGGCATCGGCCACGGTCTTGAGCTCGAGGGTGAGGTCGCGCGCCTGGCCGGGCTCGCCGAGCAGCGCGAAGCCGGGCGCCTTGCGCGCCCGCGACGCCAGCGCCGCATTGCCCAGCCCGCCACGGCCACCGGCGGCCGCCTCGAAGCGGGTGCCGGCGCCGACCAAATCGGCGAGGAGCCGGCCGTTTTCGTCCAGCACGACAGTGCCGTCGGGCACCTTGACTTCCAAGTCCGCACCGGCCGCGCCGTCGCGGTTGCTGCCCGCCCCCTGCTTGCCGTTGGGAGCGGTGACGTGCGGACGGAAATGGTAGTCCAGCAGCGTGTGTACGGCAGGATCGACGACGAAAACGACGCTGCCGCCGCGGCCGCCATTGCCGCCGTCGGGACCGCCGAGCGGCTTGAACTTCTCGCGATGAACCGAGGCGCAGCCGTTACCGCCGGAGCCCGCTCGGGCGTGGATGACGACTCGATCGACAAACCGAGGCATCGGTGGTCCTCTCAGCTACCCGCGTGCACGGGCGCGACGACCTCAGTCGGTGGTCTGCCCGGCCGCGACGATGTTGACGGTCTTACGTCCGCGCTTCTCGCCGAACTCGACCGCACCGGCGGCCGTCGCGAACAGCGTGTCGTCACCGCCACGCCCGACGTTGACGCCGGGGTGGAAGTGGGTGCCACGCTGGCGGACGATGATCTCGCCGGCCTTGACGATCTGGCCGCCGAATCGCTTGACGCCCAGCCGCTGAGCGGCGGAGTCGCGACCGTTGCGCGAGCTGGAAGCGCCCTTCTTGTGTGCCATGTCTGTCGCCTCCTGCTACTTGATTCCGGTGACCTTCAGGACCGTCAGCTGCTGACGGTGGCCCTGACGCTTGTGGTACCCGGTCTTGTTCTTGAACTTGTGGATACGGATCTTCGGGCCCTTGGTGTGCTCGAGCACCTCGCCGGTCACGGCTACCTTGGCCAGCGCGGCAGCGTCGGAAGTGACGGACGCACCGTCAACCACCAGCGCCACCGGCAGCGACACTTGGGCGCCGGGCTCGGATTCGAGCTTCTCGACCTTGACCACGTCACCGACGGCGACCTTGTACTGCTTGCCACCGGTCTTGACGATTGCGTAGGTCGCCATCGTTGCTCCTGCCTCTTCACGTCTTCCGCGCGCGTACCAACTGCGATGCGCGTGGTGGGTCTGGGGAGCGGGAGAATCTTCCCGCCTGTCGCCCGCCGAAGTCAGCTGCCCGGCTTGACGACAACTGTCCAAGGGTACGTGACCAGCGGCTACAGGGTCAAACCAGCACCCAGGCGTGCCGCAGCGGGTTCCGGGGCTCCCCGAGGTTGGCCTTGGCAACGAGGAGAATCGCCCTGGTCAGCTGTTTGTTGACTCTCAGCTAACCTGAGGCCGGCTCGGGGTGCTCGGCACGACGTGCCTGGGCCTGATGAAGATGCCGGTCTGGACGATCTTCGCCGGCGCGATCATGCTGGGCGCCGCGCCACGGTTCAGTCCGCGTGGATGGGCGGACCCGCCGGCCTGCCCGCCGCACGCCGGCGCCGTGGACGTCCGAAGCCCGAGTCGCTGTGGGACCCGTTCGCCGAACCGTTTTCGTCGTCGGAATCCTCGTCGTCGTCGAGATCCTCGTCCTCGTCGTCGAGGTCTTCGTCGTCATCGTCGAGGTCTTCGTCGTCGTCGAGGTCCTCGTCGTCATCGTCGAGATCCTCGTCATCGAGATCCTCGTCGACCGCGTCCTCCTCGTCGACGTCGTCGGTGTCCTGATCGGTGTCGTCGTCCTCGGCGTCCTCGAAGGCATCGGAGTCGGTGTCCTCCAAGTCGGCGGGACCCTCCACCTGGGTCTGCTCGTCGATCTCGGTGGTGACGTCCTCGCCGGCCTCCTCGGCGTCACCGTTGTCGCGAGTAGCCATCGCCTTGAACATCGGATGCTCGCCCGGCGCGTGCACGGGCACCTTGGCGACGGCGGGCTGATCGACGGTCTCTTCGGATCGATTCTTCTTCGACCGCTTGCCGCGACGGCCGCCGCCCGACTCGGACTTGCGCCCCGTCGACGGGGCCGAGTCGACCGGATCGGCGTGCAGCAGGATCCCGCGGCCGCCGCAGTTCGGGCACGACGTCGAAAACGCCTCGATCAGACCGGTTCCCAGTCGCTTGCGCGTCAATTGCACCAGGCCCAGCGACGTCACCTCGGACACCTGGTGGCGGGTACGGTCCCGGGCCAGCGACTCGGTGAGCCGGCGCAGCACCAGATCGCGATTGGACTCGAGCACCATGTCGATGAAGTCGATGACCACGATGCCGCCGATGTCCCGCAGCCGCAGCTGACGCACGATCTCCTCGGCCGCCTCGAGGTTGTTCTTGGTGACCGTCTGCTCGAGGTTGCCGCCGGAGCCAGTGAACTTGCCGGTGTTGACGTCGACCACGGTCATGGCCTCGGTTCGGTCGATGACCAGGGTGCCACCCGAAGGCAGCCACACCTTGCGCTCCATCGCCTTGGTCAGCTGCTCGTCGATGCGGTGCACCGCGAACACGTCCGGCCCGGGTTGCCCTTCCGCAACGGGCGGGGCATCGTATTTCGTCAGCTTCGAAACCAGATCGGGCGCAACGGAATTCACGTAGTCGTTGATGGTGCTCCACGCCTCGTCGCCGGAGACGATAAGACCGGCGAAGTCCTCGTTGAACAAGTCGCGGATGACCTTGACCAACACGTCGGGCTCTTCGTAAAGCGCGACCGCCGCGCCGGCGGCCTTCTCTTTGGTCTCGCCCGCCTTGGCCTCGATCTGCTGCCACCGCTCCTGCAGGCGGGTGACATCGTCGCGGATGTCTTCTTCTTTGACGCCTTCGGACGCGGTCCGGATGATCACTCCGGCGTTGGACGGCACCACCTCACGCAGGATCTCCTTGAGACGCTGGCGCTCGGTGTCGGGCAGCTTGCGGCTGATCCCGGTCGACGACGCGCCCGGCACGTAAACCAGGTACCGGCCGGCCAGTGAGACCTGGGTGGTCAACCGGGCGCCCTTGTGTCCGACCGGGTCCTTGCTGACCTGGACGACGACATAATCGCCCGGCTTGAGCGCCTTTTCGATCTTGCGCTCGGCCCCGCCCAGTCCCGCGGCCTCCCAGTTGACCTCCCCGGCGTACAGCACGCCGTTGCGGCCGCGGCCGATGTCGACGAAGGCCGCCTCCATCGAGGGCAGCACGTTCTGCACAATGCCCAGGTAGATGTTGCCGACCAGTGACGCCGACGCCGCCGATGTCACGAAGTGCTCGACGACGATGCCGTCTTCGAGCACGGCGATCTGCGTGTAGCGCGCACCGGGGTGCGGCGGCTCGGTGCGGACCCGGTCGCGCACCACCATGACCCGTTCGACGGCCTCGCGGCGTGCCAGGAATTCGGCCTCGGTGAGCACGGGCGGGCGGCGCCGCCCGGCGTCGCGCCCGTCGCGGCGGCGCTGCCGCTTGGCCTCCAGCCGCGTGGACCCGTCGATGCCCTTGATCTCGGCATTGCTCGAGCCGTTGTTGCCCCTGCTGTCATCGGAGGAGCCGCCCTTGCCGCGCGGAGCCCGCTCGTGCACCACGGTGTTCGGCGGATCGTCCGGTGCGGCGCTGTCGTCGTTGTCGTCAGCCGAACCCGACTTGCGACGACGACGCCGACGACGACGCCGGGTGGCGCCATCGGGCGAACCGTCATCGGCACCGTTGTCGTCGTCGGAGTCGTCCGAGTCATCGTCGGCGTCGTCCGAGTCGTCGCCGTCAGCCGATCTCGGGCCGCGCTGCTCGCCGTCACCGTCGTCGTCCTGGTCGGACCCGCCCTGTTCGCCACGGCCACGGCCGCGACCCCGCCGGCCCCGGCGCCGCCGCCGGTTAGCCGGCCGATCGGCCTGTTCCTCGTCGTCATCACCGTCATCGGGATCGTCGGTGTCGGTATCGGCGCTGTCGTCGGCGCGGCTTTGGACATCGGTCGCGACGGGCTGTGGCGCCACGAACAGCGGCATGTAAGCGGGACGGTCGACCGCGTTCTCGACCGTCACCCGGGACTCGGATGCCCCCGGTGAGCTGACCTCGGCGCTGCTGAAGGCCACGAAGTTCTCCGGCGGGCGCGGCGACAGCAGATCACGTACCCGAATCGCGTCCTCGTAGTCCACGCCGGAATGCGCGCTGCGGATGCGTCCGTCCAGTGCGCTGAGCGCGTCGACCACTCGCTTGCTGGTGGTTCCCAGCGCTCGGGCCAGGGAATGGACTCTCAGACGGTCCGGCAGATCCTCCTGAGCCGGCGTAGTTGAACTGTCTGAAGTTTGGTCACCGTCTATCACGTATTCTCCTCAAGCCCCCGGGCGCGTCACGTCGACGCGGCCACGCGAGGGCTTCGCTATGTGCCCGGGTCACTTCTCCCGGACTTGTGATGGTCTTGCTCCGAGCGACTTGGCTTGAACCCACTCGGCGCCGTGCTGAATGTCGGCCTGACATGCGGCGCAACATCGCGAGCTGGCAATGGTCGCGCTTGTCTAAGTCTTCATTCGGGTGTCTGACGCCGGTCCGGCGACGTTCACCCGCAGTCAGTATCCCACATCACGCCGCGGCCCCAAACGAGCCTGACCTGGAACCCCGGCGACGGGGTGTGGGTCTAAGGGCCTAAGCGCCGGGAAACCATAGCGCGATTTCGCGCTTGGCTGAATCGACCGAATCGGATCCGTGCACCAGATTCAGCTGCGTTTCCAGCCCGAAATCGCCGCGGATGGTGCCCGGTGTGGCCTTCTCCACCGGGTCGGTACCCCCCGCGAGCTGCCGAAACGCCGCAATGGCGCGCGGTCCCTCGACGATTGCCGCCACAACCGGTCCCGACGTGATGAAGTCGAGCAGCGACTCGAAGAACGGCTTGCCGTCGTGCTCGGCGTAGTGCTGCGTGGCCAGCTCCTTGCTGACGCTGCGCAGCTCGAGCGCCGCGATCGCGAGGCCCTTGCGCTCGATGCGGCTGATGATCTCGCCGATCAGCCGCCGTTCGACGCCATCCGGCTTGATCAGTACCAGGGTCCGTTCCGTCACGGCGGTCAGCGTACAGAAAGAATCGCGACTCAGCCCGGCGGTGTTTGCCCCTGACGTCGGCGCACCTCGGCGCGGAAATACGCGATCAGCAGCCACAGCCCGGCGAACAGCACGCCGATGAATCCGACGCCCGAGTACACCGCGAATCCGGCGAGGACGACGAGCTGGACGCTCAGGTTCACCCAGATGGCCCAGGGCCGGCCCTGCACTCCGCACAGCACGATGAGCAGCCCGGCCACACTGACCAGGTAGCCCAGGGACACCGGGGTCAGTCCGCCGCCGACCGCGCCGACCACCGGTATCGCCAACAGCACGACGATCGCCTCCAGGATCAGCGTTGCCGCCATCACGCCCCGGAAGCTCTTCCAGGGGTCGGCCGGTGGCGGGTTCTGCTCGCTATCGGTCATTGGGGGTCACGTCCAAACAAGGTACGCGCGGCCCCGGCGGTGAACACCGAGCCGGTGATCACCATTCCGGTGCCGGAAAACTCTTCGGCGTCGCCCTCGGCGGCGGCGTCGTCGACCAGCGCGGTCGCGACGTCGATCGCGTCGCGCAGGTTTTCGGCGGTCAGCACCCGGTCGGGCCCGAACCGCTGCTGGGCGGCCAGCGCCAGCGCCTCGACATCCAGTGCCCGCGGCGAGCCGTTGTGGGTCACGACGACGGCATCGAAGGCCGGCTCCAGCGCGGCCAGGATGCCGTCGACGTCCTTGTCGGCCATCACGCTAAGGACCCCGACCAGGTAGCGGAAGTCGAATTCACTGTCCAGCGTCTGCGCTAGCGCGGCCGCTCCGCCGGGATTGTGCGCGGCGTCGATGAAAACCGTTGGCGCGCTGCGCATGCGCTCCAGCCGGCCCGGACTGGTGACGGCGGCGAAACCGGCCCGCACCGCCTCGACGTCGAGCTGACGCTGCGCACCGGCGCCGAAGAAGGCCTCGACCGCCGCCAGAGCCACCACCGCGTTATGCGCCTGGTGCTCGCCGTGCAGCGGCAGGTATATGTCGGAGTACACCCCGCCGAGGCCTTGCAGCTCCAGCACCTGCCCGCCGATTGCGACCTGACGGCTCAGCACCGCGAACTCCGAGTCCTCACGCGCGACAGCGGCGTCGGCTGAAACAGTCTGTGCCAGAATGACTTCCATCGCCGCCGGCGCTTGGCGAGCGATGACCGCGACGGTGTCGGGTGCGCCTTCCGGCGCCTTGGTGATGATGCCCGCCTTCTCACCGGCGATCCCGGCGATGTCCTCACCGAGGTATTCGACGTGGTCGATGCCGACCGGGGTGATGACCGCGACGGGCGCGTTGATCAGGTTGGTGGCATCCCAGCGGCCGCCCATGCCGACCTCGACCACGGCGACCTCGACGGGCGCGTCGGCGAACGCCGCGAATGCCATCGCCGTCAGCACCTCGAACTTGCTCATCGCCGGACCGCCGGCGGCCTGCGACTGCGCGTCGATCATCTGCACGAACGGCTCGATCTCGCGGTAGGTCGCCACGTATTGCGCTGGGCTGATCGGCTTTCCGTCGATCGCGATGCGTTCGATCGCCGACTGCAGATGCGGGCTGGTGGTGCGGCCGGTGCGCCGGTGCAGCGCGGTCAGCAGCGCGTCGATGATGCGCACCACCGACGTTTTTCCGTTGGTGCCCGCGACGTGGATCGACGGATAGCCGAGTTGCGGCGAGCCGAGCAGATCCATCAGGGCGCTGATACGGGTCAGGCTCGGTTCGATTTTCGTTTCGGGCCACCGCTGGTCCAGCAGATGCTCGACCTGTAGCAGGGAGGCGATCTCGTCCGGTGTCGGAGCGGCATCCGGCGCCGGCGCAGAGCTGGTGGCCCCAGCTTCGTCGAGCCAGTCGGGCTCGTCGGTCATTGCAGCCCGGCCAACCTGGTGTTGATGCGCTCGGTTTCCTCTTGGGCCACCCGCTGACGATCGCGAATCTTGGTGACGACGTTCTGCGGTGCCTTGCCCAAGAACTCCTCGTTCGCCAATTTCGCTGTGGTGGACGCCAGTTCCTTCTGCGCTGCGGCCAAGTCCTTTTCCAGGCGGCGGCGCTCGGCCGCGACGTCGATGGTGCCCGAGGTGTCGAGTTCGACGACGACGGTGCCGCCGTTCAACCGAACTTCCACCGATGCCGACGGGTTGAACTCGGGGCCCGGCGCGGTGAGCCACGCCAGCGACGTCACTGCGGACACCTGAGTGCTCAGATCGCTGTCCGCGACGCCGGCCAGCCGGGCCGGCACCTTCTGCCGGTCCGCCAGACCCTGGTCGCTGCGGAACCGGCGAACCTCGGTGACCAGCCGCTGCATATCGCTGACACGCTGCACCGCAACAGAATCCAGGCTGACGCCGGACGGCTTCGGCCACTCGGCGATGACCAGGGACTCCTCCCCCGTCAACGCCTGCCATAGCTCCTCGGTAACAAACGGGATGACCGGGTGCAGCAACCGCAGCAGTGTATCGAGGGCCGCGGCCAGCACCGCGGTGGTGTGGGTGAGCCCGTCGGCGAGCTGCACCTTGGCCACTTCGACATACCAGTCACAGAATTCGTCCCACGCGAAGTGGTAGAGCGCCTCGCAGGCCCGGCTGAACTCGTAGCTGTCGAACGCCGAATCCACTTCGGCGCGAACCTCTTCCAACCGACCCAGGATCCACCGGTCGGCGTCGGTCAGCTCGGCGACCGGTGGCACCGGTGCCAGTTGCGCGCCGTTGAGCAACGCGAACCGGGTGGCATTGAACAGCTTGGTGACAAAGTTGCGTGACGCCCGGACGGCATCCTCACCGACGGACAGGTCGCCGCCGGGACTGGCGCCACGGGCGAGGGTGAACCGCAGCGCATCGGCCCCGAATGCCTCCAGCCAGTCCAGCGGGTCGATCACGTTGCCCTTGGACTTGCTCATCTTGCGGCCGAACTCGTCGCGGATCAGGCCGTGCAGGAAAACGTCGGTGAACGGCACCTGTGGGCCGCGCGAGCCGCCGAGCGTGATCGCGTCGTCACCGCCGACGAAGGTGCCGAACATCATCATCCGCGCCACCCAGAAGAACAGGATGTCGTATCCGGTCACCAAAACACTTGTCGGATAGAACTTTTCCAACTCAGGAGTCTTATCCGGCCAGCCCAGCGTGGAGAATGGCCACAGCGCCGACGAGAACCAGGTGTCCAGCACGTCGGGGTCTTGGGTCCAACCCTCCGGGGGGGTCTCGTCCGGGCCGACACAGACCTGTTGGCCGTCGGGCCCGTACCAGATCGGGATGCGGTGGCCCCACCAGAGCTGTCGCGAGATGCACCAGTCGTGCATGTCGTCGACCCAGCCGAACCACCGCGGTTCCAGGCTGGCCGGGTGAATCACGGTGTCCCCGTTGCGCACCGCGTCGCCGGCGGCCTTGGCCAGCGACTCCACCCTGACCCACCACTGCAGCGACAGCCGGGGCTCGATCGGTTCGCCACTGCGCTCCGAGTGCCCGACGCTGTGCAGGTAAGGCCGCTTCTCCGCGACCACCCGGCCCTGTGCGGCCAGCGCCTCACGAACGGCGACGCGAGCTTCGAAGCGATCCATGCCGTCGAATTGTGTTCCGGTATCGACGATCCGGCCTTTGGTATCGAGAATCGAAATCATCGGTAATTCGTGACGCAGCCCGATCTCGAAGTCGTTCGGGTCGTGCGCGGGCGTGACTTTGACTGCGCCGGTACCGAATTCGGGGTCCACGTGCTCGTCGGCGACGATGATCAGCTGCCGATCGAGGAATGGGTGCGGCAGCGTGGTACCGACCAGATGCCGGTAGCGCTCGTCGCCGGGATGCACCGCGACCGCCGTGTCACCGAGCATCGTCTCGACCCGGGTGGTCGCCACCACGATGTGCGGCTGCGAGTCGTCGAGCGACCCGTACCGGAACGACACCAGTTCGCCTTCGACCTCCTGATAGTCGACCTCGATATCGGAGATTGCCGTCTGGAGCACCGGCGACCAGTTGACCAGTCGTTCGGCCTGATAGATCAGCCCCGCCTCGTAGAGCCGCTTGAATATTGCCCGGACCGCGCGGGACAGGCCCTCGTCCATGGTGAACCGGTCGCGGTCCCAATCGACCCCGTCGCCAAGGCGGCGCATCTGGCCGCCGATGGCGCCGCCGGATTCACGCTTCCAGTCCCAGACCTTGTCGACGAACAGCTCGCGACCGAAGTCCTCTTTGGTCTTGCCGTCGACCGCGAGCTGCTTTTCCACGACGCTCTGCGTCGCGATGCCGGCGTGATCCATCCCCGGCTGCCACAGCACCTCGTATCCCTGCATGCGCTTGCGGCGGGTCAGGGCGTCCATCATCGTGTGCTCGAGCGCGTGGCCCATGTGCAGGCTGCCCGTGACGTTCGGCGGCGGCAGCACAATCGAGTACCCGGGCTTGGAACTAGTCGGGTCCGCCTTGAAGTAACCGGCGTCCACCCACTTCTGGTAGATCGCCGTCTCCAGCGCACCGGGATCCCACGACTTGGGCAGGTCGGCGGCGGAGCGGGGGCTGGCGGTCACCGGTCAATTCTAGGAACCGCGACGGGCCCGCGTGTAAGCGCCCGAACACGGGGTGTGCTCGGTCACTCTCGGTGGCGCCGCGCCGCTCAGGGAATCGTGAGCACCTGGCCCGGGTGGATCAGGTCTGGATCGGAGACACCGCTGGCGTCCGCGATCACCTGATACTTGCTGCCGTCACCGTAAAACCGCTCCGCGATCGCCCACAGCGTGTCGCCGGAGACGACGGTGTACGTGCGCGGCGCGGGCTCGGGGGCCGCCTCGCCCGCGGGCTGCGGAATGCCGCCGACAGGACCGGACATCGGCTCGGGGGCGGGTTCGGCGACGGGCTGGGACGTGTCGGTCGTCACATCCGCGGGCTCGGCGGCCGGCGCCGGAGGTGGCGGACCGTCGGTCTCGGTGTGAGTGGACCATGCCGGTCCGTCCGCGGCGTAGAGCACGAGGTTGCAGTCGTCCTGAAGCACCAACCGGACGTCCTTCTTCCCTTTGGTGTCGGTGTGCCAAACCGGCTTGTCCGACGTGTAGAGGACGAAATTGCCGTCGCGCTGCACCTCGGCGCGCTGCACGTCTTGGCCGTTGGTCGCCGTCGCCCACAACGCTTCGCCGCGCGCGGCCAGTACGAGGTTGCCGTCGTCTTGCAGCGTCAGCGTGTAGGCCCCGTTCTTGGAGGCGAGCGACTGCCCCCGCTGCAGCTGTTGTCCTTCAGTAAGCGTGTCTGACATGGCTTTTCCCTCTCGTCGTCTAGGCCGGCGTGATGACGCCGGACACGTCTGCTGGCATACCTCCCTCGGCGCAATCGAAACCATCGGAAATTCCGACGATCGCTCCAGACGTGCAGTGACGCTTGGCTACTTCGTCGCGTGGTCGGCGGCGACGAACCATCTCTTGCACAGATCTTCAAGCACGTCGACCAGGACACTGATCCAATCCAGCGGCCGGTCGAAAGACGTTGTGGCAGTGGGTCTAATCCAACCGCTCGGTCCGCAGCGACACGCCGGCAGCGGGCAACCGGGTCAGCAATACCTCACCCATCGCGGCCGCCGGCGTGAGCACCCCGCGCAGGTCAGAGAGCTTGTCCCGATCCAGCGCGAGAGCCAGGCCGCACTCTCCCAGCAACACCGCCGTCGCCTTGTAGCCGGGGTCGCCCTGCTGCTCCATCCTCGCCACATACCGCGCACCACTGGTTGTGCTGGTGTAGGTCTCGAGCCGGTAGTAGCCGCGGTCGCGCGTTTTAGCGCTCGGACCGGTGCCGGGTTTGGGTGTGATGCGGTCCACCAGCGCGTCCGGCAGCAGCCGCAAGTAGCGACTGCCGAGGCCAATAGACGCGTTGCCGATCCCGGCCATGATGGCCGACGCGACCGGCGCCAGCGGCGACGAGCCCAGGCTCATGTGTTCGGTGTAGCGGAAGCGCCGGCCGTATGCCCAATCCAGTAATGCGTTGCTGCGACGCACGATTCGGGTGTTGATCGACGACATCAGAAATCCGGCTGTCCAGACTCCGGTCAGCTCCGGCGCGATGTAGCGACCCCTTCGCCAGGGCAGATCGGGCTGCCGCCCGAGTTCGGGTTCGGCGCCGCGATCGGTGCTGAGCGTGTACGGGTCGGCGAGCAGGCTGCGGACATCCGCGTCGCTGGACGCGGCGCGCAGCACGCCCATGATCGACGCGACCGTCCCGCCGGAGAACCCGCCCATCAATGCGCGCATCACGAAGTTGGTGTCGCCGAGCTCGCCGGTGCCGTCGTCGCGTGCCGCCCGGTACAAGGCGTACACCGTCAGATCCGAAGGGACCGAATCGAATCCGCAGCAGTGCACGATCCGGGCACCGTTGTCGGCTGCTTGCTTGTGATAGAGGTCGATGGCCTCGCGGATGAACATCGCCTCGCCGGTCAGGTCCGCGTAGTCGGTACCCGCCGCGGCGCACGCGGCCACCAACGGCATTCCGTAGCGGGCGTAGGGGCCGACCGTGGTCACGACGACCTGGGTGCGGGCGGCCATCTCGTCCAGTGTCGAGGGCGACGCCGCGTCGGCGCTCAGCACCGGCCAGGACTGCGCGGCCTCCCCGAGGCTGTCGCGGACGGCGCGCAAGCGCTCTGCCGACCTGCCGGCCAGGGCGATCCGCGCACCGGCCCCGGCGCGTGCCAGGTATTCGGCGGTGAGCTTGCCGACGAAGCCGGTCGCCCCGTACAGCACGATGTCGAATTCACGCCCCGATGCCGTCATCGTCGCGACGGTACCGGACGACATCGGCTGTACCGCGGCCGCGCGTACAACAGAAAATGCCGGGCACGAAGGCCCGGCATTTTCTGTTGGCTTTGAGGTCAGCCGCGACGGCCGCAGACCGGCCACGCGCCGATCCCCTGCGAGTGCAGCACGTTCTCGGCCACCCGTATCTGCTCCTCGCGGCTCGCGCCGGCGGGGGAGCCCGATCCGCCGTTGGCACGCCAGGTACTCGAGGTGAACTGCAGGCCACCGGAGTAACCGTTGCCGGTACTGATCCCCCAGTTGCCACCCGATTCGCACTGCGCGATGGCATCCCAGTTCACGCTGTACGCCTTGATCGGCGCGGGGGCGTCCGGTGCCGGAGGCGGCGGGGCGTCAAAGCCGACCGGGGCGGGCGGCGGCGGAGCGTCCGGCGCAGGAGGCGGCGGAACGTTCGGGTCGAAGCCCACCGGCGCAGGCGGCGGGGCGTCCGGTGCCGGAGGCGGCGGAACGTCGAAGCCCGCCGGCGCGGCGGGCGCGTCGGGAGCCGGCGGCGGGGGCACATCCGCGCTCGCGGTGGCGGACGGAAGCGTCACCAGCGAACCTGTGATAGCAGCGAGGATGAGCGTCTTACGGACGTTATTCAAAGCGTTCCTTTCGCGAGCGCGCGCGCCAAAGCAAACCCACGGATGGGTTTAGGGGGTTCGTGAAGTGGAAATAGGTGCTCTGGACCGTGCCGTCTCGTTTCGGCACGACAGCGAGGGCATGGTCTGCCCAGCAGGCACAAAGCCGCTGGCTGCCGGGCGGCGTTCACCGTCCGCAGCCCCGCTCACACACGGGTACGTGGATTAAATTTTGTTTAACCCCTTTCGGGCTAAAAGGCACCGTAGGGGACCGCGAAGCATCCGTCATATCCGACACGCCGATATCTCGGAACAATAACGAGCAGATCACGACGTGGGACGGGAATAATTTCTGCAGGTCAGCGACGCCTTTTCTTCGCAAACTCCCAGGTCAAGATCATGGCATTTTCGTGACTCGAATCACGCACATTTTGTGAGCTGGACCACCCGTTTGCCGGACGGTTCAGCCGCCGTAGAGTTCGCTCGACGGCAGACCCGACCGAGGGCAATCAGCCGGCACGAGCGGACTGATCTTGATCGGTTCAGTTCGAGTCGAATCACGCCGAAACTTGTACCTCTAGCAGCCGAAACATGCTCTTGCACAGGGTCGTTCGTCGATGTACGCGCGAGGCGCCCATGCGGCGGGCGTTAGCACTACGTAAACATGTCTTGACAATCGTTTCGGCCGAGTTACGCAGGGCTTCAACGGCTTTAGTGAGACATACACGCGGAGGAGCCGCAGCATCCGCCGACGCGTCGGTTCTTGGCGCCACGGCTGAGCCACGGGCGGTGGGCTCAGCGCATTTGCACGAAGCAATTTGCTGGAGAAACTCACCTGGCGATCTAGACTGCGCACATCAACGTGCCAATAGCGACCCGCCCCGCCGGCGCGCCGAAGAGTACTCGAAACCTACTGTGGCACAACGTGGCTCACTCGCGCGGAACGCCCCGATACCGGCACGTGCGGCAATAACGCGGCGAATGGCCGGATATTCGCTTGCATTCGAACCAAAAATGAGGATGAACCAATGGTTAACTGGATGAGTATTAAAGCGTGCTTTTAACTCGATAATTTGAGATAAAGGCGATCAATTAACATCCAAGAATGGCGAAACCCGCCGGGGCGCGTCAGGCGCCGGGGAGCACTAGGGCGCGGAACTCGGCGTCGGTGTTGACGTTGGTCAACGCACGCGAATCCGGTAGCACGATCTGTTGGGCATCTGACGCGTCGATCAGCGCGCTCATCCTGCGCTCGCCGCCGGCCACCAGTGCATCGATGCGGTCGGCAAGAGTGGTGCGGTACACCGCGGCCAGGAAATGACTGCGGCCGTCCCAGGGCACGATCACTTCGGCGTCGGTCTTGGTGGCGAGCGCCATCAGGTCGTCGATCAATTCCGGTGTCAGCAGCGGCATGTCGACCGCGCAGACAAAGGCGAATTGAGCGCCCGCCTCCGCGGCGGCGCGCAGTCCTCGCCCGGTGGCCGGCAGCGGCCCCAGGCCCTGGATCTCGTCACGGATAACATGCGCCGCCGCCAGCTTGGGCAGCGGTTGGCCCGGGGCTGCGACGACGAATACCGGCTCACAGCGCTGCGCTACGACACCGACGACGTACTCGGCCATCGTGGCGGCTCCGCCGGGCCCCGGCAGGGTGGCCTTGTCGCGGCCCATGCGCCGCGATTCGCCCCCGGCGAGTACTACTGCGGCCAATGACACTGCATCGGACACGAGCGCAGCCCCTTATTCGACGGTCCAGGTGTCACGCCCGCGCAGCAGAGACTGCAGCGCGGCCGCGTCGTACGGAGTGGCAGCCCGGGCCGCGGCGACCTGAGCGCGGGCCGCGTCGTCGTAGGTGGGCCGGGAGACATCCCGGAAGATGCCCAGCACGGTGTGATCGAGGTTCTGGTCCGACAGCCGCGACAGCGCGAACGCGTAGGCCGGGTCGTCGGTGTGCGCGTCGTGCTTGACGATCTCCTCGACGGCCACGTCGGCAGTCTTCGCGGCTTCGAGGCTGAAGCCCGACTTCACCACGCAGTATTCGCCGTTGGCGCCGAACACAATTGGCTCACCGTGACGC
Source organism: Mycobacterium sp. pR1184 (assembly GCF_041287235.1). Taxonomy (NCBI): domain Bacteria; kingdom Bacillati; phylum Actinomycetota; class Actinomycetes; order Mycobacteriales; family Mycobacteriaceae; genus Mycobacterium; species Mycobacterium sp. pR1184. The sequence continues at coordinate 81,545 of NZ_JBGGKR010000003.1, read as the reverse complement.
ACGTTGATCACGCGGTCCTCGGCTCCCTCTTTCCGCAGCGCGTCGAACGAACCGTCGTTGAAGATCGGGCAATCCTGCAGGATTTCGACCACCGCGGCGCCGCGATGTTCGGCGGCACCGCGCAATACCTCGGTCAGCCCGGCACGGTCGGAGTCCAGCGCGCGACCGACGAAGGTCGCCTCGGCGCCCAGCGCCAGCGACACCGGGTTGAACGGATGATCCAGGGACCCCATCGGCGTCGACTTGGTGATCTTGCCGACCTCGGACGTCGGCGAGTACTGGCCCTTGGTCAACCCGTAGATCCGATTGTTGAACAGCAGGATCGTGATGTTGACGTTGCGGCGCAGCGCGTGGATCAGGTGGTTGCCGCCGATCGACAGGGCGTCGCCGTCGCCGGTGACAACCCAGACCGATAGGTCCTCGCGAGAAAGCGCCAGGCCGGTCGCGATCGCCGGGGCGCGGCCGTGGATCGAGTGGAACCCGTAGGTCTCGAGGTAATAGGGGAAGCGGCTGGAGCAGCCGATACCGCTGATAAACACGATGTTCTCGCGGCGCAGGCCGAGGTCCGGCAAGAAGTTGCGGATCGTGTTGAGGATGACGTAGTCACCACAGCCCGGGCACCAGCGGACCTCTTGGTCACTGGTGAAGTCCTTGCCCTTCTGCGGCTGATCGGTGGTGGGTACACCGTCGTTCTTCTTCAGCCTCGGAGTCAGGCCGAGGTCCGTGCCCGCCAGGTCGCCGCTGATCGCGTTAGTCACGAGCGCCGCTCCTCCCCATCGCTTCGTCCCCCGCAAGCGGGCGGTGCCCCTACTGCATCGTCGCCGTCGCGCGTCATGCGTTAGCTCCAACCGTTGCTGCCGCCATTCTGGCGACCATCGCTTTGTCCTGCTCGATCTCGGCCAGGGTCCCGGCTAGGGCCGCGCGGATGAGCCGTCCGACCTCGTCGGCGAGGAAGGCAACGCCTTGCACCTTGGTGACCGACTGCACGTCGACCAGGTACCTGGCACGCAGCAGCATCGCCAGCTGGCCCAAGTTCATCTCCGGTGCCACCACCCTCGGGTACCGACGCAGCACGTCGCCGAGGTTCGCGGGGAACGGATTGAGGTAACGCAGGTGGGCGTGGGCGACCTTGATGCCCTTGCGCCGCGCGCGTCGGCAGGCTTCACCGATCGGGCCGTACGAGCTGCCCCAGCCGATCAGCAACAGCTCGGCATCATCGGTCGGGTCGTCGACTTCCAGGTCGGGCACCGAGATGCCGTCGATCTTGGCCTGGCGCAGCCGAACCATCAAGTCGTGGTTGACCGGCTCGTAAGAGATTGCGCCCGAACCGTTTGCGGCCTCCAGGCCGCCGATCCGGTGCTCCAGACCCGGCGTGCCCGGAACGGCGAACTGGCGGGCCAGCGTCTCCGGGTCGCGCGCGTAAGGCTGGAAGGGCTCGTCGGGCTTGGCGAAGTTATGCGTGATCGGCTTGAGCGTCGAGACGTCGGGGATCTTCCACGGCTCCGAGCCGTTGGCGATCGCGCCATCGGACAACAGGATCACCGGCGTGTGGTACGACACAGCGATGCGCACCGCCTCCAAGGCGGTCTCGAAGCAGTCCGACGGCGACCGCGGTGCCAGCACCGCCACCGGTGACTCGCCGTTACGGCCGAAGAGCGCCTGCAGCAGGTCGGCCTGCTCGGTCTTGGTGGGCAGACCGGTGGACGGTCCGCCTCGCTGCACGTCGATGACCAGCAGCGGCAGTTCGGTCATCACGGCCAGGCCGAGCGCCTCGGACTTCAGCGAGATACCCGGTCCGGAAGTGCTGGTCACGCCCAGCGCGCCGCCATACGAGGCCCCGATCGCGGCGCAGATGCCACCGATCTCGTCCTCGGCCTGGAAGGTGATCACATTGAAGTTTTTGTGCCTGGACAGCTCGTGCAGGATGTCCGACGCCGGAGTGATCGGGTAGCTGCCGAGCACGACCTGAATGCCGGACAGCTGGCCGGCCGCCACGATGCCGTAGGCCAGCGCGGTGTTGCCGGAGATCTGACGGTATTCGCCGGTGGGCAGGGTCGCCCGGGACACCTCGTATGTGGTGCCGAAGGCCTCGGTGGTCTCGCCGTAGTTCCAGCCCGCCTTGAGCGCGAGCACGTTGGCCTCGGCGACGTCGGGCTTGCGGACGAACTTCTCCCGGATGAAGTTCTCGCTGGTCTGGATCGGTCGCCCGTACATCCACGACAACAGGCCGAGCGCGAACATGTTCTTGGCGCGCTGCCCGTCCTTCTTGGACGCGCCGATTGCCTCGACGGCGCCGAGCGTCAGCGTGGTCATCGCGACCGAGTGCACCACGTAGTCGGACAGCTCGTCGGTCTCCAGCGGGTTTGCTACGTAACCGACCTTGGTCAGGTTTCGCTTGGTGAATTCGTCGGAGTTCGCGATCACCATTCCGCCGCGCGGTAGGTCACCGATGTTGGCCTTCAGCGCGGCCGGGTTCATCGCGACGAGCACGTCGGGCCGGTCGCCGGCGGTGAGGATGTCGTAGTCGGCGATTTGAATCTGGAATGACGAGACCCCGGGCAATGTGCCTGCGGGGGCGCGGATCTCGGCGGGATAGTTCGGCTGAGTCGCGAGGTCGTTGCCGAAGAGCGCGGCCTCGGAGGTGAACCGGTCACCGGTCAGCTGCATACCGTCGCCGGAGTCGCCGGCGAATCGGATGACGACCTGTTCCAGGCGTTGACGGTCCGACCCAACAGGAGGGGACCCGCCATGAGAATCTGACCCGGCTCCACTGCCGTTCGGATCCACGTCTCCGCCTTCCATTTGTTAACCGGACAGGCACACTGCCGAAGTTTCAGGTTACGCGCCGTCAAAGGAAGTCCCACGCAAACACGATTGTATGAGACTCGTAGTACCAATTATTGCACTGGTTTTCGTGTCAGAAGGACGTCCTCGACTACCCGTACTTACCAATATCTTAAGCAAAACACGTAGTCAGCAAGGGCTACCGACGAGTACGACACAAAACTGTGGTCTTGGTCACGTCGTCGCCAATGCGTTTGACTGCCGTAATCAATCGTTAGCCAGCGCGTTGTTCACGCACGACCGTTTCCGGCATCGCGAGCAAATACAGCACGAAACCCGCACCGGCGAGGCCGCCCAGAGCCAAGAAGGCGACGTTGTAGCCGGCCGCGACCACGATGGCGCCCGCGGCGTAATTCGACACCGCGGCACCCAATCCCGTCGCCGCCGTGATCGCTCCCAGACTGAGGTTGAATCGGCCGGTTCCGTGGGTCACGTCTTGCACGACGAGAGGAAACAGCGCCCCGAAAATGCCGGCGCCCACCCCGTCCAGTAGCTGTACACCGACCAGCCAATACGAATTGCCGGACAGCGGGTAGAGAAAGCCGCGAGCGGCCAGAACCGCGAATCCGAACAAAAAGATCGGCTTTCGCCCCCAGGCGTCGGCCTTGGCGCCGGCCAGATAGGCAACCGGCACCATGACCACTTGTGCCGCGACGATGCAGACCGCCATCAGTGCGGTCCCGACGTGTTTGTTGTGCAGCGCGAGCAACTGGCCGACCAGCGGCAGCATCGCGGCGTTCGCAAAATGAAACGCGACGACCGCGGCGGCGAAGATCATCAGCCTGCGGTTGTGCCACAGCACGCGCAGGCGTGACGGCTCGTCCTGCTGCTCGCCGGGCACGTGATCCATGCCTCGGGCGACGTCATGGTCGATGGCATCGCGCGGGATGCCCAGGGTCGCAGCGATGCTGGCGGCCGCCATCGCGGCAAGCACCCAGAACACCACCGCCGGGCCGAAGCAATAGGCCAGCCCCCCGGTAATGGCTGCGGCCGTGGCGTTTCCGGCATGGTTGAACGACTCGTTGCGGCCGATTCGGCGCGAAAACCGTCTCGGCCCGACGATGCCCAGGGTGATCGCGGCCAGCGCCGGCGCGAATACCGAACCGGCGATTCCGGCCAGGACCTGCAGCACCGAGATTGAGTAGAAGCCGGGAAACATCGGCATCGCCAGCGACGCGGCGGTGACGGTCGAGGCACCGGCGATGATCAGGGCGCGCTTGGCGGTGGTCTTGTCGACCAGCGCGCCCACCGGTGCCTGCACAAGAATGCCGCCGACACCGCCGATCGCCATGACAAAGCCGATCGACTCCTGGTCCCAGTGGTGGGTCAGCAGCAGGTAGATCGAGAGATAGGGCCCCAGCCCGTCGCGTACGTCGGCCAGCAGGAAATTCAACAGGTCGAGCGGACGGGCCAGTCGACGCGGAATTGCGTCGCTGGTCGGAACGGGCGTGCCCGAGTCCTAGCTAGGCGCTCTTGTCGCGGCGCTCGGTGCGCGACGGCTTGCGCGGCACGATCGTCGGCAAGACGTTGTCCTGCACGGTCTCCTTGGTCACGACCACCTTGGCGACGTCGTCGCGGCTCGGGATGTCGTACATCACCGGCAGCAGCACCTCTTCCATGATGGCGCGCAGGCCACGGGCGCCGGTGCCGCGGTGAATCGCCTGGTCCGCGATCGCCTCGAGCGCGTCGTCGCTGAACTCCAGCTCGACACCGTCCATCTCGAACAGGCGGGTGTATTGCTTGACCAACGCGTTCTTGGGCTCGGACAGGATCTTGACCAGCGACTCCATGTCGAGGTTGGTGACCGAGGCGACGACCGGGAGCCGGCCGATGAACTCGGGGATCAGACCGAACTTGATCAGGTCCTCGGGCATCACTTCGGCGAAGTGGTCCGTGGTGTCGATCTCGGCCTTGGAACGGACCTCGGCACCGAAGCCCAGGCCGCGCTTGCCGACGCGCTCGTAGATGATCTTCTCCAGACCGGCGAACGCACCCGCGACGATGAACAGCACGTTGGTGGTGTCGATCTGGATGAACTCCTGGTGCGGGTGCTTGCGGCCGCCCTGCGGCGGAACCGACGCCTGCGTGCCCTCCAGGATCTTCAGCAGGGCCTGCTGCACGCCCTCGCCGGAGACATCGCGAGTGATCGACGGGTTCTCGCTCTTACGGGCGATCTTGTCGACCTCGTCGATGTAGATGATGCCGGTCTCGGCGCGCTTGACGTCGTAGTCGGCGGCCTGGATCAGCTTGAGCAGAATGTTCTCGACGTCCTCACCGACGTAACCGGCTTCGGTCAACGCGGTGGCGTCGGCGATGGCGAACGGCACGTTGAGCATCTTGGCCAGCGTCTGGGCCAGGTAGGTCTTGCCGCAGCCGGTGGGGCCGAGCATCAAGATGTTGGACTTGGTCAGCTCGACCGGCTCGCACCGGGAGTCACGACCCTTTTCGCCGGCCTGAATTCGCTTGTAGTGGTTGTAGACCGCGACGGCCAGCGTGCGCTTGGCGGTGTCCTGCCCGATCACGTAGCCCTCGAGGAACTCCCGGATCTCAGCGGGCTTGGGGAGCTCGTCGAGCTTGACGTCGTCGGCGTCAGCCAGCTCCTCTTCGATGATCTCGTTACAAAGATCAATGCACTCATCGCAGATGTAGACCCCGGGGCCCGCAATGAGTTTCTTGACCTGCTTTTGACTCTTTCCGCAGAACGAGCACTTCAGCAGATCACCGCCGTCTCCGATGCGCGCCATGGTGCCTCAGTGCCTACTTCCTGTTGCCGTACGTCTTTTAACGTGCCGCATGTATTCCCCCGACGCTACCCGTTGGATCGGGCCCGCCGCGACCATTAGCGCCGAATCGCGTCGGTGGTATTCATGCCTGTCCGAAAACATATAGCCCGACAACCCCCGTCACTGCCGCAGACGCGCTTTCCGTGTCTTTGGCGTGTCGCGGTCGTTACCCCACCGAGGCTGCTAACACCAAACGGGCTGGTTGCCAGGCCACCACCATACAGTGGCCGGGTGGGATTGGCTGGGGGAATTTTCGGGGCGGGCGAATCGGTCCTGATCAGCGATGGCGGCCTGGCCACCGAGCTGGAAGCACGCGGTCACGACCTGTCCGACCCGCTGTGGTCGGCGCGGCTGCTGGCCGATGCCCCGGAGGAAATCGTCGCGGTGCATGCCGCCTACTTTCGGGCGGGCGCCGCGATCGCGACGACCGCGAGCTATCAGGCGTCCTTCGACGGCTTTGCGGCCCGCGGGTTTGACCGCGACCGCGCGGGCGAATTGTTGCGCCGCAGTGTCGAACTCGCCCGGCTGGCGCGCGACGAGAACGGCGCCGACGGCCTTCTCGTCGCCGCCTCGGTCGGGCCCTATGGCGCGGCGCTGGCCGACGGATCCGAATACCGCGGTCGCTACGGCCTCACGGTTGAGGCGCTGAGGCGCTGGCATCGGCCGCGACTCGAAACCCTGGCCGCAGCGGGCGCCGACGTGCTGGCATGCGAAACCGTGCCGGACGCCGACGAGGCCGAGGCACTGGTCGAGCTGGTGCGTACGGTCGGCGTGCCGGCCTGGCTCAGCTACACGATCGACGGGCCGGCTACGCGTGCCGGCCAACCGCTCGCCGAGGCGTTCGCGGTCGCTGCCGGGGTCGACGAGATCGTCGCGGTCGGTGTCAATTGCTGCGCACCGGACGACGTGCTGGGAGCCATCGAGATCGCCTCGACGCTCGGCAAACCGGTGATCGTCTACCCGAACAGCGGCGAACGATGGGACGGTCGCGGGTGGACCGGAACGTCGCGCTTCTCCGCCGAGCTCGCCGGGCAGTGGATCTCCGCCGGCGCGCGCATCGTCGGCGGATGCTGCCGGGTCGGGCCGAAGGACATCAAGGACATTGCCGATGTTCGCCGAGCGTGCACTCAGCGCGAAAAATCAGCCGAAAATTCGCAGTGAGCGCACGTTCGGCGGAAACTCACGCGGTCTGCGCGGACAGCTTCCGGTACTCGAGAACGGTGTCGATGATCCCGTAATCCTTGGCCTCTTCGGCGGTCAGGATCTTGTCGCGGTCGGTGTCCTTGCGGATGACCGAGGGCTCCTTGTTGGTGTGCCGGGCCAGCGTCGTCTCCATCAGCGTGCGCATCCGCTCGATCTCGGCGGCCTGGATCTCCAAGTCGGAGAACTGCCCCTGGATCACACCCTGCAGCGAGGGCTGGTGGATCAGCACCCGCGCGTTGGGCAGCGCCATCCGCTTGCCCGGCGTGCCGGCGGCCAGCAGCACCGCCGCGGCCGAGGCGGCCTGACCCAGGCACACCGTCTGAATGTCGGCGCGCACGTACTGCATGGTGTCGTAAATCGCCATCAGCGAGGTGAATCCGCCACCGGGCGAGTTGATGTACATGGTGATGTCGCGGTCGGGGTCCAGCGACTCCAACACCAGCAACTGCGCCATGATGTCGTTCGCCGAGGCGTCGTCGACCTGCACGCCGAGGAAGATGATGCGTTCCTCGAACAGCTTGTTGTACGGGTTGGACTCCTTGACGCCGAAGCTCGAGTGCTCGATGAACGACGGCAGAATGTAGCGCGCCTGGGGCTGGGTTTCGGGGTTCTGGAAACTCATCGGGCTTCTCCATTGGTGATGTGGGCGGCGCGGGTGATGATGTGGTCGACGAAGCCGTATTCCAGGGCCTCCTGCGCGGTGAACCACCGGTCGCGATCGGAGTCGGCCTCGATGCGCTCGATCGACTGACCGGTGAACTCCGCGTTCAGCCGGAACATCTCCTTCTTGATGACGTGGAACTGCTCGGCCTGGATGGCGATGTCGGCCGCGCTACCGGTCACCCCACCCAGCGGCTGGTGCATCAGGATGCGGGCGTGCGGCAGCGCGTAGCGCTTGCCCTTGGTCCCCGCCGCCAACAGGAACTCGCCCATCGAGGCGGCCATGCCCATCGCGTAGGTGGCGATGTCGCACGGCGCCAGCACCATCGTGTCGTAAATCGCCATCCCCGCGCTGATCGATCCGCCCGGGGAGTTGATGTAGAGGTTGATGTCCTTGTCGCCGTCCTCGGCGGCGAGCAGCAGAATCTGCGCGCACAACCGGTTGGCGACCTCGTCGTTCACCTCCGAACCCAGGAAGATGATGCGCTCGGAGAGCAAGCGCTCATAGACCGAGTCCGTGAGGTTGAGACCCACCGAATTCGAACGCATATCAGTCACGACTGAATTACCTGCTTTCTTTGCGATCTGTACTGACGACACTAACCAACCAAGCGCACCGTTTCGCGGCCACGCACCCCCGAAACGGGCGCGTTCGCTCACAGCGTCACGGTTGGATCATTCCTCGCTGGTCTCGTCGGCCGCGTCGTCGGCGTCCTGCGCGTCCTGCGCATCGGCGTTCTTCGTGCGGTCCGGGAAGAACTCGCTCGTGTCGATGGTGTTGCCGTCGGTGTCGGTGACGGTTGCCTTGGAAACCACCGCGGCGATGGCCAGACCGCGCCGCACGTCGGCGAACATGGCCGGCAGCTGGTTGTTTTCCTGAAGGTAGGAGAACAGCTGTTGCGGCTCGATGCCGTACTGCCGCGATGTCGCCACCAGTCGCTCGGTCAGGTCGTCCTGGCCGACCTGGACTTCCAATTCATCGGCCAGCGCGTCGAACAACAGCTGGCGCTGGACGTCCTTCTCGACCGCGGTGCGGGTCTCGGTTTCGAACTCCTCGCGCGTCTTGCCCTGCTCGGCAAGCACCTCGGCGAACTTGGCTTCGTCATGGTTGACGCTGTCGATGGCGCCGTGCATGGCGCTGTCGAACTGCTCGGCAACGATGCCCTCCGGCAGTGGCACCTCGACCTGCTCGAGCAGGGCGTCCATCGTGGCTTCCTGGATCTTGCCCGCCTGCTCGGCGCGCTTGAGGTTGGCCACTTGCTCGCGCAGGTTGCTGCGCAACTCCTCGATCGTGTCGAATTCGCTTGCCAATTGCGCGAATTCGTCGTCCGGCTCGGGCAGTTCGCGTTGCTTGATGGTCTTGACGGTAACGGTCACCAACGCGTCCTTACCGGCGTGTTCGCCGGTGGCCAGCTTGGCGGTGAATTCCTTGGACTCGTCGACGGACAGCCCGACGATCGCCTCATCGAGGCCTTCGATCAGCCGGCCGGAGCCAACCTCATGCGACAGGCCCTGCGCGGCGGCGCCCGGAACCTCTTCGCCGTCGATCGTCGCCGACAGGTCGATCGAGACGAAGTCGCCGTCGGCCGCCGGACGGTCCACTCCGGTCAGGGTGCCGAACCGGGCCCGCAGCGACTGCAGCTCGGCGTCGACGTCGTCGTCGCTGACCGCGATCGGGTCCACCGACACCTTCAGCGCGCTGAGGTCCGGGAGGGTGATCTTGGGACGGACATCGACCTCGGCGGTGAATGCGAGGTCCTCGCCGTACTCCTTCTTGGTCACCTCGATTTCGGGCCGGCCGATCGGGTGCACCTCGGTCTCGGTGACCGCTTGTCCATACCGGGTGGGCAGCGCCTCGTTGACGACCTGGTCGAGCATCTCCTCGCGGCCGAAGCGCGCCTCCAGCAACTTCATCGGCACCTTGCCGGGGCGAAACCCGGGCAGCCGGACCTGCCTGGCCAGTTCCTTGTAAGCGCGCTGGAAGTCGGGCTCGAGTTCGGTGAACGGCACCTCCACGTTGATGCGCACCCGGGTGGGGCTCAACTGCTCGACGCTGCTCTTCACGGATGTGCTCCTCGTTCTTTGTTTTCGGTGGTGCGGCGCGTGGTCGGGGTGACAGGATTTGAACCTGCGGCCTTCCGCTCCCAAAGCGGATGCGCTACCAAGCTGCGCTACACCCCGCGCTGACCTCGCGATCCTACGGCGCGACGGCGTCGGCCCACCAACGGCCTCGCAGACCTAACAGAGCGGTCACAAGGCCGCGTCGATTAGATTTGATGTTCGCCGCCAGATAAAGTCACGCTCGACTAATACATGCGGGCGTAGCTCAATGGTAGAGCCCTAGTCTTCCAAACTAGCTACGCGGGTTCGATTCCCGTCGCCCGCTCCGGGTAAGTAGTGCTCCACAGAAAGGCGCCATGAGCGACCTGAAACTGGACGTGGACATTAAGGGCTCGTGCGCGTCGGACTTCGCCGGAGTCCGCGACGCGTTCGAGCGCAACTTTGCCGAGCGTCTGGAGCAAGGCGCGGCCGTCGCGGTCTGGGTCGACGGGGACCTCGTCGTCAACCTCTGGGGTGGCTGGGCCGACGCGGCCGGCACGCGGCCGTGGGAGCAAGACACGCTGACCACGGTGCTGTCCGGCACCAAGGGCCTGTCAGCGACTTGCGTGCACCAGCTCGTCGACCGCGGGGAACTGGACCTGCACGCGCCGGTAGCGCGCTATTGGCCCGAGTTCGGCCAAGCCGGCAAGCACGACATCACGCTGGCCATGGTGATGAGCCACCGATCCGGCGTCATCGGGCCGCGGGTGCCGATGAGCTGGCAACAGGTCACCGACTGGGACTACGCCTGCGCACAGATCGCCGCCGCCGAACCATGGTGGGAGCCGGGGACCGCGCAGGGCTACCACATGACGACCTTCGGCTTCATCTGTGGCGAGGTCTTCCGTCGCACGACCGGCCGCACGATCGGTCAGTACCTGCGCACCGAGATCGCCGAGCCGCTGGGCGCCGACATCCACATCGGCCTGTCCGACGCCGAGCAACGGCGTTGCGCCGAGCGGGTGAACAAGCCGCACATGCGCGACCTGCTCACTCATATCCCCAGCGACCCGACCAGCCTGTCCGACCACCCCAAGGCGGGGCTGGCGGTGGCCATGGGCTTCGCGCCCGACGACGAGGTCAGCTCCTACGACCTCGAGCTGTGGCGCCGACTCGAATTCCCGGGCACCAACGGCCAGGTGTCGGCCCTGGGATTGGCCACGTTCTACAACGCGCTAGCCCAGGAGAAGCTGCTCAGCCGCGAACACATGGACCTGATCCGGGTGTCGCAGGGCGGGCTGGAGAACGATTTGGTGCTCGGCCCGCGCGTCGCCGACCACGGCTGGGGCCTGGGTTACATGCTCAACCAGCGGTGCGTCAACGGCCCCAACCCGCGCATCTTCGGTCACGGTGGGCTGGGTGGCTCGTTCGGCTTCGTCGACTTGGAGCACGGCATCGGCTACGCGTATGTGGCGAACCGCTTCGACGCCACCAAGGCCAACGCGGACCCACGCAGCCTCGCCCTGTCCAACGCGGTGTACGCCGTGCTGGGTGTCGACGTCAGCTGAGTCACCCGAGATAACCGCGCCCTGCCGAACGGATGCCGGCAGGGCGCAGTTGTCGGGACGGACATGAATCAGGGGTGCCAGCCGGGCGGCGGCGGCGGCGGTCCGGGCGGCCCCCAGCCGGGCGGCGGCGGCGGTCCGGGCGGGCCCCAGCCGGGCCCACGGTCCCACGGGTTTCCGGGCGGTGGCGGGGGGCCTCCGCGCCAGTCATGGCAGTTGTTCCAGTCCCAGTTGTTGCCCCAGCCCGGGTCCCACCACTCCCCCGGACACCATTGCGGGAACGGGCCGGGCTGTGCGGCAGCCTCGGCCGCCACACCCACGCCCGCCAGAGCCAACACGGCTCCCGCGAAAATCGTTGCAGCTAAACGCGGTATCGGTTTCACAAGCGCAACTTCTACCCACGATAACGCGATCGAAAACTATAGACGCCAGCGTTTCTTGCTGTCAGTTTCCTGGCAATGCGAAAAGCATCACTTTTGGCAGTTCGGGCACCAGAACACGTTGCGGCCCTCGAGGACTGCCGTGCTGATCGGGCCGCCGCACACGCGGCACGCCTCACCGGCGCGCCGGTAGACATACGTGCGGGGCCGGCCGGGGGCGTACGACGGAGGGCCGTGATCGTGTTCGGGGCGCACCACGACGATCTTGCCGCCCCGCAAGCCGACCTTCATCAGCGCGACCAGGTCGGTCCATGCGGCGTCGAACTCCGCTTCACCGACCCCTCGCCCGGGACGATACGGGTCGATCCGGTGACGGAACAACAACTCGCTTCGGTACACATTTCCCACCCCGGCGATGACACCCTGGTCCATCAGCAACGCACCAATAGGCCTGCGGGACTTCGTGATTCGGTTCCACGCCCACGCCGGGTCGGCGTCGCTGCGCAACGGGTCGGGACCAAGCTTCGCGACGACGTCGCTGACCTGAGCCTCGTCGATCACCTCGCACACCGTCGGGCCGCGCAGGTCGGTTCCGAACTCGGCGCCGACCATCCGCATCCGCACCTGTCCGACCGGTTCGGGAAGCTCGTCGCGGCGTTGCCATTCGGTGAAGGTGCCGTAGAGACCCAGATGCACGTGCACGATCGGGCCGCCGGCGTAGTGGTGGAACAGGTGCTTGCCCCAGGCGTTGGACTTGCGCAGCACCTGACCGTCGACCACCGACGCCGCATCGGCGAAGCGGCCCTGCGGGCTGGACACGGCAACGGGCGCGCCACCGAAGCGCCGTTGGTGCAACCGGGCCAAGCGGTGCAGGGTATGCCCTTCGGGCACCTTAGGCCTGCGCGCCGGGCACCGGCGGGGCCTGGTGAGTGCGCTCGTATTCGTCGAGAATGTCGATACGCCGTTGGTGGCGTTCGGCTTTCGACCACGGCGTGGTGAGGAAGGCGTCGACGAATGTCAGCGCCTCCTCCACGGTGTGCATCCGGCCGCCGATGCCGATCAGCTGTGCGTTGTTGTGCTGACGCGCCAGCGACGCGGTCTCGACGCTCCAGGCCAGCGCACACCGGGCGCCCGGCACCTTGTTGGCGGCGATCTGCTCGCCGTTGCCCGATCCCCCGATCACAATGCCCAGACTGTCGGGGTCGGCCACCGTGCGGCTGGCGGCGTCGATACAGAACGCCGGGTAGTCGTCCTCCGCGTCATAGGTGAAGGCACCGCAGTCGATCGGCTCGTGCCCGGTCTTTTTGAGGTGGTCGATGATCGCTTGCTTGAGCTCGAATCCAGCGTGGTCTGAACCCAGGTAGACGCGCATGACCGTCATTGTGCACCAGGAGCCGCGAGGCAATCCCGCCACCGTCGGCCGAGAGCGAACCGCGCGACGCGTATCCGGCGTGTCGCGTCGTGAAATTCACACTCGGCGCCGAACGGCTCAGTCGAACTCGGGCTTTTCGTGGCGCGACCGCTTGAGCTCGAAGAAGTGCGGGTAGGCGGCGAAGGTCACCGACGCGTCCCACAGCTTGCCGGCTTCCTCACCGCGCGGGATCCGCGACAGCACCGGACCGAAGAACGCGACGTTGTTCACGTGGATGGTGGGCGTTCCGACGTCGTCGCCCACCGCGTCCATGCCGGCGTGGTGGCTCTTGCGCAGCGCCTCGTCGTAGGCGTCGCTGTCGGCGGCGGCGGCCAACTCGGCCGGCAGACCGACCTCGTCGAGCGCCAGCTTGATGACGTCACCGAGCTCCTTGTTGCCCTTGTTGTGAATCTGGGCGCCCATCGCGGTGTAGAGCGGCGCCAGCACCTCGGCGCCGTGCGCCTGCTCGGCGGCGATCGCCACCCGCACCGGACCCCAGGCCCGCTTCACGTTCTCGCGGTACTGCTCGGGCAGGTCTTCGCGGTTCTCGTTGAGCACTGCCAGGCTCATCACATGGAAGTTCACCTCGATGTCGCGAACCTTTTCGACTTCGAGGATCCAGCGCGACGTGATCCATGCCCAGGGGCACAGCGGGTCGAACCAGAAATCGGCCTTGTCTTTCGCGGGGGCCTTCTCGGACATTGCGCAGTCCTCTCGGAAGAGATCGGAAACGGTTAGAGCACCGTTGTGCACAACCGTAGTCGCCGCGCGCGTGTTCCCGTTGCGCACTGTGAGCCCGCGACGCTATTAAGTTGGACGAGTGGCCCTTCCTAACCTCACCCGCGACCAAGCCGTCGAACGTGCGGCTCTGATCACCGTCGACAGCTACCAGATCAGCCTCGACGTCACCGACGGTGTTTCAGGCGGGCCCGGCGAACGAACCTTCCGCTCCACCACCACCGTGGTGTTCGACGCACTCGCCGGCGCCGACACGGTTATCGACCTGTCGGCGCAGACCGTTCGCAGTGCCACCCTCAACGGGCGCGACGTGGACGTCTCGGGGTACGACGAGTCGACCGGCATCCCGTTGCGTGGACTGGCCGACCGCAACGTGGTCGTCGTCGACGCCGACTGCCGCTACTCGAACACCGGCGAGGGACTGCATCGCTTCGTCGACCCGGTCGACAACGAGACCTACCTGTACTCGCAGTTCGAAACCGCGGACGCCAAGCGCATGTTCGCCTGCTTCGACCAGCCCGACCTCAAGGCGACGTTCGACCTGCGGGTTGCCGCGCCCGCGCACTGGAAGGTGATATCCAACGGCGCCACCACGTCGGTCGAGAACGGCGTGCACAGTTTTGCGGTCACCCCGCGGATGAGCACCTATCTGGTGGCGCTGATCGCGGGCCCGTACTCACAGTGGACCGACTCCTACCGCGACGAGCACGGCGAAATCCCGCTGGGCATTTACTGCCGGTCCTCGCTGGCCGAACACATGGACGCCGAGCGGTTGTTCACCGAGACGAAGCAGGGATTTAGCTTCTACCACAAGAACTTTGGGGTGCCGTACGCATTCGGCAAATATGACCAGCTGTTCGTTCCCGAATTCAACGCCGGCGCAATGGAAAACGCGGGAGCGGTGACCTTCCTCGAGGATTACGTCTTCCGCAGCAAGGTCACCCGTGCCTCCTACGAGCGGCGCGCCGAAACGGTGCTGCACGAGATGGCGCACATGTGGTTCGGCGACTTGGTCACCATGACGTGGTGGGACGACCTGTGGCTCAACGAGTCGTTCGCGACGTTCGCGTCAGTGCTGTGTCAGGCCGAGTCGACCGAATACACCTCAGCCTGGACGACATTCGCGACCGTCGAGAAATCGTGGGCTTACCGCCAGGACCAGTTGCCGTCGACACATCCCATCGCCGCCGACATCCCCGATCTGCACGCGGTCGAGGTGAACTTCGACGGCATCACCTACGCCAAGGGCGCGTCGGTGCTCAAGCAGCTGGTGGCCTACGTCGGGCTGGAGCACTTCCTGGCCGGACTGCGCGATTACTTCCGCACCCATGCCTTCGGCAACGCCACCTTCAGCGACCTGCTGTCCGCGCTGGAGCAGGCCTCGGGCCGCGACCTGTCGAACTGGGGACAGCAGTGGCTGAAAACCACCGGGCTCAACACGCTGCGGCCCGAATTCGACACCGATGCCGACGGGAAGTTCACCCGTTTCGCGGTGACGCAGAGCGGCGCGGCCCCGGGGGCCGGTGAGACCCGGGTGCATCGGCTGGCGGTCGGGATCTACGACGACAACGACGCGGGCAAGCTGGTGCGGGTGCATCGGGAGGAACTCGACGTCGAAGGTCCACAGACGGAAGTGCCTGGGCTGGTTGGCGTTTCGTCGGGCAAGTTGATTCTGGTCAACGACGACGACCTGACCTACTGCTCGCTTCGCCTGGACCCTCAGTCGTTGAGGACCGCGCTGGAGCGCATCGCCGACATCGCCGAGTCACTGCCCCGCTCGCTGGTGTGGTCGGCCGCGTGGGAGATGACCCGCGAGGCCGAGCTGCGTGCCCGCGACTTCGTCGCGCTGGTCTCCGGCGGTGTGCAGGCCGAGACCGAAGTCGGTGTGGCACAACGGTTGCTGATGCAGGCGCAGACCGCGCTGGGCTCTTACGCCGAGCCGGGCTGGGCCCGCGAGCACGGCTGGCCGCAGTTCGCCGATCGGGTACTGGCGTTGGCGCGAGCTGCCGAGCCGGGATCGGATCACCAGCTCGCCTTCGTCAACACGTTGTGCTCGTCGGTACTCTCCGACCGGCACATCGCGGCGCTGGCCGATCTGCTGGATCGGGATCCGTCCGAATTGGGGCTGGCAGGCCTCGAGATCGACACCGACCTGCGCTGGCGCATCGTGACCGCGTTGGCCACCGCCGGCGATATCGACGCGGACGGCATCGAGACGCCATTCATCGACGCCGAGGTGCGACGCGACCCGACCGCGACCGGCAAGCGCCACGGCGCCCAGGCTGCCGCGGCCCGGCCCCAGCTAGAGGTCAAGGAGCAGGCGTTCACCACGGTGGTCGAGGACGACACCGTCGCCAACACGTCGGCCCGCTCGATCGTCGGGGGATTCGCGGCGCCCGGCCAGGCTGAATTGCTCAAGCCGTTCACGGTGCGCTATTTCCAGGCCATTCCCGGCGTCTGGGCGCGCCGTTCCAGCGAGGTCGCGCAGACCGTGGTGATCGGGCTGTACCCGTCCTGGAACATCAGCGAGGAGGGCATCGCCGCCGCCGACGAGTTCCTGTCCGCGCCGGACTCCGAGGTGCCCCCGGCGCTGCGCCGCCTGGTGCTGGAGGGCCAGGCCGGGGTGAAGCGGGCCTTGCGGGCCCGCGCCTTTGACGCGGGTCCGCAGTAACGGCGCGCGCTACTGCACCCTTACTGGACGGTTTCGGAGGTCACCGTCATCTCGAATTCGTCGGCGCTCCACGCCGACATGAACTGCGAGATGGGCACCTGTAAATCGCGGCCCCGTTCGGTGCCGCTGTCGTTGAGATGCGCGACGCTGTTCACGGTGTCGATTCCGGTCACCACGAGTTCGTGATCGTCGGCCCCCGGTGGCGCGTTTTCCCAGATGGTCTGCGCGTGGACGCCCACCATCACGGCATGGCCCGAGCCTAGGGTGCCCTCCAGCTTGGTGAGCGCAGCGTCGTTTTGGGCATCGCTGGAGATGGTGGAGTGGATGCCGTAGTGCAGCAGCAGCGGCGGCAGATCCTCGGTGACGACGCCGTGGCCGTTTTCGTCTTCGTAGACGGTGCGCCCGCCCCCTTTGACGCTCGGCGTGTTCCTGGCGAGGTCGATGACCTCCTGCTCACTGGGCATGCTGCCGGTGATCTGGCCGACCACGCCGGCCACCGACACCAGCGCGCAGTTGTTGTCGTAGGTCTGGTACTCCCAGTACTGGGCGGCTTTGGCCGGATCGCCGTACATCCCCGGCTCTGCCAAGGCCGGCGCGAGGAGCGCCGGGCTGACCCCGAGGCCGCTGAGCACGAGCAGCAGAGCAAACGACACCGCCGCAACGGCGCGCCCCGTGGTCACGAACCGGGACGTGCAGTGGCTCATGACTCTAAGCCGGGGTGATACCAGCGCTGAGCACGCGAATCGCGCTGACCAGGCCGTCGACCAGGTGCCCCTGCTCGAACGCCGACGAGGCGGCGGCCACGCCCAGCGGGGCGGCCGATTCGGCGCCGCGCCCGCGGACCTCGGAGCCGTAGACCACCTCGATGACTGCCTGGTCGGGCGAAACGGCCAGTAGCACCGCGTTGTTGGGCGTCGGCACGTCGGCCAGGATCTCGCGCGCCCGGGCCGCGGTGTCGCTGCCCAGATCGCCGAGGTAGATGGCGAACCGCGTCATCGACTGGCGCGAGCCGTATTTCAGGGCGTCGTCGATCGCGACAAGGTCGGTGATCGGGAACGGGTAATGCACCGACAGCTCACCGGGCTCGGTGACACCGGAAACCCGTCCGCTGCTGGTGATCGCAAAGCCGACGGGCAGTTCCGCCGGCGCTTTCGTCGCTACCTCACCATGTGCCACTGGCGCCACCTCCGACTGAGAACTCCGATGCGTGATGTCCGTGCGGGTGGCCGACGAATTCGTCGGTGGCCGCCCACAGAATCGGCGGATGCGTCCACGGCTCGGACATCTTGTAAGTCGCCGGGTGCGGCCCCTTGCGCGACCAGATCAGCGCCGCCAGCACGATCACCAGCAACGCCGGGATTCCAATTAAGTACAGGTGGATCTCCATAGCGCTCACGACGCAAACCGTATCCCACGCAGTGTTCCCGCGGCGCGCTTGGACACAAGATTGGCCGTCAGGCCGCGCCCTCGCCGAGGTATCGGACCCAGGACGGATCCATTTCCTTGACCGTGGACAGCAGACGCCAGTGCTGACCGGTCGGCGGCAGCGGCGCCCGGCGCAGTGTCCAACCGAGTTCGGTGAGCAGCTTGTCGCCCTTGCGATGGTTACAGGTCGAGCAGCAGGCGACGCAGTTCTCCCAGGAGTGGCCGCCGCCGCGGCTGCGCGGCACGACGTGGTCGACGGTGTCGGCCTTCGCTCCGCAATAGGCGCAGCAAAAGCGGTCGCGGTGCATCAGCGCCGCACGGGTCATCGGGACACGGGCCCGGTAGGGAACCCGGACGTAGGTCCGCAGCTGGATCACCGACGGCACCGGGATCGACTCGCTCGCCGAGTGGATGACCGGCCCGGATGGGTCGTGGTGCACCACGTCGGCCTTGCCGCAGATCACCATCACGATCGCGCGCCGCATCGGCAGCGCGGTGAGCGGCTCGTAGGTGGAATTCAGCAGCAGAACCCGTCGGCGACTCCAGATCGACGCGCTTTCGTGCCGGTTGGGCGGATGGGTATCGGCGCCGGGGGCGGGTCGGTGGGAAAGACTATGCAGAGACGACGCGGGTGTGGGTCCGGTCAGCCCTGCCGCGGCCCCTGAACTTCGGTGGCTGCGGCGTCTCTTGCCCTGCGCCATAAATCCTCCGCCGATAGTCCACCATGATTCGTCGCCAATCGCACGCCTAATTGCTGGTGCACGCCGTGTCGAACCGGTGAACAGCAGGAGCGACTCCGCCCGTTTGACTGCGCCGGCATGCCGATGCACCACAATGGGGGGTGATGGATCAGGTACAACA
Organism: Mycobacterium sp. pR1184; assembly: GCF_041287235.1. NCBI lineage: Bacteria > Bacillati > Actinomycetota > Actinomycetes > Mycobacteriales > Mycobacteriaceae > Mycobacterium > Mycobacterium sp. pR1184. Next base: position 62,964 of record NZ_JBGGKR010000003.1, on the reverse strand, counting down.
GTCCTTCTACGACGCCGTCGGCGGTGCCGAGACCTTCAAAACGATCGTGGCGCGCTTCTATGCCCAGGTCCCCGAGGACGAAATCCTGCGTGAGCTGTATCCGCTGGACGACCTGCAGGGCGCCGAAGAGCGGCTGCGCATGTTCCTCGAGCAGTACTGGGGCGGCCCGCGCACCTATTCCGACCAGCGCGGCCACCCGCGGCTGCGGATGCGTCACGCGCCGTTCCGGATCACCCCGATCGAGCGCGATGCGTGGTTGCGCTGCATGCACACCGCCGTCGCGTCGATCGACTCGCAGACTCTCGACGACGAGCATCGCCGAGAGCTGCTCAACTATCTGGAAATGGCTGCTCACTCACTCGTCAATTCGCCCTTGTAGATACCTCGCAACCGAACGGAGCAATATGAGCCCCGCAGCATGGTGGTCGAACGCGGTCTTTTACCAGGTCTATCCACGGTCCTTCGCCGACAGCAACGGTGACGGGGTCGGTGACATCGACGGCATCGTCGCGCACCTGGATTACCTGGTGCAGCTGGGCATCGACGCGATCTGGCTCAGCCCGGTCACCGTCTCGCCGATGGCCGACCACGGCTACGACGTCGCCGATCCGCGTGATATCGACCCGCTGTTCGGCGGGATGCCGGCGATCGAACGGCTGATCGCGGCGGCCCACGAGCGCAACATCAAGATCACCATGGACGTGGTGCCCAACCACACCAGCTCCCAGCACGCCTGGTTCCAGGCGGCGCTGGCCGCCGGGCCGGGCACCGAAGCGCGGGAGCGGTATTACTTCCGCGACGGCAAGGGGCCCAACGGGGAACTGCCCCCCAACAACTGGACGTCGGTGTTCGGCGGGCCGGCCTGGGAGCGAGTGGTCGAGCCCGACGGCAATCCCGGCCAGTACTACCTGCATCTGTTCGACACCCACCAGCCGGACCTGAACTGGGAAAACCCCGAGGTTTTCGACGACTTCGAGGCATCGCTGCGGTTCTGGCTGGAGCGCGGGGTGGACGGCTTCCGCATCGACGTGGCACACGGGATGGCCAAGCCGGCCGGCCTGCCCGACGCGCAGGAAGCCGTCAAGGTGTTGTCGCACCGCGACGACGACCCGCGTTTCAACAACCCGGCCGTCCACGACATCCATCGCAAGATCCGCAAGATCGTCGACGAGTACGACGGCGCGGTGACCATCGGCGAAGTGTGGGTGCTGGACAACATGCTCTGGGCCGAATACCTGCGGCCCGACGAACTGCATCTCGGCTTCAATTTCCGGCTCACCAAGGTCGCCTTCGACGCGCACCAAATTCACGACGCCGTCGAGAACTCGCTGAAGGCCACCGCCATCTACGACTCCGTTCCGACCTGGACGCTGTCCAACCACGACATCGACCGTGAGGTCACCCGCTACGGCGGCGGCGAAGTCGGGCTGCGCCGGGCGCGGGCGATGGCGATGGCGATGCTCGCCCTGCCCGGCACGGTGTTCATCTACAACGGCGAGGAGCTCGGGCTGCCCGACGTACTGGACCTGCCCGAAGAGGTGCTGCAGGACCCGACCTGGGAACGGTCCGGGCACACCGAGCGGGGCCGCGACAAGGTTCGGGTTCCGCTGCCGTGGTCGGGCGACACTCCCCCGTTCGGGTTCTCCAGCTCGCCCGACACCTGGTTGCCGATTCCGGCCGACTGGGCGTCGCTGACGGTCGAAAAACAGGACGCGGATCCCGACTCGACGTTGGCGTTTTTCCGCACGGTGCTCAAATTGCGCAGGGAGCGTACCGAATTCGACGGCGTCGAGCTGCAGTGGCTGACGGCGACCGACGATGCGCTGGTATTCCGGCGGCCAGGCGGCCTGGTGTGCGCACTGAATACCGGAAATCGTCCGATGGGACTGCCCGCCGGCGAACTCATTTTCGCCAGCGCACCGTTGGTCGACGGTCAGTTGCCGGCCGACTCGGCGGCCTGGTTGGTCTAGCCTTCCACCGGGGCCGATTCGCGCCGCGGCCCGCGCTGGCCTATATGTGTTACATGGCAGCGTATGCGTGGGCAGTGATCGGAGCCGGCCCCGCCGGAATTGCCGCGGTGGGAAGGCTTTTAGATCACGGCATCGCGGCGGAGAAGATCGCCTGGATCGATCCCGCTTTTGCGGCAGGCGATCTCGGCCAGAAGTGGCGAGCGGTGTCGAGTAATACCATCGCCGAAACCTTTCTGCATTTCCTGAATGGCTCTGCGGCATTTCGGTTCTCGGAGGCACCGCCGCTGCCGCTGCGAGACGTCGAGCCGGCCCAGACCTGCGCGCTGGACCTGGTGGCCGATCCGCTGGTGTGGATTACCGGGCACCTGCGCGAGCGGGTACACGTCTTTCAGACAACAGCGACCTCGCTTTTTCTGGGCAACAGGCAGTGGAGAATTGAAACCGGACAACAAGAGGTCATCTCCGAAAATGTGATCCTCGCCGTGGGTGCGGTGCCCAAGAAGCTTGCGTATCCCGGCCTCGAGGAGATTGCCGTCGAGGTCGCACTGGATCCCGACCGGCTCGCCGAGCAGTCGCTCGACGGCGCGACGGTGGCCGTCTTCGGCTCGTCGCACTCGTCGATGATCGTGCTGCCGAATCTGCTGCGCAACCCCGTCGCACGGGTGATCAACTTCTACCAGAGCCCGCTGAAATACGCTGTGTATCTGAATGATTGGATCCTGTTCGACGACACCGGCCTGAAAGGCCGCGCGGCCGCGTGGGCGCGGGAGAACATCGACGGCGTCTATCCGGAACGGCTGGACAGATGCTGGGTATCAAGCCCGGAGTTCGACGACAAACTCGCGCAATGCGATCGCGTGGTCTACACCGTCGGTTTCGAGCGCAGAAAGCTGCCCGAGACGCCGCAGTGGGGCCCGCTGGATTACAACAGGAGAAACGGAATCCTTGCCCCGGGACTCTTCGGGCTGGGCATCGGGTTTCCGGAATATGCCGAAGATCCGTACGGATTCGGGCAATACCGGGTGGGGCTCAAGAAGTTTATGGATTACCTGGATGCCGTCTTGCCGTTGTGGTTGCTGTACCCGACCTGACACGCGGTGGCGATGCCTGCCTACGAAGCACCAAGATTTTTGTCCGTTCGATCGCTACTACGGCTGCGCATGGGACATCTCGTCCGCCAGTCGGTCGCATACCGGCGGATCCATGGCGCAATGGTGACATGGGTGCATGCCCTCATGTCTCGTGATCTGCCACAGATCCGATCAACGTTCGCGCGACCCACTCCACCCGCTGCAGCGCTTCGTCCAGGGCGAGGCCCCCGGTGAGCACCGCCATCAGCGCGCTGGTCAACGCCGCGTTCACTCCGAAGTTAACGTCGGCTACGCGTTCCTGCGGAATACCCTCGAGTAACCGGTCAAACAGCTCGACGTTGGTCCGTCTCATGTGGTCGATCCCGGTCTTGGTTTCGGGATCGGTGGATGTCATAGCCTCGAGCATTAGTGCCGTCATCCGGGGGTTGCGATGAAATGCGCGCTGCGCGCGTTGGAGGTAGTCCAGTACCGCTGGTAGCGGGCCGTCTCCGGTCGGCCCGCCGCGTGTCATCACCCGCCGCGTCAGCCTCTTCTGCCAATCCTCGAGTGCGGCGGCCAGCAGGCGCTCCTTTGAGTTGAAGTACCGGTACACGGTGCCGAGTGCAACACCGGATCGCTGAGCCACGTCGCGCATCTGCACCGCATCCGCACCCACCTCGCCGATCAAGGCGATCACCGCCTCAATGATTCGGCTCCGCCGCAGGAGCTGACTGCTGGTCATGTCGGCGATGGGAAGGATCTCGGCCTTCGGACGTTCGGTAGCTCTCACGGGACGGGACTCTTCCTTCGTTGCCGACTGAGCTCTAGATATTACTGCGTTCTAACAAGACTAGATAGATTTCGCCGGAGACTTCCTGGTAATACCAGTTTTACCTCCGTGGCGCCGGAGCCGTGCTTGATAAAAATAGAACCGTGTTTCATTATGGGTTATGTAGCGCGCCACTCCACCCGCCCAATCGGAGATGCCCATGCCCGGACCCGTCGGCTTACCGGTGATCGACACGATGATCGGCTTCCCGCACGAGGGATCCGCTCAGTACGACTTCATCCGCAGGCAGACGAAAGACCGCGACTCCAAGGAGAACTTCGAGTTCCCCGTCGAGTACATGTTCAAAGACGTACCCGCAGGGTTGCCGACGGACGATCCGGTCACGTTGGTGCTGCAGCAGATGGATCGGTTCGGCATCGAAAAAGCCATGATCGGCGTGACCGAGCCATGCGCCGCGAAAGCGCTGAAGACGTTCCCGGATCGGTTCATTCCCTCCGGCGCCATCGCCGACCCCAATGACGTGATGGGTTCGGTGAACGCCATCCGCCGCGACTACGAGCAGTACGGAATACGCGCAACTTCGGTGTTCCCGGCGGGCACCTTCCCGCAGGTCGCGATCGACGACCCGAAGATGTATCCGATCTACGCAACCTGCGTCGACCTGGGCATACCGATCTTCGTGTGCGCGGGCGTTCCCGGCCCCCGCGTTCCCTTTGCACCACAAGAGGTTTCACGGATAGACGCGGTGATGTTCGACTTCCCCGACTTAGTGTTCGTCACCCGCCACGGCTGCGAACCCTGGGAAGACCTCGCGGTCAAGCTGATGCTCAAGTGGCCGAATCTCTACTACTCGACCTCGGCCTTCGCGCCCAAGTACTACCCGAAAGCGATCATCGACTACGCGAACTCCCGCGGTGCCGACAAGGTGCTCTACGCCGGCTACTTCCCCATGGGCCTGTCGCTGGAGCGAATCTTCAGCGAGCTGCCCGGAGTGCCGTTCAAAGACACGGTGTGGCCAAAGTTCCTGTACGGCAATGCTGCCCGCATCCTCGGCCTCGGGGACTGATCGACGCCATTCGGGATCACCTCCGATCAGGAGCAACTGGCCGCTGCCGTCGGCGACTTCGCCGCACGTCATTCGCCGATCGACAAGACCAGAGCGTCGTTCGACTCGATCGCCGCCGGCGAGATTCCGCCCTGGTGGGAGGAACTCACCGCCTCCGGCTTTCACGCGGTGCACCTACCGGAAGCCGTAGGAGGCCAGGGCGGCTCGCTCGCCGACTTGGGCTGCCTCGTCGAGGCCGCCGCAGCGGCCCTGCTGCCCGGCCCGCTGCTGAGCACCACGATTGCCAGCGCCGTCGCACACCTCTCGGACGGCTCCGGCGCCACCCTGCTCGCCGATCTCGTTCGCGGCGCAACCGCCATCGCGATACTGCCCGAGCATTCCATGGTCCACGTGACACGTCACCACGATGGCTGGCAACTCGACGGCTCCAGCGCACCGACCGTGGGAATGCTTTGCGCGCAACGTATCCTGCTCGCCGTACATACCGACACCGACGCGGAGGCCGACGTGCGCTGGTTCGCCCTCGATGCGAGCTGCACGGTGCCGGGGATGTCGGTTGAGCCACGGCGCGGCACCGACTTGAGTACCGACGTCGGTGTCCTGACGCTGACCAGTCACATCGTGCCCGCAAGTGCCGAGCTGTCCGGAATCGCCTGCGCGCCTGCCCGTTGCACCGCGGTGGCCCTGGCCGCGTGTGCTGCGGCGGGCATCGTGCGCAGGTGCCAGGAAGCGGCGACCGAGTACATCCGCAACCGTGAGCAGTTCGGCCGGCCCGTCGGCGCCTTCCAGGCCCTGCAGCACAAGGCCGCGATATTGCTGGTCAATTCCGAATTGTCCTCTGCCGCAGCATGGGACGCGGTTCGCGCAGCCGGGGATTCTGTCGCGCAACAGCGGCTCGCCGCCGGGGCGGCTGCGCAGGTGTCCATCGCGACGGCACCCGACCTCGTCCTCGACGCCATGCTCATGTTCGGCGCCATCGGGTACACCTGGGAACACGACACACACCTGTACTGGCGGCGGGCCATCGCGCTGGCCGCCTCGATCGGATCGATCACGCGATGGGCCCGCGAAACCGGTGAACTTGCGTTACGCGAGAGGCGCAGCACTGCAGTCGATCTCGGCGACGTCGAAGGCGAATTCCGCGCCTCGGTAGCGGCCACGCTCGAGCAAGCCCGCGCGCTGCCCAACGAGCACCCGGCCGACGACGACCGAACCCCGGGCCAGGCCTGGGGTCAACAGCGCGACCTACTCGCCGAGGGCGGGCTGATGGCCCCGCACCTGCCCGCTCCGTGGGGCCTCGGTGCTACGGCGTTACAGCAGGTGATCATCGGCGAAGAGTTCGACAAACGTCCCGATGTGCCCAAGCCCTATCTCAGCATCGCCGAGTGGATCCTGCCAACGATCCTCACCTACGGAACCGACTGGCAGCGAGAGCAATTCGCCGAGCCGATGCTGCGAGGAACGCAACGATGGTGCCAGCTGTTCAGCGAGCCGGAGGCCGGATCCGACCTCGCCTCCCTGAAAACGCGCGCCCAGAAAGTCGACGGCGGGTGGCTGATCAACGGACACAAGATCTGGACCTCGCAGGCCGACCGCGCGCAGTTCGGTGCCCTGCTCGCGCGCACCGACCCCGACGCGCCCAAGCACCGCGGCATCAGCTACTTCCTCATCGACATGGCCTCAATCGGCATCACCGTCGAGCCCATCAGGCAGGCCAGCGGTGGCTATGACTTCAACGAGGTCTTCTTCACCGACGTCTTTGTCCCCGACCACATGCTGGTCGGGACACCCGGCGCCGGTTGGGATCTCGCGGTGGCCACGATGGCGGTCGAACGCACCGCGATCGCCAACAACGTCAACATCGACCGATCAGCCGCACTACGCCACGTCGCCCGCAGTGACGGGCCCGACCGCGGCGCTGTCCTGGAAGCACTCGGCGACATCGAGGCGCACACGTCCGCCATCAAGGCCATGGTGCTTCGCGAAACCCTGCGCCAGGTGCAGGGCCGGGCGGCCGGGCCCACATCGAGCATCGCTAAATACGCCCTGGTCATGCTGCTTCGCCGTGCGTCCACCGCCACGCTGCGCCACACGGGCGTCGCCGCAATGCACGAGGATTCCGAACCCGCCGTGATCGGACCGTATTTCGACATGCCGTCCGAACTCATCGGCGGCGGTACGCCGGAGATACAGCTGACCGTGATCGCCTCCATGATCCTCGGCCTACCACGCAAATAACGTCCCGCCAACACGAGAGGCACACGATGACAGAGAATCTGGAATTCACCTACTTCGACTGCGACAACCACTATTACGAGGCGCTGGATGCCTTTACCCGCCACATCGAGCCGACGTTCAAAAAGCGCGCCATCCAGTGGGCGCACATCGACGGCAAGCAGCGTCTGGTGGTCGGCGGCCGCGTCAACCGGTTCATCCCCAACCCGACGTTCGATCCCGTCGGCAAGCCGGGCGCCCTCGACGAGTACTTTCGCGGCCGCAACCCCAAGGGCGCCGACCTGAACGCACTGTTCGGCGAATTGGAACCTATCCCTGCCGCGTACCGCGATCGTGACGCGCGACTGGCGCTGATGGACGAGCAGGGCATGCAGGGTTGCATCCTGCTGCCGACCCTAGGGGTAGGGATGGAACAGGCGCTGTTGCCCGACTTCGATGCCACCGTGGCGACGTTTCGCGCGTTCAACCGATGGATGGAGGAGGACTGGGGATTCGCCTACCGCGAGCGTGTTTTCGCCGCGCCCTACATCACGCTCTGCCAACCCGATGCCGCGGTGCGTGAGCTTGAATGGGCTTTGGAACGTGACGCCCGGTTCATCGTGATGGTCCCGGGACCGATCACCACTGCCGTTGGCACGCGCGCACCCGGTGACCCGATGTTCGACGACTTCTGGCGGCTGGCAAACGATTCGGGTATTACCGTCTGCTACCACTCGGGCGAGACCTACTACTCGAAGTTCATGCCAGCGTGGGGTGAATCCGACTACATGATGTCCTTCCAAACGCTGCTCGGCTTTCGGTCGCTGTTCTCCGGCGACCCGATCCAAGACACTTTCGCCAACCATTTGCACAACGGTCTGTTCCTTCGATTCCCCAACCTGCGCATGGCGTCCATCGAGAGCGGCTCGGCGTGGGTGTTCCACCTCTTCGAGAAGCTGACGAAGTCCTACGGTCAGATCCCCTTCATCTACCAGGAAGACCCGCGCGAGACGTTCAAGCGCCACGTCTGGGTGTCACCGTTCTACGAGGACGAACTGGCCAGCCTGCTCAAGCTCGTCGGCGTCGACCGCATCATCATGGGTTCGGACTTTCCACACGTAGAAGGCCTCGCCGACCCAGCCTCCTACATCAAGGACCTGGAAAACTTCGACTACACCCCGGAACAATGCCGAACTGTCATGCGCGACAACGGTCTTGAGTTGGCGATCCGCAGACCCGTCTGACGCGGCCCCGTGAAGGTCGAAAAGGCGAGCCTGGTTGCGATGCTGCTGGAAGTCGGTGAGGAGAACGCGGCCGTATTGCTGGCTCGCTCGCAACTCGCCGACGAGATAGACACCCGACAAGACCTCGTCGCGCTCGTCCAATTCGGACTGGAGCCTGACCAAGTCGATGAAGTCGCCCGGCTGGTGGTCGGCGCCATCGAAACCGATGACGTGAGCACCCGACGCCGACGCAGTGAGCTAGCCAAGACGATCTCACGCCGCTGGGCCAAGCTAGTCGAAGACTGGACGTCTTGATGCCCTGTGCCGCACCATAACCCGGATCGGGACGCCTTTCGGTCTGTACCGGACCTGAGCCGCTTCACTCAGCGCAGCACCATCGCCGCCTCGCCGCGCCGCCGGTACACCGAGCCGAAGCGGGCGTCCAGACGCAACCAGGCCGGAAGGGTACGAACCCGGATGATTTCGCTCGCGTCGATTGCATCCCTTGACTGCGGCAGGAAACCCATTGCGGTCAAAGCGAACACACAACGCATCGGTAGCCCGACGCTGGTGTCGGCCGAGCTGACCCGGATCACCTCCTGGTCGAGCAGCGAGGCCGGCGGGCCGTGCGAGCTGCTGTGCTCCCTGGCCAGCCGCGCGCCTTCTTGCGCCAGATCCAGCATCACCTGGGCCGGCACGTCGTCGAGGTGGGTGAAGCCGGACTCCGGCGGCAGTGCACTGCGCCACGACGAGTCCATTGCGAAACCCGGGTCGACGTAGCCGGTGTCATCCATCGCCGACAGCCCGCGGCCCAATCCGTCCGCGGCGACCGTCATGTCGTCCGGGCTCACCCGGCCTACCACTACCCTGCTGGCGAGCACGTCGAAACCCGTTGCCATCCAAGCTGTTAGCAAGCCGGGTGAGCGAGTCCGCAACCGAACGACCGCGGCATCGTCGAGGCGCAGAGCACGATCGACGAACGCAGCCAGGTCGGATCGATGGGCCGCCATCGATGCAGGGCCCAGCCACAATCCGCGGTCAGCTAGCGCAGCCACCGTTGCAGGTACTCCCGATGCTGTGGCGAGAGGCGCACCAACCGCTGCTCCTGGATGTGAACCGCGGCCAGCTGTGACTCGGCGATGACGGCCGGCTTGGACTGCGGGTCGGCGCCGACCGAACGCACCTCGTAACCGAGCGTGAAGTCGACGGTCCGCAGCTGCTTGGTCCAGATGGTCACCTGCAGAGGCGAATCGACCAACTTCAGCTGTGCCTTGTAGGTGACCCGTACGTCGGCGATCAGCAACCCGATCTCCAAGATATCGACCTCGAACGCCGGTTTGAGGAAAGGAACCCGCGCCTCTTCCAGCAGCGTGACCATCGTGGCGTGGTTGACGTGCTGGTACATGTCGATGTCCGACCAGCGCACCGGCACCTGGGCGACGAATCCGACGGTCACCCGGAAGTCCCCCGTCCGCTGGTGCGGGTCATGCGGCGGATCTGTCGCGCGGCCACCGACAGCGTCGCGAGATCCTTGCCGCCGCTTGCATAGATCTCGGTGAGCGTTCGCCTTGCCCGCTCCACCCGCGACGCGCTGATGTGCTCCCACTCCGCGATCTTCTCTTCCCCACTTTCGTCCGGCTCCCCCACCGCGAGCACGTCGAGACACAGCGACCGCAGCGAGGCGTAGATGTCGTCGCGGATTGCCAAGCGCGCCAAGGAATGCCAGCGGTCGTATCGGGGCAGCGCGGATATCGCGGTGAGCAGGCCGTCGGTGCCCAGCCGGTCCATCAGCGCGAAATAGGTGTCCGCGACGTCGGCGGTTTCGGTGTCGGTGATGTCGGCGATGTCGATGATGTCGAGCAGGCTGAAGCGGTACAGACCGGCGGCCACCAGGTAGGCCAACTCTTTCGGCGCACCGCCGGCGGCGAACGCTGCGGCTTCCTGTTCGACGATGCCCTTGTCGTCACCGCGCAGCCACTCCGACATCCGGGGGGTCAGCGTTTTGACCTTGACGGCGAAGCGGTTGATTTCGGCGCCGACGGCCAGCGGCTGCGGGCGGTAGTTGAGCAGCCAGCGCCCGGCGCGGTCGATCAGACGTCGGGTATCCAGCGTCATCTGGTCCGAGAGCGCGACCGGGATATCCGCCGCGCGGATACCGCGCCAGATCTCGTCGATCCCGAAGATGGCGTCGGTGGCCACCCAGGTGCGAACCGCGTCGATCTGCCCGACCCCGACGTCCTGGGTGATCCGGAACGCGTAGCTGATGCCGGCGGTGTCCACCATGTCGTTGATCAACATCGTCGTGACGATCTCGCGGCGCAGCTGGTGAGTGCGGATCTCCGGGGTGAAGCGCTCCCGCAACGGCGTCGGGAAATAGCGCGGCAACCGCGAGGCGAAGACGTCCTGCTCGGGAAGTTCGGTGGTCAGCATCTCCGCTTTCAGGAGCAGCTTCACGTGGGCCATCAGCGTGCAGAGCTCCGGTGAGGTCAGCCCGAGACCGGCCTCGGTGCGCCGCGCGATCTCCTTCTCCGACGGCAGCGCTTCCAGCTCGCGGTCGACGCCGTTGTCTTCGAGGAACTTGATCTGCATGGCGTGCACCGGCAGCAGGCTCGGGGCGTTGGCGCGGCTGGTGCCCATCAGGTCGTTCTGGTCCTCATTGTCGGCGAGCACCAGTTTCGCGACCTCGTCGGTCATCGATTCCAGTAGCGCGCTGCGCTCGTCGGCGTGGACCTTGCCGGCCGTAACCAGGGAGTCGATCAGGATCTTGATGTTGACCTCGTGGTCGGAGCAGTCCACGCCGGCGGAGTTGTCCATCGCGTCGGTGTTGACCCGGCCACCCGCGAGGTCGAACTCGACGCGGCCCAGGGCCGTCACTCCGAGGTTTCCACCCTCGCCGATTACCTTGGCGCGCAACTGGTTTCCGTTGACGCGCACCGGATCGTTGGCCCGGTCGCCGACGTCGGCGTCGGACTCGGATTCGGCCTTGACGTAGGTGCCGATACCGCCGTTGAACAGTAGGTCCACCGGCGCGAGCAGAATTGCCTTTATCAGGTTGGGCGGGGCCATCTCGGTGACCTCGTCGTCGATGCCCAGGGCCAGCCGCACCTGCGGGCTGATCGGGATCGACTTCTGCTCGCGGCTGTACACCCCGCCGCCCTCGCTGATCAGCGACTTGTCGTAGTCCTCCCAGCTGGACCGCGGCAGGTCGAACATCCGCTGGCGCTCCGGCCACGTCTTGGCCGCGTCCGGGTCTGGGTCCAAGAAGATGTGCCGGTGATCGAACGCCGCGACCAGCCTGATGTGCTTGCTCAGCAGCATGCCGTTGCCGAACACGTCGCCGCTCATGTCGCCGACGCCCACCACCGTGAAGTCCTCGGTCTGGGTGTCGACGCCCATCTCGCGGAAGTGTCGTTTGACGGCTTCCCAGGCGCCCTTGGCGGTAATTCCCATGGCCTTGTGGTCGTAGCCGACCGATCCGCCTGAGGCGAAGGCATCGCCCAGCCAGAACCCATAGGAGTGGGCGACGTCGTTGGCGATGTCGGAGAAGGTCGCGGTGCCCTTGTCCGCGGCGACCACCAGGTAGGCGTCGTCACCGTCGCGGCGCGTGACTTGCGGTGGGGGGCTGACCTTTCCGGTCGAGTGGTCGACATTGTCGGTGACATCCAGCAGCCCGGAGATGAAGAGCTGATAGCAGGCGACGCCCTCGACGCGGGTCGCGTCGCGGTCGGCCGCGGCGTCGCCGGTGGGCAGCGGCGGGCGTTTGAGGACGAAACCGCCCTTGGCCCCGACCGGAACGATGACGGCGTTCTTCACCGCCTGGGCCTTGACCAGGCCCAGGATCTCGGTGCGGAAGTCGTCGCGCCGGTCCGACCAGCGCAGCCCGCCGCGGGCCACCGGGCCGAACCGCAGGTGGACGCCCTCTACGCGCGGTGAGTAGATGAAGATCTCGTACTTGGGCCGCGGCAGCGGGAGCTCGTCGACCAGCTGGGCATCCAGCTTGATCGCCAGCACGTTGCGGACCCGGGCCGAACCCTCTTGTGTCACAAAGTAATTGGTTCGCAGCGTGGCCTGCACCAGCGACGCGAACGCACGCAGGATGCGGTCGGTGTCCAGGCTGACCAATGCGTCGATGTCCGCGGCGACGGCCGCGGCGGCCGTTTGCGCGTCGCGGCTCGTGGCCGATCCGCTGGGATCGAACAATGCCTCAAACAGCCGTACCAGCGATCGCGCTGTCGAGGGATGCTCGTTGAGCACCGATTCGATGTAGGACTGGCTGTAGGGAAAGTTGGCTTGCCGCAAGTACTTTGCGTAGGCACGCAGCAGCACGACCTGCTGCCAGCTCAGCCCGGCGCGCATCACCAGCTCGTTGAACCGGTCGACTTCGACGCGGCCGTGCCAGATCGCGGTGACGGCCTCGGCGAATCGTTCCGCCGTCGCATCGCGATCGGCCTGCGTCTGCGCCACCTGGATGGTCGGGTGCGGCGAGATCCGGAACTGGTAAATCCACACCGGCAATCCGTCCGGTCGCATGACCGTGAACGGCCGTTCCTCGAGCACGACGACACCCATGCTCTGCAGCATCGGCAGCAGCTGGCTCAGCGAGGCGCTGTGCCCGCCCAGGAACCAGGTCAGCTGCGCGGTTTCCTCGCCGCGATCGGTGAACACGAGCTTGACCGAATCGCCGGTCAGCTCGTTGATGATGTTGATGTGGCCGATCGCATCGGCCGGGGTCACCGCCGACTTGTAGGCCTCGGAGAAGGCGCCGGCGTAGTGCTCGGCGTCGGCGTGCGAGATCGCTCCCGTGGGTGCGGCGGCGACGAGCCGGTCGGACCAGGTGCGCGCGGCCTCGCTGATCAGCGCCTGGATTCGCATCCGGTTCTTTTCGGAGACGTCGACCGGGGGCGCATCTTCGGGCAGTCGCACCATGAAATGCATGAGCGCCCAAGGTGATTCACTGACCCGCGCGGTGAATTCCAGTCGCGTCCCGCCGAATTCGCGGACCAGGATGTCCTCGATCTGCAACCGCACGGCCGTCGTGTAGCGATCGCGGGGTACGTAGACCAGGCAGGAGACGAAGTAGCGCAGCCGGTCGTCCCGGACGAACAACAACGCCCGCCGCTGGGATCCCAGATCCACCACGGCTTTGGCCATCGTGAATAGCCGTTCGCCGCTGAGGGTGAACAGCTCCGAACGCGGGACGGTCTGGATCACGTCGAGGATCAGCTGCGCCGGGTGCGCGGGATCGCTGTCGGCCAGCGCCAGGGCCTCGCGGACCCGGCGCGAGATCGACGGGATCTCCAGCACGTCGGCGTTCATCGCGGCGACGGTGAACAGCCCGACGAAGCGGTGCTCGATCACGCCGCCGTCGACGTATTCGCGCACCCCGATGGCGTAGGGATAGGCGCCGTAGCGCAGGTAGCTACCGACGGTGGCCTGGGCCAGCACCAGCAGCTTGTCCTCGTCGGTCAGTCGCGGGCGAGAACCGGTCCGGCCGCGCAGCACGCCGAGCTCGCTGGTGCCGTCGCCGGAGACCAGACCGTCGTGCACCCGGCACCGCTGGTAGCCCAGCAGCAGGAAGTTCCCCTCCCCCAGCCAGCGCAGCAGCGCCGCGACATCCTCGCGGTCGGGCGCCGTGAAACGTCCGCCGGGGTTGTTCTCGACGTCTGCGGCCAGGTTGCTCAGGGCGGCGATGATCGCTGCCGCGTCGGCGGCCACCTGCTGGACGTCGCTGAGAACCTTCGGCAGCACCCTCTCGACCTCGGCGAGCGCCTTGGTGTCGACGGTTGGGACGAACTGGATGTGGATCCATGCCTCGCCGACGTATTGCGGGGTGCCGGGCGCCTTGGGCTCAATGCTGACCAGGTCCCCAGCCGGGTTGCGCTGCACGTCGAACACCGGGGTCATCAACGCGGAGTAGGAGACACCGAGCCGGTGCAGCAACACCGTGACGGAGTCCATCAGCATGCCGCCGTGGTCGGTGACGACCTGCAGCGCGGGCCCGAAGCCCGCGGGATCGTCGGGCGGGTAGACCGCGACGCAGCTCTCGCCGGGCGGCCGGTGCTGGCCCAGCCGGTAGTGCGCGCTCAGCAACGCCGGGGTCAGGATGGTGGCCGGGATGGTCAGGTCTATGACGCCGGTTTCGAGGGTTCCGGGTTCTTTGTCGTGCGGGCCGCGATAGGTCTCGACGTAGGCCTTGGAAATCCAGTCTGGAACGTCCGACATCGTGGAGAACGCGGTCCACGGGATAGTTGCCTGCTTCGGTCCGGAACCGATCGTCATGCCGTTAGCTCCCTACTCAGGACGGTTGGCACTACGCGCAGTCACCCCACATCTCGGCGACCGAACCGGGCGCATCGTTGCGGGGCTGCTGGCAAAGGTGACACTAGTCCCGCGTGAGCTTGCGGTGCGTCACCCGGTGCGGCCTGGCGGCTTCGGCTCCAAGTCGTTCGACTTTGTTTTCCTCATATGCACCGAAGTTGCCCTCGAACCAGAACCACTTGGCCTCGTTGTCGTCGTCACCCTCCCAGGCCAGGATGTGCGTGCAGGTGCGGTCGAGGAACCAGCGGTCGTGCGAAATGACCACCGCGCAGCCGGGGAACTGTTCGAGGGCGTTCTCCAGCGAGCCCAACGTTTCGACGTCGAGGTCGTTGGTCGGCTCGTCGAGCAGGATCAGGTTTCCGCCCTGCTTGAGCGTCAGCGCGAGGTTGAGCCGGTTGCGCTCACCACCGGACAGCACACCCGCCGGCTTCTGCTGATCGGGGCCCTTGAAACCGAACGCCGACACGTAAGCCCGCGAGGGGACTTCGCTCTGGCCGACGACGATGTGGTCCAGGCCGTCGGAGACGACTTCCCAGACGGTCTTTTTCGGATCGATGCCGGCGCGGCTCTGGTCGACGTAACTCAGCTTGACGGTCTCGCCGACCTTGACCGTGCCGCTGTCCGGCTGCTCGAGACCGACGATGGTTTTGAACAGCGTGGTCTTGCCGACGCCGTTGGGGCCGATGACACCGACGATGCCGTTGCGGGGCAAGGTGAACGACAGATCCTTGATCAGGGTGCGTCCCTCGTAGCCCTTGTCCAGGTGGTCGACCTCGACCACCACATTGCCCAGCCGCGGCCCGACCGGGATCTGGATCTCCTCGAAATCGAGCTTGCGCGTCTTCTCCGCCTCGGCGGCCATTTCTTCGTAGCGCTGCAGGCGGGCCTTGCTCTTGGCCTGGCGCGCCTTGGCGCCGGAACGCACCCAGGCCAGTTCCTCTTGCAGCCGCTTCTGAAGCTTCGCGTCCTTGCGGCCCTGAACCGCGATCCGCTCGGCCTTCTTCTCCAGGTAGGTCGAGTAGTTGCCTTCGTAGGGATAGGCGCGGCCGCGGTCGAGTTCCAGGATCCATTCGGCGACGTTGTCCAGGAAGTAGCGGTCGTGGGTGACGGCCAGGATCGCGCCCGCATAGCTGGCCAGATGCTGTTCGAGCCACTGCACGCTCTCGGCGTCCAGGTGGTTGGTCGGCTCGTCGAGCAGCAGCAGGTCGGGTTTGGACAGCAGCAGTTTGCACAGTGCCACTCGGCGACGCTCACCACCGGACAGGTTGGTCACCGGCTCGTCGGGCGGCGGGCAGCGCAGCGCGTCCATCGCCTGCTCCAGCTGCGAGTCGAGATCCCACGCGTCGGCATGGTCCAGCTCCTCCTGCAGCCGGCCCATCTCCTCCATCAGCTCGTCGGAGTAGTCGGTAGCCATCAGCTCGGCGACCTCGTTGAAGCGGTCGAGCTTGACCTTGATCTCGCCCAAACCCTCTTCCACGTTGCCGCGAACGGTCTTCTCCTCGTTCAGCGGCGGCTCCTGCTGCAGGATGCCGACCGTGGCATCGTTGGCCAGGAAGGCGTCGCCGTTGTTCGGCTTGTCCAGTCCGGCCATGATCCGCAAGACGCTCGACTTACCGGCGCCGTTGGGGCCGACGACACCGATCTTGGCGCCCGGGAAGAAACTCAGCGTGACGTCGTCCAGGATCACCTTGTCGCCGTGCGCCTTGCGGACCTTTTTCATCGTGTAGATGAACTCAGCCATGCCGGGGTTGTGCCTTTCTGGTGTTCGAGAATGATCTCGCGGACCATCCTATGCATCGCCCGGGATGCCCGATCCGTCCGCTAAGCCGACAGAGGTAGCGCACTGGGGTTCTCGGCGCCGTCGCCGGACTCGACCGGGTCCACGCCGGCCGGCTCCTCGGTGCTGTTGGCCGGCGCCGATTCCGCGTCGGGACCGGCGTAGCCGGGCTTTTCGATGCGCACGATCGCGCGCGAGCAGTCCGGGCCCACCGATGTCGCGCGCATCTCCAGCGACGAACGGCGATTGCCGTCGCGGTCCTCGTACTCGCTGGTGTAGACGTGGCCCACCACGATCACCGGCGCACCCTTGCCCAGCGCGGCCCCGACGCCGGTGACCAGCTTTCCCCAGCAATTGACGGTGATGAACAGCGAGTTTCCCGGCTCCCAACCGCCCTCACCGGTGCGCCGGCGGGAATTGCTGGCCACCCGGAACTTGATGAGTTCCTGCCCGCCGACGGTGCGGCGCTGCAGATCGTTGACGATGTGACCGACGACGGTCAGCTGGGTTTCGAACATGTGCTCAATTTCCTTTCGCAGGTGTCTCAGGTAGTGCTCGTGCTTGCCGCTCATTGAGCGCGCAGACACCGACGAGTCAGGCCGGTCCTCCCGCCGCTGCGGGGCCGGCCTGTGCAGAAAGTCACGGCTGGGGATAAAGACGCGAGGCACCGCAGCGGCGGCCGAGATTGTCATACCCCCTCGCGATGATGGCGGTATGTCTTTGACCGCTTCGTCTAGCGCCGTTGAATCGCACCCGGCGGACCGTCTTGGGGTGTTGTTCGAGGAGTTGGCGGAGTTGGCCGGTCAGCGTAATGCGATTGATGGGCGCATCGTGGAGATTGCCGCCGAGATCGACCGCGACGAGTTGTGCGGGGCGACCGGTGCGCGGTCGGTGGCCGCATTGCTGGCGTGGAAGCTCGCCCTGTCCTCGGCCAACGCCCACACGATCACCACCGTCGCGGGCCGGCTCGAGGAATTCCCGCGGTGCGCGGCCGGGATGGCCGAGGGTCGGCTGTCGCTGGATCAGGTCGGCGTCATCGCCGCCGGCGCGGGTCAGGGATCTGATGAGCACTATGCGGCCCTGGCCGCCGTCGCGACGGTCAGCCAGTTGCGCACCGCGGTCAAGCTGGAACCGCGCCCCCAGCCTGGCCCTCGCCCGCAACCGCAGGCCTCGATCACCCAGACCTCTGACGAGGAGTTCACGTGTTGGCGGATCAAACTCCCCCACCTTGACGCCGCGAGATTCGACGCGGCCTTGGCCTCACACCGGGACGCGCTGATCACCGAATGGAAGCAGGACCACAGCGATGGCGAGAGCGCGGCGCCGTTGCCGGGAACTGTCGAGGCGTTCATGCGGCTGGTCGAGACCGGGTGGGACACCGAGGCGGCCCGCCGCCCGCATGGGCAGCACACCACCGTGGTGGTGCACCTCGACGTGCAGCAGCGCGCCGCGGCGCTGCATCTGGGTCCGCTGCTGTCCGACGCCGAACGCCGCTACCTGACCTGTGATGCCACCTGTGAGGTCTGGTTCGAACGCGGCGGCGAGCCCATCGGCGCCGGCCGCACCACCCGGGTGATCAGCCGGCGGCTGCGCCGCGCGCTCGAGCACCGCGACCGCAGCTGCGCGGTCCCCGGGTGTGGCGCGACCCGTGGTTTGCACGCCCACCACCTCCGGCACTGGGAAGACGGCGGCCCCACCGAGTTGTCCAACCTGGTGCTGCTCTGCCCGTATCACCACCGCTTGCACCACCGCGGCCTCATCACCCTCACCGGACCCGCCGACGCACTCACCGTCACCGACAGCTCCGGCCAACAGCTGCACGCCGGATCGCTGGCACGCCCACCGACCCAACCCCCGCCCAATGTCCCACCCTGCCCCGGACCCACCGGCGAACGCGCCCAATGGTGGTGGTATGACCCCTTCCAACCCCAACCACCACCACCCAACTAGGCTCGTTGCCAGCCTCAGGCATCGGTTCGAAGCCAAACAGGTTGGGACATCAAGACATACGCACCGAAGCACTAGGCGGCCCGAATGCCCGAGCGGAAGCACACAGCAAAGAATCGGCCCAATATTCGCAGTGTGCTTACGCTCGTGCGTGGCGGGACTACTCTCCGGCGGCGCGTCGAACTTATGGTGGACGTGTGGTTGCGGTCGGCGCGCTGGAGATCGTCGACGATCTCCGTGCTGCGCAATGGCTGATCGAAAAGCTGCATAGCTTCGGGGAGAACGTAGGGTCGCTGGTTCCGGCCGTTTTCGACGCCTACGCCCGCGTGTTCCACCCCGCCGCCATCGGCGGGGTGGCGGTGAGGTGGGCCGAGGTCGCCGGCACCAACCACAAGCTGGCGCACCCGCAGATGCAATTCAATCGGCTGATCGGTTGCGCGTCGCGGTACACCCCCGGGTACCGCGCCCGACAATCCGCCGTCGTAGACGAAGCACCTTCGGTAGGGACACTTCCAGCCGATGTCGCCGCTTCGCTCACCCGCACCCTCGCGAGACATACCGCGGCCGTGGACCATTGCTGGTTTGCGGTATGGGATGGGTGGGGCGGCATCGACCTTGCATTTGACGACCTGCCGACATTTCAGCTGCCTGGTCGCGCCTACTACCTGGCTCGCGGACCACTCACCGCTGCCGCCCAATCGGTGCAATTGCCGTCCCTTGGCCACCAGTCCGCCAACCTGTGGTGGCCCGAAGACCACGCCTGGTGCGTGGCCACCGAAATCGACCTCGACAGCACCTATCTCGGGGCCTCGGAGGCGTGTATCGAGCAGCTGCTGGCGGACTCGGAACTTGAAGTGGCGCGACTGGATCGGACCGCGCGCGTCACCGCCGACAGCGACATCCTCAACCCGGCTTCCGAACCTCCCCCGGCATAGTCCCCCCGGGCCCCTGAGTTGCCGGCTTGGGCCCCCTTGCCAGTTCGGCCAGCATGGCGTTGTAGGCGGTCAGATCGGCGTCGTCGTCGCGGTCGGCCGCCCGGTCGAGACGCCGGGCGGTGCGCGCGTCGCTGCGGGCCCACTGCATCAGCAACGCGAGCATCACGATCACAAGCGGCACTTCGCCTGCCGCCCAAGCGATTCCGCCGCCCAGGCGCTGATCGCCCAGCAGGTCGGTATGCCAACTCAAGCCCAGGGATCGGTAGTAGGCCTCTCCCAGCACGGTTGGGGTGCCCATCAGTTCCACACCGAAGAACGCGTGCATGGGCAGCGACGCGAACACCACGCCGACCTTGGCCAAATGCGGGATCGGCCGCGGGGTCGGGTCGACGCCGATCACCACCCAATAAAAGAGGTAGCCGCTGACCAGGAAGTGCACATTCATCGCCAAATGCCCGGCGTGACTGGCCACCGCGTCGTCGAAGATGGACGTGAAGTACAGGCCGTAGAAGCCCGCGACGAACAACACCGTGGCCACGATCGGATTGGTCAGAATCCGCGACACCCGGCTATGCAGGGCGGCCAGCAGCCATTCGCGCATGCCCGGCGGGTCGTTGCGACCGGCGGCGGGCAGCGCCCGCAGCGCCAGACTGACCGGCGCGCCCAGCACCAGCAGGATCGGCGTCAGCATCGACAGCCCCATGTGGGCGACCATGTGCATGCTGAACATCGCCGGCATGTAGCGGCCGACCCCGGACGACGTCACGAACAGCAGGGTCAGACAGCCCAGCAGCCAGGCCAGGACCCGGCCGGCGGGCCAGTGGTCGCCACGCCGGCGCAGCCGCAGCACCCCGGCGACATACAGCGCGGCCAGAATGATTGCCGCCGTGCCGAAGACCAGATCGAAGCGCCAGTCCAGCAGGATGCGCGCGAGGTTCGGCGGGCCGTCGAAGTCGTAGCCGATTTCGGCTTCGGGGATCGACGGCAACCGGATCGGCGGTGGCGGCGGCGGGGTGCGGCCTAACCCGACGGCGATGCCGAACGTCACGCCGAACAGGACCGCCTCGACGAGCGCGAGCCGGGTCAGTGCGCTGCGCGCAGTGGGATCACGTTGCAGCCCAACGACTCCGGTGCGACGCTGGCGCCAGCCCAGCACGCCGAGCGCACACAGCGCGACGAACTTGGCCAGCACCAGCCGCCCGTAGCTGGTGGTCAGCAGGTCCGACGGCAGCACTCGCACCAGGGCGTTCATCACGCCACTGAGCGCCATCGCGACCCAGCACCACAACGCGATCGTCGAGAACCGCCGGGCCGCCAGGGCGAGGTGGTCGCCGCCACGCAGCGCGTGCGCCACCAGGGCCAGCAGCCCGCCGGCCCACAGGCTGGCGCCGACGAGGTGGATCAGCAGGCTGTTGGTGGCCAGATCATGTGACCCGCCGGCCGACGAGTGGCCGGTCAGCCCCAGCGGGATCAGCGTGAGCAGGGAAGCGGCGAGCAGCAACGGCGTCCACGACCATCTCAGCACCGCCAAGCTGGCCAGCGTGACGCCGGCGGCCAGGAACGTCGTCCAGCGCCACGAGGAGGCGGTGTTGACCAGGCTGGCCAGCGACCAGAGCCGCACCGGATCGAGCATCTCACCCAACCGATGACCGGATACGTCGGAAATGGTGAGCGGGATCAGCAGCGCGGCACACACCGCCCACACGCCCGACGCGACCGTCCCGAGCCGCAGCGCCCGGTAGCCTCCGGCGTCGAGCACGCCGGACTTCTGCGGCGGCACCAGAAACGCCGCGAACAGGAACGACCCCACGGCCAGCACCGCAGCGATCTCGCCCGCGGCCCGGACGAATGGCAGGCCCAGGGTGGTCGCCGGGCCCGGATTGGGCAATCCGGTGGCGGTCAGCGCGTCGGCCAGCGACAACGCCCCGATGCCGGCGGCCGTGCAGCCCGCCAGCACCGCGACGCCGGTAAGCAGCGGCCATACCAGTTCCCTGGCCTTGGCTGCGGACTGGCCACTCGTCATACATCCAGGGTATGGGCGCGCACCGGCAAAGCCCGCGCTACCCGGCCGGGCGAGCGGTGCGCTCCTCGCGTGCCTGGAATTCGCGGGCCACGAATTGGTTGCGGGCGATGTGCTCGACGTAGCCGAAATCCCGCAGGATCGCCCGCAATTCCCGCCGGAAGGCGGCCCGGCGTTCGGTGAGATCCGGGGCGGGCGCGATCAGATCCTGGTCGGCGACGACCTGACGCGCGGTGGCAAAGAGCAGCGTCGACACCGACTCACTGCTGCGCACCCGGGTCTGCGCGACGTACTGCCGGCCGACCCCGAGTGCGGACTCGGTGAGTTCCTTTTGGCCGACGTCGGCGGGCGCATCGCGCAAGACGTCGGCGACGATCTCGTAAGCCTCGAAGAACACCCGCAGCATCGCGTCGGCCATCAACGGCCGCTTGGCGAACAGCAGCGCATCGATCGCGGCGCCGCCGGTCGCGACGTGAGCCTCCCAATCGTCATGCCATGCCATCTCTTCGGCGATGTTGTCGCGGAAGGCCGCCGAATCGGCGAAGTAGAAGTCGAATTTGAGCAGATCGCGCAGCCGCATCGCCTGAGACCAGAAGGCTTCCATGCGGTCGCCTTCGGTATGCCGGGCATGCGCCAGGGCAAGTTCGACAATCGAAGTCTCCAGGAAGGCGTGGATGACCGAGTTGCGGTAGAACGCCGCGGCGTGCTCCTTGTCGGGGGTGATCAGCCACACCGGTTCGCGGCCACTGTCCACGCGAGTGATCGGGTGCCCGTTGGACAGCGCGTCGACCGCCGCGCGCACGCCGTCGCGGGTGCGTAGCCGCAACGCACTGTTCGACACCGGGGTGTTCTTGCGGTCCAGGTAATCCAAGGAGTCCTGCAAGGTGTGGTGCAGTTGGTCGAGCGTCAGCGCCGCACCGCGGGTGGTGAGCAGCAATGCGCACACCAAGCCCGTCGCCGTCACCGGGGTCGCGCGCAGGATCCGCCACGCGACTTCGAACGACATCTTCTGCAGCGCAAGCCTTTTAGCGTCTTCGTCTTGGGCCAACGGGCCGTGCGCCGGCCCGAGGTACTGGCGCATCGAGACCGCCTCGGGGAAGCGGACGTAGATCTTGCCGTAGTTGCGTTCGCCCTGGGCCTTGATGAAGTTGAACAGCCACAACACTCCCTCGGGCGTCTTCTCGCCGCCGCGCGCGTAGGCCGCGTATTCGGCGGTCTCGTGCAGCTGGTCGAAACCGATCGAAACTGGTTGCAGCAGAATGTCTTCGCTGCGGCCGTCCAGATACGCGTTGGCTACATAGGACATCAGACCGAGCTTGGGAGGCAGCATCTTGCCGGTGCGCGAGCGAGTGCCCTCGATGGACCAGCTCAGGTTGAAGCGCTTCTCGACGATGTAGCCGACATACTCGCGCAGCACGTATTTGTAGAGCGGGTTATCGGCGATGTCGCGGCGGATGAAGAT
Source organism: Mycobacterium sp. pR1184 (assembly GCF_041287235.1). Taxonomy (NCBI): domain Bacteria; kingdom Bacillati; phylum Actinomycetota; class Actinomycetes; order Mycobacteriales; family Mycobacteriaceae; genus Mycobacterium; species Mycobacterium sp. pR1184. Next base: position 40,172 of record NZ_JBGGKR010000003.1, on the reverse strand, counting down.
GACGCCGGAGCGGCGCAGCAGGGGGCCCATCAGTCCGAATGACAGGTTGATACCGGCGAACACGTGCACCGGCGGCAACCGGTTCTCCTGCATCGCGACCGGCACCACCGCGCCGTCGATGTAGGACCGGTGCGAAAAGAGCAGCACCGCCGGATGTAGTTCCAGCCCGGTACGCATTGCGGCGACCTGGAACGCGTCGTAGTCGATCTCGGGTTCGAATCCGCGGCAAATCGCCCTGGCCAGAACGGAAACCAGGTCGACCGACACCCGGCTCCATCCGGTGGCCAACTCGTCGAGCATCTTGCCGGCTTCCTCGACCGTGGCACCGGGAATCTTCTTCAGTCCCGCACGAAACCGGGTGGACGCCAGGATCTCCGGCTTCATCAGCCGCGGCGACTTGTACTGCGGTCCGAGGATTCGGTACTCCGCCCGCTCCAACGCCAAAATGGCTCGGCGCGTCACGAATTGGGCGAATTCCCGTTCATCCCCGCCGACGGTGGTGTCGCGCCACTGCTGGCGGAGTTCGGACATCCTGGCCGCTTCGCCGGCCACCACCCGGGCACGATGGCGATCCTTGTGCAGGATCTGGCGCTGCCGGCGTTGGTTGGGGTGGTAAGGATCCCAGCCGGGAAGCAGCCCGGCCAGCTTCGCGGCCCTACCGCGATCGGGAGCCGGGAGCCAAAACACCCGCACCGGCACGATCGAGCGGTCTTCGCCGGATTCCAGCTGGTCGACAAGCAGATTCAGGGCAGTCGGTGGTGCGTCGCCGGGAGGCAGCTTGAGCACGTCGAACTTCACATCCGGATTCCGGGCTCGCTGCTGGCCCAGCCATTGCATCACCAGCTGAGTCTCGATGCCGGACTCCATGGACGCCAACACCAGCGAATCTTGCGCGGTCAGGACTGCGCTGGTGTCTGCGGCCGGTTGTGTCACGTACGCCCTCTGGGCCGAGACGGAGACTCGGTGCCGCCGGGCTGGTCGGCACCGGACTGCGTCGCCTCACCGTCTTTGAGAGCGACCTCCGATTCATTCGGATTCGGCTGTGCCGGTTTCGAATTGGCTGCGGGCTTGGCCGCTTTGACCGCAGACTTTCGGGGTGCGGCCTTCTTCGCAGGCGCCTTCTTCGCCGGCGCCTTGGCTGCCTTCGTCGCGGTGGCCTTGGCCGGCTTGGCCGGTGACTTTTTGGCCGCCTTCTTCTCGACGTACACGTCGGCGTCCGGCAGTTTGTCTTCGGGCCAGTTGGCCAAGGTGTCCAGATAGAGCTGACGCACCTCGGCGATGTGCTCCGGCAGCGTCTCAACTGTCCAATCCGCCACCGAGATCGGCGGGAACACCGCGACATCGACCGTGCCCGGGTTGATCGTGGTGGAGTTGCGGGCGGCGACGATCTCCGCGTTGCGAATCACGATGGGCACGATCGGGATTCCCGCTGCCATCGCGATGCGAAACGGCCCCTTCTTGAACGGCCCGACCTCGGTGGTGTCAATCCGGGTACCTTCGGGGGCGATCAGGATCGACAAACCTTTCTTGGCGCGCTCCTCGACCTCGGCCATCGTCTCCATCGCGGCGATCGGGTCATCGCGGTCGATGAACACACCGTCGGTGAGCTTGCCGAGGGTGCCCACCAGCGGGTCCTTCTGCAGCTCCTTCTTGGCGATGGCGACCCAGTTGTCGCGCACCAGCGCACCGGCGATGACGGGGTCAACCTGGTTGCGGTGGTTGAAGATAAACACCGCGGGACGCTGTGCGGTCAGATTCTCTTTGCCGATGACGTTCAGACTGACGCCGCTGGCACCCAACAACGTCTGGGGGAACATCGAGGTGAAGAAGTTCACCCCACGCCGCCGGCTCAGCGTCAGCAGCCCGACGCCCAGTGCGCCGGCCGCGACCGGGAACATCGAGGTGATGCCCGCCAGCGTGCGCACTTGTGGCCGGATGCCCACGCTGCCCCGGCTGTTGAACTCCAGGACCGGCCAGCCCCGGCGCTTGGCGACGGCGGCCATCTTGCCCTCGGGGTTGGTGGGCCGTGGGTTGCCGACCAGGTACATCAACGCGACATCTTCATCGCCGTCGGCATAGAAGTAGCTGTCCTTCAAGTCGATATCGTGCTCGGCCGCAAACCGTTGTACCGCATCGGCTTTACCCGGCCCCCACAAAATCGGCTCGACGACCTCGCCGGTCAGCATCCCGTCGTCGTTGACCGCGAACTTGTTGGTGAGTGTGTTGGCGATCCCGAGGAAACGGGCTACCGGATTGACCTGGATGGTCAGTGCCGAGGAGCTGAGCACCACGGTGTGGCCGCGAGCCACGTGGGCGCGCACCAGCTCGCGCATCTCCGGGTAGATGCGCGACTCGATCCGTTGGGCGAAGAGTCGCTCGCCGATCTCGTCCAGGTCGCTCAGCATCCGGCCGCGCAGCGCCTCGGATGCCTTACTGATCAGATCTTCGAACTCCAGACGCCCGAGCCGGTGGTTCAGGCCGGCCTGAACCATGCTGAGCAGCTCGCCGACGCCCATGTCTCGCCGGCGCAGGCGTTCCTGGGTGAGGATGACCGCGGTAAACCCGGCGACCAGCGTTCCGTCCATGTCGAAGAACGCACCGACTTTCGGGCCGGGGGGGCTGGCACGGATTTCGGCGACCGAGCCGGGCAGCCGTAAATCCTTTGGGGGCGTTGGTATCCCGTTGTCTTTGGCGGCGCTCATGAGCGCGACACCGATTGGGCCAGCGCATCGGGTTGCGCAGAAAACGATGCCGGCACCGCGTGCGACGCCGGGTCACCGGCCAGCGCGAGAATTTCGTCGAAGCCCTCCAAGAGGCATTGAGCGAACAAGGCTTCCTTTCGTACCGATGCTCTGTCGTAGCGCACCGTGATGGTGCACCACCCGCCACGCGAAATTAGCACCACCATCATCGCCACGCCGGGAAGTGGGCCGATACCGTACTGCCGCAACACCTTTGCGCCGGCGATGTAGGTGTCGCCCGGGTAGACGGGGACGTTGCTGGCTTGCACGTCGGCGCCGACCACCGAGCCGGTGATCCCCTCCAGCACGGCCGTCGGGAGCACGCTGAGCACCGGCGCCATCGAGCCGATGATGTTCATCGCGGGTTCGTCTCGCCGCTGCGTCATCTGGGCGCGGATCTTGCGCATCCGGGAGACCGGGTCTCCGGCACCGACCGGCGCCGACAGATTGACACCGGTGAACCGATTGCCGCCGGCGGTGTCAGCGTCGGCCCGCAGGCTGACCGGGACCGCCATCGGCAGCGAGCCGATCGGGACGCCGAGTGCTTGGTGGTAGCGCTGCAAGGCGCCGCACAGCCCGGCCAGATAGGCGTCGTTGATCGATCCCCCGCCGGCTTTCGCGGCCTTGTGCAGATCGGCGAGCGGGATGTCGATCGCTTCGGAACGGGTGGCCAGACTGCGCCGGCGCAGCAGCGGCGACGGCTCGGCGGCCCGGTTGACCACCCGGATGCCGGAGACGGCGTAGTTCACGATCCCCGACACCGTCGATACCGGTTCCATGAGCACGCGCCCGGCTGCCGACACGGCTCCGGAGACCGCGCCCACGACACCGCCGATCAGAGCGAACGGCAAGTGGGTGAAGCCCTCTCGCATCAGGTCGTTGGGCGACAGATCCTGCGGGACCGGCAGCGGCGGCGTCGGCCGGGCCGGCGGGTCGCGCTCGAGGTCATAGATCTCGGCGAACATCTCGACACCGCCAACACCGTCGGTGACGGCGTGACTGACGTGCAGCAACGTTGCGGCCTTGCCATCGGGCAGACCCTCGACCAAGGTCGCGGTCCACAGTGGCCGCGAGATGTCCAGCGGTGATTGCAGGATCAGCTCGGCGAGATCGAATACCTCGCGCAGCGTGCCGGGTTCGGACACGCGCACTCGCCGGACGTGGAAGTCCAGGTTGAAGTCGGGGTCCACCACCCAGCGCGGATTGGCCGTCGGCAGCGTCGGCACGACGACTTTCTGCCGCAGCCGCAACACCTTTCGCGACGCATTCTCGAATCGAGTGCGAAACCGCTCCCAGTCCGGCGTGGTGTCGAGCAGTTCCAGCGCCATGATGCCCGACCGGGTCCGCGGGTTCGCTTCGCCTCGATGCAGCAGGTAGTCGACCGGCCCGAGCTCGTCGGACAATCCGAGGCCCCCCTCGGGCTCAGTCATGATCGCCGCGTCGACGCGCCCAACATGTCACCGCCGTCAAGCCTCCTGTCTCAGCTCCGCCAACCGGATAGCTCCACCAACGCTAGTCGCGTTGCCCCGCTGGTGAAAGGCACGATTCAGTAGCTACTGCAGGCGCGGCGAACCGGCGGATGAAACGTTGTGGCAGGCAGTTGACTTGCGCGACTCAACTGGCCGACGTCGCCGACAGCGACCACGAATCGAGCAGTGCGCTGGCCCGGCGCCCGTAGACGACGCCCAAGAAGTCGGCGACGGCGTTGGCGGCCAGCCGCGATCGGGCCGTCGACAAGATGTCGAATGCGTGGTGGGCGTTGGCGAGCTCGGCGTACGCCACCAGCGGGGCTCCAGCGTCGCGCATCGCGGCGCAGAAGGTGCGCGCCTGCGTGCAGGGAACCAGTTCATCCCGCTCGCCGTGCAGCACGAAGAACGGCGGCGCTTCGTCGTGCACATAGTTGATCGGCGACGCCGCGGCGAAGCGCTCAGGGGTCTCGGCGTAGCGAGCGCGCATCACGAATTGCTCGAGGAACGGCAGCATCAGTTCGTGCATGACCTCGGCGTTGGTGAAGTCGTAGACGCCGTAGTAGGGCACCGCCGCCTGGACGGTGGTGTCGGCGTGTTCGAACCCGGGCTGAAACTGTGGGTCGTTGGGCGTCAACGCGGCCAGCGAAGCCAGATGGCCGCCGGCCGAACCGCCGGTGATCGCGATGAAGCTGGGGTCGCCGCCGTAGTCGGCGATGTTCTCGCGGACCCACGCGATCGCCCGCTTCACGTCGATCAGGTGCGCCGGAAACGTCGAGCGCGGACTCTTGCTGTAGTCGATCGAGACGCAGATCCAGCCGAGTTCGACCATCCGGCTCATCAGCGTGTAGGCCTGACCGCGTTTGCCGTTGACGGCCCACGCCCCGCCCGGAACCTGGATCAGCACGGGTGCGCGACGGCCCGGCGCCAGGTCGTGCCGGCGCCAGATGTCCAGCAGGTTGTCCCGGCCGCCCGGGCCATACGAAATGTCCGATGTCTGAGCGGCATAGCGCGCGTGCGGCCCCGGCCGGTGCAACAGCCCGCCGCGCGGCGCGCACTCGGAGGCTTCGCAGGCCGGGTGGCTCACCAGGTCCGGGTAATCCGGCCCGAACGACTCGGTCAGGCTGGCGGTCAGCGTTTGCTCGGCCCGCTGCCCGGCCCAGGAGGCGCCCACCCGTCCGATGGAGGGGGCCGAGATCCGCGACAACGCGTGCCCGGTCACCACGTGCGGGGGGAATTCCGTCGACAACCAGCCGGCAAACCAGCCCAGGGCGAACGGCGATCCGCGCAGCAACAGGCCGGCGGCCCGAGTGGCCCCTCTGGCATCAGCTACCAGGCGAAACGCCTGGGAACCCGCCCGTGCGTACCGCGCAGTCATACTCATGGCCACGCCCATTGAACTGGTCTCCTCGACCCTTGTGCACACGCCTCGTTGCGGTTAACAGCTGTTTACCAGCTGATGTTGTACGTGTGTCGAGGTTCTATACGATAACTGATTTCGTTAGCGGTGCAAGGCTTTTCGCGCGTGTCGCGTCGGCGAGTCGGGGTGTTGTCGTTTGTTGGATAGACTGACCTGCGCATTGCCTCCGTAGCTCAGGTGGATAGAGCAAGGGCCTTCTAATCCCTAGGTCGCACGTTCGAGTCGTGCCGGGGGCGCTCAGGTCGACATTTGGAGCCAGTCCGCACCCGTCCGACGGGCCCGCGGCGACGAATTACTCCATGGCGCCGGTTCGGGGGGCGCACCTATTCCGCCACCGCACCACCAGCGTCCGCCGGTTCACGCGGTCACGAAGTCGACAAGGACTTGGTCAGTGACTTTTAACGCTTTCGTCTACGAGTTCCAACACCTCGGCGACATCTACGTACTACATGAAGTCGGCTCCAAACGGATTCACCTCATCGGATCCGCTCCGGAAATAGCGCAGGCGCTGTGCCTCCCGCCGCACCGGGGTGCAGTCCGCAGCAGACTTCTCGAGGTGTTCGACACCGCTGACCAGCTGAGGGCCGCCGCGACCCACCTGGAGAATCAAGCGCCACTGCCGGACGGACCGGCCATTGCCAAGGTGCTCCGCCGAGTCGCGGACAGCCTGGTCGCCTGAGCTTCGATGGTTTGCTGCCGGCCAATGTAGGAGCGCCTGCAGCGGTCGGCAAGAACCGTGAATTCGGGCAAGAAATCTGAGTTGCGGCCCGCAATGTGCAGGTGGGCGATGCTTGTCCCGCACGCGCCGGTGAGGTGGACCTGAAGACACTAGGACCGCTGGCAGGCGCGGCCCCGAAAGGGCCAGCAACCGCGTCGTTTTCACGCCCTCACGCCATGCTTCGCGACCGAACTTAAGCGTTAACAATGCCGTTACTCCTGGTTTCTCTGAGCCGCTTTAAATCGCGAGATTCCCGAGTACGCTCCTGCTGACAAATCAGCGCGCTTAACCCCTCAAAGCGAATGACATGCCGGATTTTGCTCTTTTGCCGCCGGAGATCAACTCCGGCCTGATGTACACCGGCCCCGGTTCGGGGCCGCTGCTGGCCGCCGCCGCGAGCTGGGACGTGGTGGCCGGGCAATTGGAGTCCACCGCCGGCGGCTGGTCTTCGACGGTCTCGGGCCTGACCCTGACATGGTTTGGCCCGTCGTCGATGCGGATGGCCGCGGCAGCCGCACCCTACGTGGCGTGGCTACACGCCACAGCGGCCCAGGCCGCACAAACCTCGGCGCAGGCGTACGCGGCGGTGGCTTCCTACGAAGCCGCGTACGCGATGACGGTGCCCCCGCCGGTGATCGCGGCCAACCGCACGCTGCTGATGGCGTTGATCACGACGAACTTTTTCGGGCAGAACACCCCGGCGATCGCGGCCTGCGAAGCCCAGTACATGCAGATGTGGGCACAGGACGCCGCCGCGATGTATGGCTACGCCGCCGGCTCCGAGGCCGCGAGCGCTTTGACCGCATTCGACGAGCCGCCACAGACCACTACGTCCGACGGGCAGCTCGACCAGGCCCGCGCGCAGGCCCAAAGCGCCGGCAAGACCGCCACCGACCGCAGCCAAACCCTGATGCGGTCGATGCAGCCCACCCGAGAAAAACCCACCACCACGATCGACCCCGGCTCCGTCTACACCGGCGGTGACAACGGTGCCACGGTCGGCGTCAACGGCGGCACTCTCACCGTCGGCCCGGGTGCCACCGGGTCCCTCCCGCCGGGCTCGATCGTGACTATCGGCCCTAACACCACCGGCACCGTCAGCTACGGGGACTTGCCCCCCTTCTTCGTCAGCGTCCCCGAAGGCACCTACGCGCTGCCCGAGAATTTCGGCACCGTGAATTTCAGCATCACGACCGGCTCCGTCACCGTCGGCCCGGGCTCCACGGTGACCGTCGGACCCGGGGGCACCCTCACCGGCGGCGTTCAGGGCGCGACCGTCAGCGTCTTCGAAGGCTCCATCACCCCGGCGGGGGTGGCGCCGGTGACGCCGGCGACGACTGCGACGCCGGCCGCGGCGACCCCGGCGACATCGGCCCCGGCGACATCGACGTCGGCGACGACGTCCTCATCGACGGCCGGGACAACGTCGTCATCCGGAACAACCTCGGGAACGACGTCCGGGACGACGGCGGCGCCCGCGGAGCAGGTCCCTGGGGTGCAGCCGCAGTCGGTGCCGGCCGCTCAGCCACAGGCGGTGCTGCAGGCGGCACCGGCGTTGGCACCGCCACAGGCCGTACCGGGGATAACCGGGCCGCTCGTCGTTCCCGGCGGTGCGGGCGGCGGCGTGGTGCCGGCGGTGCCGGCGGCCCCCCTGGGGGATCCGATGCAGTTCGTGACGGAGGTGCACCAGCCTGCGGGGGCTGCGCCGGACCTGGCCCTCGGGGACCAGGTGGGCTGGCAGCCGTTCGTGCACACGGATCGGGTTGCGCTGACGTCGGGTGCGACGCTATTGGGCGCCGGTGGCGGCGGCGGCCTCACCGCATTCGTCAACACCAAACCCACCTTTTATCGCGGCGAAACTGTTGTCACCAAAATTCAGCATGAAGCATTAGTGCGCGACGCGTCGCTGCGCCTCGCAAAAAGTCTGGATACGGTACAGGCCGGAATTGTTGCGTCATCGGCGTTAGCACTATCTACGGGGCTCGACAAATTAGTGTCGTCCAATGAGGCTGCCAGCAGCCTCTTCGGGCAGGTCCAAGCCGGGGCGAACGCGCTCACAGCCCATCAGGCGCTCGAGCTCCTCACCGGCGCAGGGCATTCGACTGCTTCCACACTTGACCAGATCGCCACGGCAGCGTTCCGCGCGGCACCTCAACTGGCCGACCTGAACAGCCTGATGACGGAAATGAAGTTCATAATGCCTCGCGACGTTCTGTTAAAAGCTCAGTACGCCGTGATCGCCACACTTTTTGCGGCCCATGTTTCCGAAGCCGAAACAGCGACCAGTAACTGGAGCCAGGCCTCGAGTGCTGCCGTCGCGGACTTTGTCGAGGCGGTACGAAGCGACTTCGGTCTGGACCCAATTGCGCCTAGCTAAAATTCTCACGGGATAGGATTTACACATGCACATGGATCAAGCTGTACTCACTTCGCTTGCGACGTTGCTAGGTGCCGGCGTCGGCGGTTTTACGACCTTCATGTCATCCAAAGCCGCATTTCACCGAGGCGAAACCCTTGAGACCAAAAGGCAGCACGACTCCTTGATGCGCGATGTGTCGGTCCGCTTCGTGAAAACTCTGGATATTGTGCAGGGCGAGGTTAGCTCGTCGAAGTTCAAGGGATTATCTGCGGAGTTCGATGACCTGGTGTCGTCCAACCAAGAGGTCAAACACCTCGTCGAGCAGGGGACCGGCGGCGCGGCCACGGCAACAGCCTCCCCCGCGCTGGAGCTGCTCTCGCACGCAACGGAACCGACTCCCGCCATGGCCGAGCAAATTGCAGCCGCGACATTCCGCGCGGCACTCGTCGCGACGCCTTCAATGGTTGACTTGAACAGCGTGATGGCGGAAATGAAGTTGATAATGCCCAACGACATTCTGCAAAAAGCCCAGTACGCCGCAATTCTCACACTTTTTGCGGCCCTTATCTCCGAGGTCGGCGCACCGTCGAATAACTGGAACCAGGCCTCGAGCGCGGCCGTCAGTGACTTTGTCGAGGCCGTGCGAACCGATTTCGGCCTGGACCCGATCGCGTTGACCTAAGACGCCCGCAGCGAGTCGACCAGATCACCGCGCCCCCGAACTGCGTGCGTGATGTGTCACCCGACTTAGGACAATTTAGTGTGCACGGCCTGGGGTGATCGCTGCGATGGCGTCGCGGAGGTCGTCGGGTAGTGGATCTGCGGCGGTCAGGATTTGGTGGCCGGCTTTGATTTGTACGGTGCGGTAGCGGCGTGCGGTCCGCACGAATTTCTTGATGCTCCAACCGGTTCGGGTCTCGATGTAGTGGCTGACGGCCATTGCTGCAAACACGATCGTCAGGTGGGCGTCGATGGACTCGCGTTTGTGGTGGTAGATCGGGCGTGCTTGTAGGTCGTGCTTGGACATCCGAAAGGCCTTCTCGATGCGCCAGAGCTGGTGATATGCACCGATGACGAACTCCGCAGACTGGTCGGTGAGGTTGGTGGTGTAGCCCTTCCACCCGGCCAGTGCCCGGCTCTTTGCCTCCAACACACGGTCGACGGTCTTGGTGGCACCGGCCAGCTTGATGAACCGGTTGCGTTTGACCGCGGCGTGCCCATCGACAGCGCGTTGGGCCTTGGCGACCTGCTCGTCGATCCCGCGCAGACTGCGCCGAGCCCGGTCGTGCCGGTATTGGTAGTAGGTGACCCGATCCGGGATCCCGCGAGCCTTCTCACTGCTGGTGGCCGGCCAGGGCTGGGTCAGCACGAGCCCGTCGGGGACTGCTTCTTCGGGGTGTTTGTCACGCCATTCGCGCACCACGTCGGGCAGGAACGGGATCCGCGCACCCAGGATGTAGGAGAGGCCGGCAGCCTTCAGATCGACCTGGTTGGCTTCGGAGATCATGCCTGCGTCGGCGACCACGGTCACGTCGGTCAGGTTGTGGGCGGCCTTGAATGCGTTGATGACCGGCAGCATGGTGGCGGTCTCGGCCTTGTTGCCTTCGAACGCCTCGACCGCCAGCGGCAGGCCCGAAGCGTCGGTGAGCAAGCCGATGGTGATTTGCGGCTCTAGGCGTCGCTCCTTGGAGAACCCGGGTTCGCGGAACCCGTCTGCGGTGTCAGTCTCGAAGTACAGGGTGGACACGTCGTAGAGAACCAGCGACGCCGGTCCCAGCCCGGACCGCGCCGCACATGCCGCTGACAGTTGTTGGCGGACAGCGGGTTTAGCGAACTTCGGGAGGTGTCGTGTCACGGTGCGGTAATCGACGGCGGCCACGCCGGCCTCGGCGAGCACCCGCAACGCATCGGCCTTGCTGGTCGGTTCGATGATCCGCGCGAGCACCAGATCCCGGAACACCGCATCACCGCCGACAGCCGTATCGAATCCCAACACTCGATACGCGGTGCACAGCGCATCCCACAGGTGGCTCGATTTCGTGGCCAGCAGCTCCAGCGGCTCGCCATCGGTGCCGGTCGTGTCGATGCCCAGGTCCAGGGCGCCCTGGCCTTCGGCTAGGCGCTGGCGAGCAGCGGCTTTGAGCGCTTCGACCTCACCGTCATCATGGGCCGAACCCAAATGCTCGACCTGGCGTGACCCGCGCCTCGTGGACCACACGATCTGCACAGCGACCGCGCCCGAGGCTGTCTTCACGGTGCGCACGTAGGCCACCCCAGCACCCTACGAAGCCAGATTTAGTGTGCAAATTTCCGGCCGGCAACACACGAACCCACAGGTCAACACACTGGGCCGTCACCGACTCACGAAAAATGTCCTAAGTCGGGTCAGTGACTTTGTCGAGGCCGTGCGAACCGATTTCGGCCTGGACCCGATCGCGTTGACCTAAGACGCCCGCAGCGAGTCGACCAGATCACCGCGCCCCCGAACTGCGTGCGTGATGTGTCAGCATGGGGGCGTGAACGCACGCCGGTTCGCTTCCGCGCTGGGTACCGCAATAGTGACGACCTGGGCCACGCTGAACGCATCCCAGGTGATCGCCCCCGCGTCCGCCGCCCCCTGCCCCGACGTCGAAGTGACCTTCGCGCGCGCCACCAACGAGGCACCCGGCGTCGGCGTGGTCGGCCAGCAGTTCATCGACGCACTGCGCCCGCAACTCGGCGGGCGGTCCCTCGCGGTGTATGCCGTCAACTACCCCGCCGGCGAGGATTTCGCTCCGTCGGCATCCGCCGGCGCCAGCGATGTACACGCGCACGTTCAATCGATGGTCGCGTCCTGTCCCAGCACCAAGCTCGTGCTGGGCGGATATTCCCTGGGCGCGATGGCGATCGACGAGGCCACCATCGCCCGAGCACCGATTGCCGGCCTGATCCCCGACATCCTCACGGCCGACCAGGCCGACCACGTTGCGGCCCTCGCCCTGTTCGGTAATCCGTCGGACCGCTACCTCGGAGCGCCGGTCAGCGAAGTCAGCCCGTGGTACGGCGCCAAGGCCGTTGACCTGTGCGCTGCCGGCGATCCGGTGTGCACGCCGGGCGGGGCGCTGGCGCTACCGACGCACGAGGAGCTGTTCTCGCCGGTGCACCTGTCATACGCGCAGTCCGGAATGCCCAGTCAGGCCGCGACTTTCGTGGCGAGCCATCTCTGACCCCGCGCCTTTCCCTCCGTGCCGCCGATGAGGCACAATCGCGCTGGTGACGACTCCGCGAGGACCCTCGGACGGCGAACCGCCGGAACGGGCTCGTCCGCCCATGCCGGGCGGGCCCGCCAATCGACCGGCGCCCCACCGGCCCCCGGTTCCCGGCCCACCCTCGGAATCAGAAACCCGCCGCATCCCCCTGCGCGACGTTCCGCAAGATCCACCCACCGTGCACGCCTCCCGGCCTGTGCGGCCCCCGCAGGGTCAGCCCCCTCGAGGCCGGCCACCGGGGCCGCCGCAGCACGGGCGGCCACCGCAACAGCCGGGGCTACCGCCGAATGTCCGGGCGCAGCAACCCGGCCCGCCGCCACCTCAGCCCGCTGCGCCACCCCAGCAGGAAGCGGCCACCACCAGGCTGCCCACCTTCTCGCCGCCAGAAGACCCGCCGCCGGCCAAAAGGCAGCGGTCGCGGCGCAGGCGGAAGTGGTCCATTGCCGTGATCCTCGGCGTGGTGGTCGCCGTCCTGGTCGCCGCCCTGATCGGCGGCGAGTTGTATGCCCGACACGAGGCAAGCAGCAGGGTGGCAAACGCGGTGCAATGCGAAGTCCAAGACAGCGCAGCCGTCTCGTTCGCCACGGCGCCGCCGGTCCTCTGGCAGTTCCTCACCAAGCACTACCCGGACATCGCCGTCGCGACCGCGGGTAACCAGGTCCGCAGCGTCAAGGGCATGAGGGTGAGCATCGACATCCGCAATGTTCGGCTGAACCAGGCCAACAACTCCGCGGGCACGATCGAGTCCCTGAAGGGCACCATCACCTGGTCAACAGACGGCATCAAGCAGTCGATCCAGGACGCCATCCCGACGATTGGCAGCCTTGTCACCGGGGAGGTGACCACCAACCCCGGTGATGGCACCGTCTCGCTGAAAGGCTTGCTGGACAGTGCCACGGTCAAGCCGCAGATCGTCAACAACGGGTTAGCGCTACAGGTGGTCAGCCTGACCGCGCTGGGCTCCACGATGTCGACGGACAGCGTGCAGAAGAGCCTGGACGAGCTCACGTCGAAAGCCAACAACTACCCGTTGGGCATCCACGCCGACAGTGTCAAGGTGACCGATAGCGGTGTCGAGGCGACCTTCTCGACCAACAACGCCAGCATCCCGGCCGGCGGCGGCAGCCAGGACAGCTGCTTCGCGAATTTCTGACGACAGCAGGCAAAGCCGTTGGCGGACAGCTAGTTTCAAGATTATGGTCGGCCGGTACGTTCGCGGTGCTTGCAGCCCGGCCAGCAACAGGGCCGGCGCTGGCCTTCTTCCAGCTCCTCCTGCGTCCGGCGTATGCGGCGCTCTCGGGTCGCCTGTTGCTTGGCATCCTCGACCCAGCAGATGAACTCGTTGCGCGCCAGGGGCGTGATGTCCTTCCACGCCGCCAGTGCGGTCGAGTTTCCGATCAATGCCTCGCGCAGATCCGCGGGCAGTTTGTGCATTACCCCACCGGGCACCTGGTTGCCGCTCACCCGGCCAGATTAGCCACGATCACGACCCCGGGGTGTACTGCCACACCAGTCCGCGAACTCCGTTCATCAGCCGGTCGCACTGCATCAGGTGTCCGTCGGCGTCGCGCATCGTCGCGTACCGCAGGGAACACGGCTGGCCATGCAGCGGCGGGTTGGCCTGTGCGACACCCAGACCGAGCATGAGCAAACCCAGCACTATCGCCGAGAAGATCGTCCAGCGGATCGCCTCCGATTTGGTGCTGATCATCGTCGTGGTGTTCATGGATACCCCCTCGTCGTGGTGCCGCTCACTGGTGTTTTCAGGATCGGCGGCCAGGCTTGCGAGATCCTCTACGAATTCTTGAAGCTGCGGCCGCAAGTACCCTTTAGCTCGCCAATGACGTCGCCGACCGGAGGTGCCCCGATGGCCCAGACCGATTCCGTCCTGCTCAGCGTGGACAATCGCGTCGCACTGATCACCGTCAACGACCCCGACCGGCGCAACGCGCTGACCGGCGAGAGCTCAGCCCAGCTGCGCGCCGCCGTCGAGCGGGCCGAAGCCGACCCGGAGGTGCACGCGGTCGTGGTCACCGGGGCGGGCAAGGCGTTTTGCGCCGGCGCAGACCTGAGCGCCCTGGGCGCCGCGGGCGCCGGAGCCGCGGAATCGGGACTGCACCAGCTGTATGACGGCTTCATGGCCCTGAGCGGTTGCACGCTGCCGACCATCGCCGCGGTGAACGGCCCCGCGGTCGGTGCGGGCCTGAACCTGGCCCTGGCCGCCGACGTGCGCATCGCCGGGCCCGACGCACTCTTCGATCCCCGATTCCAGAAGCTGGGGTTGCATCCCGGCGGCGGTGCGACCTGGATGCTGCAGCGGGCGGTGGGCCCGCAAGTCGCCCGCGCCGCCCTGCTGTTCGGCATGCGCTTCGACGCCGAATCCGCCGTGCGGCACGGGTTGGCGCTCAGCGTCGCCGACGATCCCGTCGCCGCGGCCTTGAAGCTTGCCGCCGGGCCCGCATCCGCTCCGCGCCAGGTGGTGCTGGCGACCAAGGCCAGCATGCGTGCCACCGCTCGTCCGGGATCGCTGGACAACGACGACCACGAATTCGCGATGCGCACCGAACTCGGGCCGCAGGTGTCGTCGATCCAGTCGCCGGAGTTCGCCGACCGGCTGGCCGCGGCGCAGCGCAAGTAAGTCTTACGCCGCGGGTTCGCTCGCGACCGTCTCGGGCTGCACCTTCACGCGAAACGCCGGGTCCAGCAGGCGTACCGCCCCGATGAACGTCAGGGCCATCAGCGGCGAGAGAGCGCCGTAAATCGCCACCGGCGTTGCCATTTCGACGCTGTTGAGCAGTTGCGGGCTCAGCGCCACGCCGAGGGCCACCACCGTGTTGTGCAGACCGATCTCGAGGCTGATCGCAATGGCCTGCGGTGGACCCAGGCGCATTAACCGCGGTACCAGATAGCCGACGGTGAGGCTGACCGCGCAAAAGGACACGACCGCCCCGCTCACCACACCGAAGTTGTGCAACAGCGTCGTCTCACCTTGGGCGATCGCCCCGCCGATCGCGACGATCAGCAGCAGTACCGCGACGACCTTGACCGGCGTCTTCAATCGACGCGCCAGTTCAGGGAAGCGGTGGCGTATCGCAATACCGATCGCGGTCGGGATGAGCACCAGTGCGAACACCGTGACGAACTTGTCCAGCTGCAGCGGGATGAAGCGTCCCTCGCCGAGGAACCAGGTCATCGACGCGGCCAGAATGGCCGGAAGGGCCACGATCGACAGCGCGGCGTTGATCGCGGCCAGGGTCAGGTTGAGCGCCAGGTCCCCGTTGAAGAGGTGACTGACGATGTTCGCCATCGTGCCGCCGGGCGTGGCGGCCATCAGCATCAGGCCGACCGCCAGATGCGGCTCCAGATGGAAGGCTTCGGCGATCAGCAGGCACAGACTCGGCAGCAGCAGGGACTGACAGATCAGCGCCACCGCCAACGGTCGCCGCATCGTGGCGGCCCGCTTGAAGTCATCCACGGTGAGGGTCAGCCCGAGGGCGAGCATGACCACCGCGATGACCAACGGAAAGTACTGGTTGCCCATAACGCTCCACGGTGTCGTTGCGCGAGGGCCGTCGATTTGAACGGCGCAATTAGTTAGCTTGCCTTATCCAGCAGCTATCCGCGCGGCAGGCAACCCCTCGTCGCGGGCAGTCCCCCAGGTGCGTCGTCCCGTGATAGCTCAGATCCCCTGAATCCCAAGGGTTTCAGGGGATCTGAGCGTCGAAGTGTCAGGAAGCCGACTTGATCGCGATCTGGTCGACCTGCGTGTACCCCGGCGGGTTGCCGCAGGCTCCCGTGATGTAGGTGTGTGCGGCCGTGCCGGTCAGCGTGTTGGGATCCCACACCGTGTGAGTGGTCGTGCCGTAGAGGGTGTAACCACCGCCCACGCAGTTGACGTTGCTCATCGTGTCCATGACCCATTGACCGTCGACCAACGTTGCCTGGCTCGCCCCAAGCCCGGCCTTGATCCAGAGGCATCCATTCCCGCAAGAGTTGACCGTCCAGCTGTTGTCTACACTGTGGCCGCCTGGCGTCGTCACGGTCTCGGTGTAGCTGCCACTCATCGTCGGCGTGTCAGCCCACGCTGTGCCGGCTGAACCGACAGCGAAACCGGCGCAAATAGCGATTGCGGCGAAGCCCCGCGCGATGGTCATCATTCGTTCCTTCCGTGGACCTAAACTCAATGCAGCAAGCAACTGTCATGTGCTGGATCAAAGATTACGACAGATTTGCGGGCTCGGCGTTCGCGAATGTTTCTGCTCTTTTGCAATCTCGTTAAGACACCGAAAGTGCCGCATTAGCGAGTTCCTTACGGCCAAAGATCTTGACAGCAGCCGAAACAACGCCGTAACACGGGCGACACATGTTGAGGCCCCGCATTCCGTTTGCGCCCTATTTGACGGTGTAGCCCGCGTCGACGGGAAGTGAGATGCCGGTGATGTAGCGGCCGGACTGCCCGCACAGATAAACCATTGCCTCGGTGACGTCGGCGGCTTCAATCATCTCGACCGGCAACAGGTTTTCGAATGCGACGCTGGCCTCGGGTTTTTCGGCAACCAATTGCGCCACCGGCTCGTTGAGAAGCATCGGCGTTGCCACCCCGCAGGGATGCACGGCGTTGACGTTTCACGCCACGGCCAATTCGCTGAGTTTGGGATCGGTAGCGGACCGCGTGTTGTGAACTATCCCCATGATCGCCACTCGGAACCGGATCATCGCGGCGGCATTGCTGTCCAGCGGCTTCGCGACGGCGGGATTCGGCTTGGCCGCGGGAACCGCCCGGGCACAGCCGAGTCCCGCGCCGCAGGTGTATTGGTGCCCCAACCAGCCGTGGAACCCGGCGTGGGGCGAGAACAAGTACTGGAACCAGTGCTGGGACACCGAACATCCGCCGACGTACCCGCCGCCACCGCCGTCCCGGCAGCCGAATTTCAACTGCGGCCTGTTCTGGTGCCCGGTACCGCCGCACCCGTGAGTGCCGGCTAGGCGGAATCTCCAGCTCGCCGCACCAGGGCCGCCGCGTGCTTGAGCACCGGCGAATCGACCATCTGCCCTTCGAAAGCGAACACCCCGCGCTCGCTGCGCGCCGCCGCCAAGACCCGGCGCGCCCAGTCAAGCTTCTCCTCGGTGGGCCGAAAGGCCTTGCGCACCACCGGAATCTGGGTCGGGTGAATGCACACGGTCCCGGCGAAGCCCAGCGCCACGGCGTCTTGCGCCTCGGCGCGTAAGCCGTCGAGGTCGCCGATGTCCAGGTGCACCGCGTCGAGCACGGCAAGACCGAACGCCGACGCCGTCAGCAACGCCGTCGATCGCACGTGACGGGCGACATCGCGATAGGTGCCGTCGGCCGTGCGGCTGGAGCTGCCGCCCAGCGCAGCGACCAGATCCTCGGCGCCCCACATCAGCGCCACCGTGCCCGGCGCCGCGGCGATCTCCCTGGCGAACACCGCACCGCGCGGGGTCTCCAGCAGCGCGATCACCTCGAGTGGGGCCAGCGCGGTCACCTGTTCGGCCGATTCGGTCTTGGACAGCATCACCGTCGTATACGGCGTCGACTTCAGGGCCTCGAGATCGGGGGAGTATTCGTCGGTATCGGCGGCGTTGATCCGCACCACGGTGCGCTGCGGGTCCAGCGGGGTGTCCTGCAACGCCTTGCGGGCGGCCGGCTTGTCGGCTTGCGCCACACCGTCCTCGAGGTCGAGGATCACCACGTCGGCCGCCGCGGCGGCCTTGGCGAAGCGCTCCGGGCGGTCGGCCGGGCAGAACAGCCACCCGGGGCCGGCTGCGGCTAAATTCATCGAGGCTCCTCGTCGGCTGGTCGCTTTTGCACCAGAGTCTTGCGGACAGCGCGCGCGACCACGTCGCCGTCCTGATTGCGCCCGGTGTGTTCGAGGCTCACGATTCCCTCTCCCGGGCGGCTCTTCGATTCGCGCTTGTCGGTGCACACGGTCTCGGCGTACAGGGTGTCGCCGTGGAACAGTGGCTTGGGGAACGACACCTCCGAGAAGCCGAGGTTGGCCACGATGGTGCCCAGTGTCAGTTGGGTGACCGACAGGCCGACCAGTGTCGACAGGGTGAACATCGAGTTCACCAGCCGCTCACCGCGAAAGCCCGGTTGTTCGGCGGCCCATGCCGCGTCGAGGTGCAACGGCTGGGTGTTCATGGTGAGCGTGGTGAACAGCACATTGTCCGCCTCGGTGACGGTGCGACCGGGGCGGTGCAAATAGGTGGTGCCGATCTCGAATTCCTCAAACCACAAGCCGCGCTGCACGACCGACTTGCCCACGTGGTCCGGCAAGCTCACGACAGCCCCAGCGATCGCGCGATGAGCATGAGTTGCACCTCGGTGGTGCCTTCACCGATCTCGAGGATCTTGCTGTCGCGGTAGTGGCGCGCCACGGGATATTCGTTCATGAAGCCGTATCCGCCGTGAATCTGGGTAGCGTCGCGCGCGTTGTCCATTGCAGCCTCCGACGCGATCATCTTGGCGATCGCCGCCTCCTTTTTGAATGGCTTGCCCGACAACATCTTTGCAGCGGCATCGTAGTAGGCCGTGCGTGCGACGTGGGCACGCGCCTCCATCCGGGCGATTTTGAAGCTGATCGCCTGATAGGAGCCGATGGGCTGGCCGAACGACTGTCGCTCCTTGGAGTACTTAACGCTTTCGTCGACGCAGCCCTGCGCCGCACCGGTTGCCAAGGCGGCGATCGCGATTCTGCCTTCGTCGAGGATCGACAGGAAGCCGGCGTATCCCCGGCCACGGGCGCCCAGCAGATTCTCTTCCGGAACGCGGGCATCCTGGAAAGTCAAGGGATGGGTGTCCGAGGCGTTCCAGCCGACCTTGCTGTAGAACGGTTCGACGGTGAATCCCGGTGTGCCGTTGGGCACGATGATGGTCGAGATCTCCTTCTTGTCGTCGGCGAGCGTGCCGGTGACCGCGGTGACGGTGACCAGCGAGGTGATGTCGGTACCCGAATTCGTGATGAACTGCTTGGAGCCGTTGATCACCCACTCGCCGTCGTCGAGTTTGGCTGTGGTGCGGGTACCCCCGGCGTCCGAACCCGCGCCGGGTTCGGTCAGGCCGAAACCGGCCAGCGCGCGGCCGGCCACCAGGTCGGGTAGCCACTTCTGCTTCTGTTCGTCGGTGCCGAAACGGAAGATCGGCATGGCCCCGAGCCCGACCCCGGCCTCCAGCGTGATCGCCACCGATTGGTCGACCTTGCCGAGTTCCTCGAGCGCCAGCGAGAGCGCGAAGTAGTCGCCGCCCATCCCGCCGTACTCTTCGGGAAACGGCAGCCCGAACAGGCCCATCTCCCCCATCTTGGCGACGACCTCGTACGGAAAGCTGTGCTCCTCATCGTGTTTGGCCGACACGGGAGCAACCACGGTCCGCGCGAAATCGGCGACGGTGGCGCGAAGGTCTTCGTATTCCTTGGGTAACGTCCCCGCGGTGATCGTTGTCGTCATGATCGTTTAATCCTTTTTCTCTTCGGAGTCTGGGACCAAGCGGGCCAGCACCTGGTCAACCGTCACCTGATCGCCGACCGACACGAGCAGCTCGACGCGTCCCGAAACCGGTGCGGCCAAAGAGTGTTCCATTTTCATCGCCTCGACGACCACCACCACGTCGCCCTCAGAAACCGCGGCGCCGGAGTCGACCTGCACGGCGATCACACTGCCGGGCATGGGACTGAGAACCTCCGCCTGCCGGGTGTCGGACGCGCGGTGAATTTTGGTTTCCTCGGCCTCGCGCAGGTGCCAGGTGCCGCGCTCGTCGGCGATCCACAGGTGGCGGTCGGCCTCGGCCCACCGGTACTCCCGGCGCAGCCCGTCCAGCGTCGCGCTCAAGCTGCGCCGCTCGACTTCCACACTCGCCGAACGGGTTTCGCCGTCGCCGACCTGTACCGTGGCGGCGCCGGGCAGACCGGAAACCGAGACCGTCTCGGTGCGCAGCGCTGTGCGCATAGCGGTGCGCACCGGAGCAGGACAGGCTCCGACGCGCCAGCCCGAGGGCTGTGCCCACACGTTGCCCTGCGCGCGGTGGGCCAGTACCCACTGGCGGTAAAGACCGCCGGCCGCGAGCACGTCGTCGGGCGCCGGCAGCGACGCGAAGTTCGGCAGCCGCTCCTCGAGCAGTGCGGTGTCCAGGTCGCCGGCTTGCACCCGTTCGTCGGCGAGCAGGAAGCGCAGGAATTCGATATTGGTCTGCACACCCAGAATCGTCGTCTGCGCCAGCGCCCGGTCGAGTTCGGCCAGCGCCTCGGCGCGATCGGCGCCGTGGGCGATCACCTTGCTCAGCATCGGGTCGTAGTCGCTGCCCACCACCGTGCCCGCCAGCAGCGAAGAGTCCACTCGCACACCGGGTCCCGAAGGCTCAAAGACGTCGAGCACCCGCCCGCCGGTGGGCAGGAAGCCGCGGCCGGGATCTTCGGCGTACACCCGCGCCTCGATCGCGTGTCCGTTCAGCTCGATGTCGTCCTGGGCGAAGGTGAGCTTTTCGCCCGCGCCCACCCGCAGCTGCCACTCGACCAGGTCGAGCCCGGTGATCGCCTCGGTGACCGGGTGTTCAACCTGCAGGCGGGTGTTCATCTCCATGAAGAAGAACTCGTCGGGTTGTTCGGCCGAGACGATGAACTCCACCGTGCCGGCTCCGACGTAGTCCACGCTGCGGGCGGTGTTGCAGGCCGCGGTTCCGATCCGAGCGCGGGTCTGCGGATCCAGCAATGGCGAGGGCGCCTCTTCGATCACCTTCTGGTGGCGCCGCTGCAGGCTGCATTCCCGCTCGCCCAGATGCACCACGTTGCCATGGCCGTCGGCAAGAACCTGCACCTCGATATGCCTGGGCCGCAATACGAATCGCTCCAGGAAGAGCGTGTCGTCACCGAACGACGACGCGGCCTCCCGGCGCGCGCCGACCAGCGCCTCGGGTAGCCGGGCCGGGTCTTGCACCAGCCGCATGCCCTTACCTCCGCCGCCGGCCGACGGTTTGATCAACACCGGATAACCGACCTCTGCGGCGGCGGTGACGAGCTCGTCGTCGGTCAGTCCCGATTTCGCCACCCCGGGCACCACCGGAACGTCGAAAGCGGCGACCGCGTTCTTGGCGGTGATCTTGTCGCCCATCACCTCGATCGCGCGGGTCGGCGGGCCCAGGAACACCACCCCGGCGCGCTCGCACGAGGCAGCGAAATGGGCGTTCTCGGAAAGGAATCCGTAACCCGGGTGGATCGCCTGGGCGCCGGTGCGCGCCGCGGCCTCGAGCACCTTGTCGATGTCGAGATAGCTCTCACGGGCGGGCGCCGGCCCCAGCCGCACCGCCGTGTCGGCTTCTCGCACGTGCCGCGCGTCGGCGTCGGGATCGCTGTAGACGGCCACCGACCGGATACCGAGCCGACGCAAGGTCCGCATCACCCGCACGGCGATCTCGCCGCGGTTGGCCACTAAGACGGTGTCGAACATTGCACTCACATCCGGAAGACGCCGTAGGAGACCGGTTCCAGTGGCGCCTGCGCGCACACCGAAAGGGCAAGCCCGACAAACATTCTGGTATCGGCAGGGTCAATGATGCCATCGTCCCAGAGCCGGGCCGTCGAGTAGTACGGGTTGCCCTGGTCCTCGTATTGGACGCGGATCGGCGCCTTGAACGTCTCTTCTTCCTCGGGTGACCACGGTTTGCCCGACGCGCTGAGCTGCTCGCCGCGCACCGTGGCCAGCACGGAGGCCGCCTGCTCACCCCCCATCACCGAGATCCGGGCGTTGGGCCACATCCACAGAAAACGGGGCGAATACGCCCGCCCGCACATCGAATAGTTGCCCGCGCCATAGGATCCGCCGATCACTACGGTCAGTTTGGGCACCCGGGCGCACGCCACCGCGGTGACCATCTTGGCGCCGTGCTTGGCGATGCCGCCGGCCTCGTAGTCGCGGCCCACCATGAAGCCCGCGATGTTCTGCAAGAAGAGCAGCGGAATCTTGCGCTTGTCGCACAGCTCGATGAAATGTGCTCCCTTGAGCGCGGATTCGCTGAACAACACGCCGTTGTTGGCGATGATGCCGACCGGGTGGCCATGGATGCGCGCGAATCCGGTCACCAGCGTCTTGCCGTATTTCGCCTTGAATTCGCTGAATTCGCTGCCGTCGACCAGCCGCAGGATGACCTCGTGCACGTCGTAGGGCACCCGCGGATCCGGCGGGACGACGTCGTAGAGCTCGGTCTGCGCGTGTTTGGACTCGACCGTGGGCACCACCTCCCACGGGCTGGGCTGGCGCGGGCCGAACGTGGCCGCGATGGCGCGCACGATGCGCAGCGCATGCTCATCGTCGTCGGCAAGATGGTCGGTGACCCCGGAGACCCGCGAGTGCAGGTCCCCGCCGCCAAGGTCTTCGGCCGAAACGATCTCGCCGGTAGCGGCTTTCACCAATGGTGGGCCGCCGAGGAAGATCGTGCCCTGCTCACGGACGATGACCGCCTCGTCGCTCATCGCCGGCACATACGCGCCGCCCGCCGTGCACGAACCGAGCACCGCGGCGACCTGAGGAATTTCCTTGGCGCTCATCGTCGCCTGGTTGTAGAAGATGCGCCCGAAATGCTCGCGGTCGGGGAACACCTCGTCTTGGCGGGGCAAAAAGGCGCCGCCGGAGTCGACCAGGTAGATGCACGGCAGCCGATTCTGCAACGCGACTTCCTGAGCGCGCAGGTGCTTCTTGACGGTGATCGGGTAGTAGGTGCCGCCCTTGACCGTCGCATCGTTCGCGACGATGACACACTCGCGCTCCGACACCCGCCCGATGCCGGTGATGATCCCGGCCCCGGGGGATTCGTCGTCGTACATCCCGTTGGCGGCCAACGGGGTCAGCTCCAAAAAGGGGCTACCGGGATCAAGCAGCCGGTCCACTCGTTCGCGCGGCAATAATTTGCCACGACTGACGTGACGTTCCCGCGCGCGCTCATTGCCGCCCAACGCGGCGGCCGCCAGTTTGGTGTTCAACTCATGGACCAGCCGACGGTGCTCGTCGGCGAATGACGGTGCGGCCTTCACCGACGCACTCATGGCCGCTCCAGCAACTCGTCCATCGCCGCAGCAGCCTCCTCGTCGTCGGGGAATCCAGGCACTTCAGTTAATGCTCATTAACTGACGCAGAGAATACCATCGGCGGCGTTGCCACGTCCAGGGACGAGTCCCCGCCCCGTCCTGAGCGACCGGGCGCCGACGCCGGGCCGGTAGCCACGAAAGCTGAGTTAATCGCCGATAACTCGTGCTACGTTAGTGACGATTAACCGAAGGATCCGTAAGTGCGCGGAGGACCGTCATGACAGCGTCCAGTCCGGACACCCCGACGGGCCGGTCCGACACGCCAAATCGCCGCAGCCAGTTGAAATCCGACCGGCGGCTGCAACTCCTGGCCGCCGCCGAGCGACTCTTTGCCGAGCGCGGATTTCTTGCCGTGCGTCTCGAAGACATCGGCGCCGCCACCGGGGTCAGCGGCCCGGCGATTTATCGCCACTTCCCCAATAAGGAGTCGATGCTGGTCGAGTTGCTGGTCGGCATCAGCGCCCGACTGCTCGCCGGGGCCCGCGAGGTGACCGCCCGCAGCACCGATGCGGCCGACGCGCTGGAAGGCCTGATCGATTTTCACCTCGACTTCGCATTCGGCGAGCCCGATCTGATCCGCATCCAGGACCGCGACCTGGCACATCTGCCCGCGGCCGCGCAACGCCAGGTACGCAAGGCGCAACGCCAGTATGTAGAGGTATGGGTCGGCGTGCTGCGCGAGCTGGACCCCGCACTGGCCGAAGCCGACGCGCGGCTGGCGGCGCACGCGGTGTTCGGCTTGCTCAACTCGACGCCGCACAGCGTGAAGGCGGCGGAAAAGCCGGCCCGCGGGACGCGGTCGCGTGCGGTCATGCGCGCCATGACGATCGCCGCACTGGCGGCCGGGGGTCAAGTCGGCTGAATGGGCGTCATCGAGAGATTCCACGCCCAACCGCTCGGCTTAGGTACCCTGCAATCTGTGAGGTGGACATGAACGATCCACGTCGACCCGACCGGTTTGGTCCCCCTCAAGCGGGATCGGAACCGACCGGGCCGATTGGCCCGCGGAACGCGCCGCTCGCTGATCCGGCCTACGCCGACCAAGCGCCGTACGCGCCTGCCTACGGCGGGTACGCGCCGCAGTGGACGCCGAGTGTGAACGAGACCAACACGACCCGACGCCTGCCGGCGTACTGGCAGCAAGACCAGGACCAGCCGCCGGGCGGCGGGGTGCCTCCCGGGGGCATGCCTCCCCCGTCGCCGGATGGCCCGAAATCGCCGCGCTGGTTGTTGATCGGCGCCGGCGCGGCGGTGTTGTTGGTGGTCGCGCTGTTGATCGCGCTGGTCCTCACCAATGGCGCGCTAAAGAACCAGACCGCCGTGCCGCCGTTGCCCGCCATGCCCACCTCGAGTGCGCAAAGCCCGACGCCTCACACGTCGACCCGGACATCGCCGCCGCTGCAGACGCTGCTGCCGGTGCCGCCGCCCAGCGGCTCGGCCGGACCCGCGCCCACTCCAGGCGCGATGCAAAACGTGGTCTACACCGTCAGCGGCGAGGGCCGGGCCATCAGCATCACCTACTGGGACACCGGCGACGTCATCCAGACCGAGTTCAACGTCTCGCTGCCCTGGACCAAGCAGGTCAGTTTGTCGCAGTCGGCGGCGCATCCGGCCAGCGTCACGATCATCAACATCGGCCATAACGTCACCTGCTCGGTGACCGTGGACGGCGTCCAGGTGCGCCAGCGTCTCGGTGCCGGCATCACCGTCTGCGACGCCGCCGGACGTTAGGTCTGTTCGACCGGTTCGGCCACCGCGGTGTGGCGTGGCGGGACCCGGACCGCGATCATCGCCACCAGCCCGGCGATCAGCACCAGCGATATGCCGCCCAGCCCGGCGCGCACCGCGCCGAAGACGTCGACGAACACCGAGAACAGCCAGGGCGCCACGAACGCGACTGCCCGGCCCGTCATCGTGTACAGGCCGAACGCGACGCCTTCCCTGCCGTTGTGGGCCATCTGCAGCAACAGGGCACGCGCCGAGGACTGCGACGGCCCGATGAACAGGCACAGCGTCAGCCCGCACACCCAGAAGGCCACCGGACCGGAGAGCACCATCATGGTCAGCGCCGAGGCGACGATCGCCACCAGCGACCCGACGATGACCGGCTTGGACCCGATCCTGTGATCGACGAAACCCCCCGCGACGGCGCCGACGGCGGCGACAACGCTGGCCGCCACCCCGAAGATCAGCACGTTGGCCTGCGAGATGCCGTACACGTTGACGCCCAGCACGGCGCCGAAGGCGAAAATCGCCGCCAGCCCGTCGCGGAAGAGCGCGCTGGCGCCCAGAAAGTAGACCAGGTTGCGGTCCCGGCGCCATTCCGCGGAGATCTCGGTCCACAGCTTGCGGTAACCGCCCAGCATGGTCGTCGGCTGATACACCTCCCCGCTGTCGGGCAGCCGGTGCGCGACCAGCAGCAACGGCAGCCCCAGCACCGCCAGCCAGGCCGCGGCGGCCAGCATGGCCTCCCGGACGTAGAGCCCGTCGGCCACGGGCACCCGCAGCAGCCCCCGCACCGCATCGGGTCCGGAGCCGGAGCCGGCGATGAAGCCGGTGTAGATCAGCAACAACAGCAGCACGCTGCCGAGGTAGCCCGACGCCCAGCCCAGACCGGAGATCCGGCCCGCGGTCCGCGGGGTCGAGAGCTGACGCAGCATCGCGTTGTACGGGACGCTGGCCAGGTCACCGCAGGCCGCCGTCGCGCCCAGCAGCACCAGCCCGGCCCACAGGTAGGCGGGCCGGTCGTGGATCAGGAACATCGAACAGGTCAGCGTCACCGCCAGGCCGGTCAATACGCTCAGAGCCACCCGCCGCCGATGCGGCGACTCCACCCACACCCCGACCAGCGGCGCCAGCAGTGCGACCGTCAACCCGGCGAGTGCGCCCGCGCGGCCCAGCCAACTCTCCGGTGTGGTCCTGCCGGGCAGCCCCGCTCCCACGCTGCTGGTCAGGTAGACGGAGAAGACGAATGTCGCCACGATCGCGTTCAGACCCGTTGACCCGCAGTCCCACAGCGCCCATGCCACCACCCGAGATCGCGCGACCTCGCCCACCCCCGGTTCCGGCTGCCCCATGCCCGGCACTCTATTTGTTACGCCGAGAAGCCGCCGCGCGCGGTTGCGGCCGTTGCCGCACGGACGTGGCCGCTGTCTACGATTGGCCCATGCCAGTACCCGCTCCCAGCCCCGATGCGCGCGCCGTTGTCACCGGAGCTTCGCAAAACATCGGCGAAGCACTGGCCACGGAATTGGCCGCGCGCGGGCACCACCTGATCGTCACCGCGCGACGCGAGGACAAACTCAACGACCTTGCCGCTCGGCTAGCCGAGAAGTACGGCGTCACCGTGGAAGTGCGGCCCGCCGACCTCGCCGACCCGGTGGAACGGGCCAAACTGTGCGACGAGTTGACGACCCGCAACATCTCCATCCTGTGCGCCAACGCGGGCACCGGAACGTTCGGTCCGCTCTGCGGCCTCGACCCGGCGGGCGAGAAGGCCCAGGTGCAACTGAATGCCGTAGCGGTGCACGACCTTACGTTGGCGGTACTGCCCGGGATGGTCGCGCGCGGGGCGGGCGGCATCTTGATTTCCGGTTCAGCGGCCGGCAATTCGCCGATTCCTTACAACGCGACCTATGCCGCCTCGAAGGCCTTCGTCAACACCTTCAGCGAGTCGTTGCGCGGCGAACTGCGCCGTTCGGGTGTGCACGTCACGCTGTTGGCGCCGGGCCCGGTGCGCACCGATCTGCCCGAGGACGCCGAGCGGTCACTGGTCGAACGGCTGGTGCCCGACTTCCTGTGGATCTCGACCGAGCACACCGCCCGGCTCTCGCTGGATGCGTTGGAGCGCAACAAGATGCGCGTCGTCCCGGGCCTGACCTCCAAGGCGATGTCGGTCGGGAGCGGATATGCCCCCCGCGCGATCGTCGCGCCGATTGCCGGCGCGTTCTACAAGAAGCTCGGCGGCGGCTGAGCCTTACCGTTCGCGAGCCTAACCTGGCTGCGAAAATCCGCTGGCTATTTCGCAGTGACGTTAGGCTCGCGGCTAGACCGGCGGGGCGAGCTTTCGGCCGCGGCGGCTAGGCCTTCGGCCGCCCTACTTGCGGCGGCTAGGCCTTCGGCCGCGAGCGTACGCACACTGCGAAAATTCGGGCGTTAGTTCGCAGCCTGCTTACGCTCGCGACGGCCCCGCCCTACTTGCGGCGGCGACCGGTGCCGAAGAGGTTCTTCACCACTTCGCGAATCGCGGTGTTGATACCGCTTTTCACGGTGGGGTTCTGCAGCACTTCCTCCCACATCGCGGGGCCCTTGGGCTCGAAGGGCTCCGGCATCGGGGGGATCTCGTGACCGGTTGGCGGCGCCGGAGCTTCCGGTGACGGCGGAGCAGGTTGGCGCACTTCGGGTTCCGACGGCTGCTGAACCGTCTGGCCGTATTTTGCTTGCAGCGGGCTGTCTTTCGCGGCCTTGGCGATTTCATCGGTGTCGATTGCGCCCATCAGCGACCGGGGAACCCGCATGCGCGTCCAGGCAACCGGCGTCGGCGCCCCCTTCTCGGACAGCACTGTGACGACGGCTTCACCGATGCCCAGCGACGTCAACGCCGACTCCAGGTCGTAGACATCGGTTTTGGGATAGGTGCGGACTGTCTTGGACAGTGCCTTCTGGTCATCGGGGGTGAACGCGCGCAGGGCGTGCTGAATCCGCGCGCCCAGCTGAGACAGCACGTCGTTGGGTAGATCGGTCGGCAACTGGGTGCAGAAGAAGACCCCGACGCCCTTGGAGCGGATCAGCTTGACCGTCTGCTCGACCTGGTCGAGGAACGCTTTGGACGCGTCGGTGAACAACAGATGCGCCTCGTCGAAAAAGAACACCAGCTTGGGCTTGTCGATGTCGCCGACCTCGGGCAATTCCTTGAACAGGTCGGCGAGTAACCACATCAGGAAGGTGGAGAAGATCACCGGACGCAATGACTGACCGCTGAATTCGAGCAGCGAGATGGTGCCGTGATTCTGGTTGTTGACGCGCAGCAGATCGTGCGGATCGAGCTTCGGCTCGCCGAAGAAGGTGTCGCCGCCCTCGCCTTCGAGGTTGACCAGGGAGCGCAAAATGACGCCGGCCGTCGTGGACGACACCCCACCCAGGGATTTCAGGTCGGCCTTGCCCTCGTCGCTGGTCAGGTGGCTGATGACATTGCGAAGTTGATCCAGGGTGATCAGCGGACGGTTGTTCTCCTTTGCCCAGTGGAAAATCAGGCCGAGGGTCGACTCCTGAGTAGCGTTGAGCCCCAACACTTTTGACAATAAAACCGGGCCGAAACTGGCGACGGTCGCGCGGATGGGTACGCCGAGCCCCTCGGTGCCCAACGACAAGAACTCGACCGGGAAGCCGGTCGCCACCCAATTGTCGCCGGTGTCTTTGGCGCGCGCCGCGGTTTTGTCGTTGGCCTCCCCCGGCCGCGACAGTCCCGACAGGTCGCCCTTCACATCGGCCATCAAGACCGGAACCCCAGCAGCGCTGAGCTGCTCGGCGATCAGCTGCAGCGTCTTGGTCTTACCGGTACCGGTGGCGCCGGCCACCAGACCATGCCGGTTGACAGTGGCCAACGGGATGCGAATCTGCGCGCTCGGGTCCGCGTTGCCGTCGATGACGACGGTGCCCAACTCCAATGCCTGGCCTTCGACGGCGTAGCCGCCGGCGATCCGGCCGGCCGCCGATTCTGTGGTCATCGCGCCGCGCCCCTCTCGGGAGAAAAGTGCAACGCCCAACACTACTTGCCAGGGGTCAGCGGGGGCAGGGCCCACGTGGGAATACGCTGAGCGCTGTGCGCGACGAATTGGTGTGGATCGACTGCGAGATGACCGGGCTGGATGTGGGCACGGACAAGCTGATAGAAATCGCGGCCCTGGTCACCGACGCCGATCTCAACATTCTCGGTGACGGTATCGACGTGGTGATCCACGCCGATGACGCCGCCCTGTCATCGATGATCGACGTAGTCACCGAAATGCACACGCGCTCGGGGCTGATCAACGAGGTGCGGGCCTCGACCGTCGACCTGGCCACGGCCGAGGCGATGGTGCTCGAATACGTCGGCAAGCACGTCAAGACGGCTAAGACGGCGCCGCTGGCGGGCAATTCGATCGCCACCGATCGTTCCTTCATCGCCCGCGATATGCCGGCCCTGGATTCGTTTCTGCATTACCGGATGATCGACGTCAGCTCGATCAAGGAACTGTGCCGCCGCTGGTACCCCCGCGTGTACTACGGCCAGCCGGCCAAGGGGCTGTCGCACCGGGCCCTGGCCGACATCCGCGAGTCGATCCGCGAGCTGCAGTTCTACCGCCGCACCGCCTTCGTGCCCCTCCCCGGGCCTTCTACCAGCGAAATCGCGGCGGTGGCCGCCGAGCTGCAGGGCACCGACGGCGCGGAACAGACAATTGATTCGGCCGTCGAGCCACCGAACCGCTAGTATCGACAGTCGCCGCTTCTCGCAGGCGGTCGTGGTGGGTGTAGTTCAGCTGGTAGAGCGTCAGGTTGTGATCCTGAATGTCGCGGGTTCGAGTCCCGTCACTCACCCCACAGGGTCAGAGGGCATATCCGCCCTCTGACCTTTTTGCTTATCCGGGCCGATCGCAGGCCCGGGGCAGCGCTCGTCGGGCACCGATTCCGATGCCCGCTCGCGACCTATTGCATTGTGGCGCAATGGCCTTGCGACACCTGCCAGCCTTGTTGGCTGTCGACGCCAAATCCCGTCATCAGCCCGGTGTCGGCATTTGCCAGCGCCCCACCAGTCATGGCGTACTATCACTGCATTGCATAGGTTCGGAGTGCTCATGTCTGGTCTGAAGTACAAGGTCGTCCTCGCCCTGATCCTCGCGCTCACCGCCCCGGCAGCATCGGGGTGCACGTTCACGGTCGTGTGCGACCCGCTCTTCACCTGCGCGTAGCATTTTCGTGTAATCCATTGCGGCGCAACTAAGTCCCACGCCGAAGCGATTTTTGACCGGACCCGTCAGCCGAACTATATGCTGACCGAATGGCCGAGGCTCCGACACGAGCAAGTCGGTGGGCTGCATTTCGCAATGCCCTTTCCAATGCCAATATCGCCAGAGCGGAATCATCGATCGCCGCAGGCGTCGTCGCCCATGTGGCCTGGGTCTCGACGATGCTGGTGGTCACCTTCGACCTGCTGGGCCCGGTCGGGCCCGGCTGGTTCCTGATCGTTCGCCAGATCACCGGGGCGATCAGCGCTCCGGTGTACGCCGCCCTGGCGGGCCGGTTCCGGCGCGAGCGCGTCCTGGCCGGCTCCATCGTCGCCCGGGGAGTCGCAGTGGCGCTTGTGATTCCGCTGTTGGGACATCACGCCGTGAGCGCACTGCTGTTTCTGGTGATCGCGCTGGAAGGGTTCACCCAATCGGCCCCGAAGGCGTTGTACGACGCCCTGCTGCCGTGGTTGGCCGACTCACCGGCCCAGCTGGTCGCCGCAAATGCCGTTTCCGCGCTGCTCGAGACCTCCGGGGTGCTGGTGGGCGCGGGTGTGGCCGCGGTCGCCCTGGGATCCTCCGGGCCCGCCGCCGCGCTGGCGATCATCGTGGTTTTCTGCGCGCTGGGAGCGTGGCCGCTTTTCACCATTCGCGGAGTCGACACCCGGGTGCGCAACGAGGGTTCCCGAGTCGTCAACGAACTCGCCGGCGGCATCGCCGTGCTTCGGAGGTCGACGAACGCCAGGGTCGTGGTCGCCGTCATGGCCGTCACCGCATCGCTGACCGGTACCGCGCAAAGCATCGTCGCCAGCATCGCGAGTTACCAGTTGCATATCGGCGCCTCGGGGACCCCGGTGCTGATCGGGGCGGTCGGCATCGGCGGACTGGTCGGCGGCATCGCCAGTCTCTCGCTCGGCCGTCATTCGATGTCGCTGCCGATGGTCCTCGGGTTTCTGGCGTGCGTCGCGGTGTTGTTGGCCCTCGCGGTGACTTCGGCGGAGACGCTGGCGATCCCGCTGCTCAGCGCGTTCGGCATCGGGATCGCCTACCAGATCGTGTGCGGGCGCACCCTGCTGCAGCGCAGCGCGTCCGGACGGTCGCTGGACCTTCTCGCCGGAATCAACGCGGTGATCGCCGTCTCGGTGGTCGGCGTGGCCGGGTTCTGCGCGGCCCAGGTGAACGCCGCGATCGGAGTGCGCGCAACGCTGCGCGTGGCAGCGGGTTTGGCGCTGCTGGGTGCGATCTACGGCCTGCTGCGCGTGCTGCGGATGGAACGGCGCTCACCGGTGCAGCGCGAGGAATTGGACGCCATCAGGAGCGTGGCGGCGTTTCGGCCGTTGTCAGTCGCGGCCGCCGACCAGCTTGCCTCGTCGCTGATCGCCTCCCATACCGCCGACGGCGATGTCGTTGTCCGGCAAGGTGACTCCGGCGACGACATGTTCCTGATCGGTTCCGGAGTCTTCGAAGCCGTTGTCGACGGTCGGCCGGTGCGAACGCTGCGTGATGGTGACCACTTCGGCGAGATCGCGCTGCTGTTCGACGTGCCGCGCACCGCCACGGTGCGATGCCTGCAGGCGGGCAGGCTGTGGCGGCTGCGCCGGGAGGAATTCCTGCGCGCCATCACCGGAAATTCGACCACCCAGGACGCGATCAAGGCGATCGTGGATCAACGGCTCGAGCACGCCGGCAACCTCGGGCTCAAACCCACCGACTAGCCGCGTCAGGTGTTGGCGTTGCCGGCTTTCCACTGCGGCCACGGGATGTTCCAGTCGCCCAGACCCTCGGTACCGGGCAGCGTCGGCCCGACGGTGTTGACGACCTCGACGATGTCCCCGCTCTTGCTGTGGTCGTAGAACCACTCGGCGTTGCTCGGGCTGACGTTCAGGCAGCCGTGGCTGGTGTTCGTGTGGCCCTGCGCACCGACCGACCACGGCGCGGAGTGGACGAAGACGCCGCTGTAGGACATCTGCGTGGCCCAGTCGACTTCGGTGCGATATCCGTTGGGCGAGTTGACCGGAACGCCGTAGGTCGACGAGTCCATGATGATGTGCTTGTAACGGCCGCCGATGATGTAGAAGCCATTGGCCGTCGGGGTGCTGTCCTTACCCATCGACGTCGGCATCGTTTTGACGACCTCGCCGTTGACCCGCACGGTCACCATCTTGGTGGTGTCGTCGGCGGTCGAGATGACCTCGTCGCCAATCGTGAAGTGGGTTTTGACGTTGTCCTCGCCGAACATCCCGTCGCCCAGATCGACGCCGTAGGTGTTGACCGCGACGTCGATCGTCGTTCCCGACTTCCAGAAATGCTCTGGGCGCCAACGCACTTCGCGATTGTTCAGCCAGTAGAACGCGCCCTCGACGGGCGGGTTGGTGGTGATCTTGATCGCCTTCTGCGCGGCGGCGCGGTCGGCGATGTTCTCGTCGAACCGAATCGCCACCGGCTCACCGATGCCGACGACCTCGCCGTCGCCCGGCGCGACGTACGGCATCGTCAGATGTGCGGGCGAGCTGGTCGAAAAGCTCATCTGGCGACTCGCCGCGCCGCCGAGCCCAGTCGCCTTGACGTTGAGCGTGTAGTGCCGGTTGTAGCCGAGCTGCTCGGTGGTCGACCAGCGCAGTCCATCCGGGCTGAGTTGACCGTTGATCGTCCGGCCGTTGTCGTTGACCATCGTGACCGACGCCAGCACACCGTCGGCAACGTTCACCGTGACCGGCGCGTCGACGGTGACGCCGACGGCGCCGTCCGACACCGAGGAGGTCAGTTTGGGGACCAGCAGGTCGGCAAACGGTGTGCCCTTGTCGAAGATGATCTTCGGCGGCGCGGCCGCGTGATTGCTGCTACAGGAGACGCCGATCACGGCAAACATAACCATGGCGATAGCCAGCCATGGTCGGTGTCTGCGCAAAGCCGTCATCAAGTGACCTTCCACATTCTTTGGTTACGTTCTGGTCACCGCTGACCGGAGAATACTTGCGAATATTCTAATGGGTTACGCCCCGTACTCATGGCAACTCAGCTGGTTTGGCCCGACCGGCGATCTTGCACAAGAGCCCCGTGACTCTAAGTCAGCAGCCCGAAGCCCGCAAAACGCGCGACGCACAGCCTTTACACTGGGAGGTCCAACGATTTCGTGCTGCGCCAGCGGGCCTGTTATCGTTGCAAACCGGTCTTGGCTGACCGACGCGCCGTTAGCTCAGTTGGTAGAGCAGCTGACTCTTAATCAGCGGGTCCGGGGTTCGAAACCCTGACGGCGCACCCACCTATTACCGCAGTTCATGCGGTATTTTGTCGCTCGAATCGCGTTTGCTGGATGACCGCTCGGCATCCGGAATCGGCCGCCACGCTGCGGGGAGAGCGCGTACGCAGCAGACCAGTTCCAACCGAGCTTGGGACGACGACAGCGCTGGCTGGCGCCCTGAGCGCTACCCACGTCTGATCAGTGGTGCGGCGCCGTTGGTTCGGTCGTCGAAGGCGTTTGCTGAGGGCGCATCGGTCCGCCCGGACCCATTCCGCCCGGCCCCATCATGCCGCCGGCTCCCATCATTCCGCCCTGCCCCATCATCGGGCAGCCACCACTTTGGCCGCCGTAATATCCTCGCTGGTGGCCACGTGAGGACCAGCCCAAGAGCAGCCCCGAGAAGAAGATCACGGCCACGACGAACACGGTACCGGCGACGATCAGGACCCACGCCGCGACTTGACTTAGGCGGGTACGCGCGCCGTATCCGCCGTCGTAGCGGGGTTGCCCAGTCGCAGTAGTCGGTTCGATCGTGGATTCAGGTGTTTCTGTCATGGTTCGAAGGATGGCATCCACATACCCAACGGGGGTAGGGACTATTGGCCCTAAGAACTGCACATTGCTTGTGGTGTCAGCGTGCTCAGACTGGCCCGAGAGGACGGGATCGGACCAGCTGCTACGCTTGACCGAAATACCCTACCGGGGTACTGTACAAAGCTTACGTGACGGCTGGGGAGGCGACGCAATGACGAGATGGTATGGCGGGAATGGCTGGGGCTGGTGCGGAATAATCGCTGATCTTCCGTTCATGGCGATTGTGTGGGGCGTTGTCTTCAGCGTCATTACCCTCGCGGTCGCCTTTGCCATCAGGCAGCGAAACGATCCGCCGACCCCGACGGCCACCGGGTCTATCCAGCATGAAGGCGCGGTCACGGCTCGCATTAGGCGCAGCGAAACGGACACTGACGAATTCTCGCGCCGATTAATGTAGCTCCGCAGGAAGTCTTGATGTCGAAGGTCATTCCATTGATCGAGGTGCGCGGGAGGTCTCGCATTGCCTAGATTCACCCGACGGGCAGCACTCGCTGCGCTCGGTGCTAGCGCGGCATTGGGTATCGGATACGCGCTTCGCGGAATCCTTGGTTCACCCGTCCCGGGCATCCGCCTGACCGACGGCGGCATGATGGGTGCTAGTCCGGCCGACATGGGCCTTTACCTGGACATGTTCAACCGCCACACCGAAATCACACGCGCGGTCGAGGAGATCCCCGGCGGTGTGCGGACCACCACCCAGTCAAACGCTCCCGACCTCGTAGCGAAACTGCACGCGCACGTCTCCAGCATGTACTCGCACCTTGACCAAGGCTCCGAGGTCATGTGTATGAGCCAGAGCCTGCCAACGCTATTCCGTAACGCCGGTGGCTACCGCCGGCAACTGACACTCACGCCCACAGGCGTCATCACTGAGGAAACCTCCGACGATCCCGCCCTCACCGACACCATCCGCGCCCACGCCCGTGAGGTTACGGGCTTCGTGCGCGACGGCATGCCGGCAATGATGCAAGGCATGATGGGTCAGGGCGCAATGATGGGACCCGGCGGCATGATGAGGCCGAGCCAACGGCCATAATCGCCTGTACCCGAGAGCCTTTGAACTGATCTCGCCGCGCGAGGGCAACGATGCCCGGTATCCCAGGTCAGCGGTTAACTGGCCGCCTGAACAATCCCGCCCCAACCTGTGGTTGCTCGGAGTAGTTTTTTCTCGGTGCCTAGCGCACGAATGGCACCCTTGGTCAACGAGCTGCGTCGAAGGAGCCTCAATGGGGTTCATCCAGCCAAACCTGCCCGTCGTCGACGTTCCCGAATGGAGCAAGCTGCCCCGCGCCGAGCGGATCATCCCGATGCAGCGCCACGTCGCGGAGAACGGTTTCGGCACTCCCTTGATCATGCATGTGATGTACGGCGTGAAGATCGCGCTCTACATCCTTGGCGGCTGGTTCTTCGGATGGTGCACCACGGGCATCGGCGGTTTCGGCGACGTCGGTACGTGGTGGTCCGAGCCGATCGTGTTCCAGAAGGCCGTGCTGTTCACCATGCTGTTCGAAGTCGTCGGTCTGGGTTGTTGTTTCGGGCCGCTGGCCGGGCGCTACTTCCCCCCGATGGGCTCGATCCTGTACTGGCTGCGGCCCGGCACCATCCGGTTGCCCCCCTGGCCAACGCGAGTGCCGCTCACCAAGGGCATCGACCGGACCCCGTTCGACGCGTTGCTCTACGGCGCGCTGCTGGTATTGCTGGGGATTGCACTGGTGTCCGACGGTTCCGGCCCAATTCCGGCTCTGGGCACGGCAATTGGTGTGCTACCGCGGTGGCACACCATCGCGATCCTCGCGGTGTTGGCCGCAATCAGCCTGCGTGACAAGGTGATCTTTCTGGCTGCCCGCGCCGAGGTGTATGGGCCGCTCGCGCTGGCGTTTCTGTTCGTCGGGGGCGACATAGTCATCGGGGCCAAGCTCGTCTTCATGGTGATCTGGTTGGGCGCAGCCACCTCGAAACTCACCAGACACTTCCCGTTTGTGATCTCGACGATGCTGGCCAACAACCCGTTCCTGCCCTCGGGCGTGCTCAAGCGCTCGCTGTTCAAGCACTATCCGGACGACCTGAGGCCCAGCGCGTTGTCGGGCTTCATCGCGCACTTCTCCACGGCGATCGAGGGTTTAGTGCCTCTGGCGCTGCTCTTCTCCCATGGCGGCTGGCCGACTGCGATCGCCGCATTCGTGATGATCGTGTTTCACCTGAACATCCTGCTGGCGTTTCCGATGGGGGTCCCGCTGGAGTGGAACGTGTTCATGATCTTCGGGGTGCTGTGGTTGTTCGTGGCGCACGCACACATCGGCCTGTCGGACCTGGCCAGCCCCTGGCCCGTCGTGCTGTTCGCGGTCATCACGACGGTCGTCGTGGTGGGAAACCTGTTCCCCCGCAAGGTTTCCTTCCTGCCCGGCATGCGCTACTACGCCGGCAACTGGGACACCACCGTGTGGTGCGTCAAGCCCGCGGTGGACGACAAGTTCCGCACCGGTTCGCGTGCGCTCGGCCCGATGCAGCACCTGCAACTCGAGCGGCTGTACGGCAGCAAGGAGCAGACACTGATTCCCTTGCACCTGGCGCTGGCGTTCCGCGGCATGAACACCCACGGGCGAGCGCTGCTGACGCTGGTGCACCGCGCGCTGGCCGGCTACGACGAGGACGACTACAACCTGTGCGAAGGTGAGGTGCTGTGCTCGATGGTGCTGGGGTGGAACTTCGGCGACGGCCATATGCACAACGAGTGCCTGATCGAGGCGCTACAGCAGCGCTGCGGCTTCGAGCCCGGCGACGTACGGGTGGTGATTCTGGACGCACAGCCGATCCAGCGACAGCGGCAGGAATATCGGCTGGTGGATGCGGCGACGGGAGAATTCGAGCGAGGCTACATCGACGTCGTCGACATGGTCACCACCCAGCCGTGGGCCGACGACCTGCCGGTGCACGTGCAGCACAGCGCGGCATCCGACACGGCCTAGCGTGGTGACGACAACAGCCGTCGCGCAACAAGATCCAGCACGTAGCCGATCAAGCCGATGACCACGATCACCGCGACCACCTGGCCGTAGGCCAGCTGGTCCCGCGCGTTGAGGATCTGATAGCCCAGACCCGAACGCACACCCAGCATTTCGGCGGGCACCAGCACCACCCACGCGATGCCCAGCGCTACCCGCAAGCCCGTTTGCAGATGACCCCGAATGGCGGGCAACACCACAACCGTCAGCAGCTCGGTTCGGGTCGCCCCGAAGGATTTGGCCACCTGCAGATACCCCGGGTCCACGGCGTGCACGCCGGCCGCGGTGTTGATCAGGATCGGCCACACCGCCGCGGCGGCAATCAGGAAAATGACCGGCTGGTTGCCGATTCCGAAGATTGCCACCGATATTGGCGCCCAGGACAGTGGCGAGATCATCCGCAGAAACTGCACGACCGGACGCGTAGCGCGGTCGGCGACGTCGCTGAGCCCGATCAGCAATCCGGCGGGAACCCCGATGACGGCGGCCACCAGCAATCCGACCAGCAGGCGCCACAGGCTGACCCCGGCGTCGGACAGCAGCACGCCGCGGTCGTAGAGCTCGGCCAGCGACGCGGCCACCAGGCCCGGCGTGGTCTGGTGCAACAACGACTGCGGGGCGGCCAGCACGGCAGTGCCCAGCCACCAAATGCCCACCGCCACCGCGATCGCCAGCGCCGGCGGCCACCAACGCCGCAGCAGCGACCACCTTGGCGTTGTCTCGGGCGCGGCTAGCACGGCTTCACCCGATGCGTCAACGGAGCGGATTTCTTCGGTGGTCATAGCGGCTGCACCTGTTCGACGCGGGTCAGATCAGTTGGGAGACCAAAGCTTTGCGGGCCGCCGTGGGCGGTCAGCGCGGTTCGCACGAAGCTGTCGTCGACAAGCTGAGCATGGGCGGTGGCCGGATCCAGCCGGTTGAGAAATTGCCGGTCGCCGTCGACGACAGTGTCGTGCATGGCTTCGACGAGCCGCCGCGTGAAACTCGGAAACGGGAACGGCTGGAACCCCAACCGCTGCGGCTGCCAGTCCGGATGGGCGAAATGGTAGTCCTGGGCGCGGTACGTCAGTGCCGTCTTGATGGCCGGTACCGGCTGGGGCAGATAGGCCCCGGTCGACAGCGTCGTCGCCGCAGCGGGCCGGTTGGCGTTAATATGTTGCTGCGCAAGCACAATCGAGTTGACCAGCGACGCCGCCGCCTGCGGCCGGTTGTCGATCAGATCCTGGTGGGCCAGCACCACACAGCAGGCGTGGTCGCGCCACACGTCGCCGAGGAACGTATGGATTCGCCCGA
This sequence comes from Mycobacterium sp. pR1184, assembly GCF_041287235.1. Classification (NCBI taxonomy): domain Bacteria; kingdom Bacillati; phylum Actinomycetota; class Actinomycetes; order Mycobacteriales; family Mycobacteriaceae; genus Mycobacterium; species Mycobacterium sp. pR1184. The sequence continues at coordinate 2,014 of NZ_JBGGKR010000003.1, read as the reverse complement.
TCTTGCGCACCTGGGCCATCGCGTTGAACGGGTCGGCCACCACGTATCCCCCGATCGATCGGTTGGCCAGTGCGGGGACCATGTCTGACGGACTCATCACGATCAGCTCGACGGTCCGGGCAGTGCGCGAGGCACGTCGGCGCACCACCGGCACCAGGTCGTGGGCGCGCAGCAGCTCTTGCAGGATGATGTTGTGGATCGACCACCAAAACGGGATCGCCACTTGCGTTCCGGCCAGCTGCCCGAGGTCGGTGATGTTCGGTGCAACGGTCAACGCCGAGCCGTTGGTGTGGTTCCAGCTCAGCACGCGCACCGCGCTGCCCAGCAAGAACCGCAGCTGCAACGCCGTCGGCATCAGCATGTGCACGGCATCGACCTGGCGGGTGACGAACGCCTCGGCCAGCGACGCCCAGCTGCGGAACAGCACCGGCTTGGCCGAACTCACCACACCCGGCTGATAAAGCCCGGCGGCGTGCGCGATCAACAGCGGTGCGGCGTCGGTGATGGGCAGATAGCCAATCCGCAGCTGACCGCTGGTGTTGGTCCGGTCGACGGCCGCGGCACGGGCCAGATCCACCAGCCCGGCCACGCCCCCCGCCGCGGCGAGGCCGACCGTGCCGGCCAGCAGCGAGCGCCGGGAGAACAGCGCAGAGCTCATCAGTCGGTCACCCGGTAGTGGCTCAGGATCTCTTGTCTGAGTTCCGCGTTGCCGCTGTCCGGTCGCCATTCCCGGCGGATCCGCCCGTCCGCGCCGAGCAGCACGATGCGGCTGGCCAGTCGCAGCGCCTCGTCGACGTCGTGCGTGACCAGGACGACGGTGATGCCCAGTTCGGCAGCGAGGTCGGCCAGCCAGCTCTGTAGGTCGCCGCGGATGGCGGGATCCAGGGCACTGAACGGCTCGTCCAGCAGCAACAGTCGCGGCCGGGTAGCGACGGCCCGGATGATCGACACACGCTGAGCCTGTCCGCCGGAGAGCTGGTCAGGGTATTGATGCGCCACCCGCTCCAGATCGAAACGCCTGAGGAGTTCACGGGCGTACTCCGGCTCAAACGACTCGCGGTTGGCGGCGAACCGCCCGGCGAACACCACGTTTTCGCCGGCCGTCAGCCACGGCATCAGCAGCGGCTGCTGGAACACCACCCCGGTGTGCGGGCGCGTCACCCCGTTGCCCGAAGACCATTCGACGGTTCCCGATGTGAGCGTCTCCAGCCCGGCGATCACCCGCAGCAAGGTGGATTTACCGCTGCCGCTTCGTCCCAGGATCGCGAGGAAGTCGCCGTCGTCGATGGTCAGGTCGATATTGGCAAGTGCATGGCTGTTGGACCCAAAACGCTTGTGGCCGTCTACTATTCGCACCGTGCCAGTCGCCACCAAGTCGTCCTTTCGCCGGCCCGACGTTGCCATAAACAGGCCGCGCTGTCCACGCGCCCGGTTGTGGTTTCAACCACGGCACCTGAGGCTCGCGCGGTTATCTATCGGCTAGGTCGAACATTGAAAGATACTGTCACGCAGGTGTTTTCCGGCGAAGGACGCGACGTTGCGTCACGATAAGGATCGCCCGGCGCACCCAATCGGATCCTGCTGATCGCAACCAATGGCCGCGGCGGCATCAGCGGAGGTTCAGCGATTCCTGACCCGGCGTACCACCACGATGACGACCAGCGCCCCGACGCCGGCCAGCGAAGCGGCGACCGCGGGCTTGGTGACGAACCCGATCACCCGGATTTTGAGGTCGTCGGCAAGGCGGCGAGGGTTAGCCCGCTCGGCGAGTGAGTCGACGGTCGCCGCGAGCTGGTCGCGGGCAAGGTCGATCTCCTGCTTGATGGCTTCGGGGTCCCGGTCGGCCACGGTCCTGTCCTCCAAGTCCTCGTCGGCGTGGTGCACCTGAGGAACTACCCTAGATCAGCTGGCCCTGACCCCAGCGCGCCGGGAACAGAAAGGACTCTCAATGACGATGTCAAGCCGCCGACTGGGTGATCGGGGGTGAGTCGGGTTGCCAGGTGCGGTTGTCGCG